>DATCNE010000100.1:0-3167 GCA_036565395.1 Dermatophilaceae bacterium
GAGCTGACGAAGCCGTCGTCGTCGACGGCGGAGCTGCCATGCGCGCCTTCACGGGCGTTCCGAGGGCCAACGAGATCAGCGAGATGGGCACCCCGCGCAGCTGACAAGTCCAAGAGCTCGCTCATCGGCAGTCCGCGTGTACCGCTCGACGGCATAGAAAGACGTTGGGCATGGACCTCGGGCACCACACTCATCATTTGGTAGCGATCGTCGGACGATCGCGCAACGTCTCCACGAGCGCGCAAGATGACGCATCACGCGCCGTCTCGTTCGGCGGTGGAGTCGGTGCGCTGTGGTTTCCGCCGGAGCCAAACGCCCAGATAACCAAGAGACCCGTGCCTGCCGCGACGTAGGTGGCAGATGCCATCTGTTGCAGGAGGGTGAGCGACTCTTGCGATGGCTGAAGGGCTACCCCCCGCGCGGAGCCGGCGGCGAAGACCAGCCCCAACAGCCAGGCCGTCACCCAATGCCTCCGTGAGACCAGGACCATGATTGCCGGCACGGCCCATACCCAGTGATGGGTCCATGACAGCGGAGAAGCCAGGAGACCCCCGACGGCGACCGCCGTCAGCGCGGCCACGTCGTCACCGATCCGAAGTTGCCGGCGGGCGGCCGCAATCCCGAGCACCAAGCCCGATGCAGCCAAGACCAGCGCCGTCACCATCAAGGGCGACGGGTTATGTGAGATTCGCGCAAGTTGACCGATCAGCGATTGGTTCTTGCCATCGACGACCGCTATCGGCCCCCAGTGAGATATCCCGAAGAGGCCACCGGTCCAATACCGCAGTGAGTCCTGTGGCGCCACGATTGCCCCGATGGCAACGGTCACCAAGAAGCCACAGGCCGCGCGCAGTGCTGAGCGCCAGTCTCGCTGGAGCACGAAGTACAGAACGAACACGCCGGGAACGACCTTGATGCCGGCAGCCAGGCCGACCAGCCATCCCCGGTAAGACGACCTGATCACGAGGCAGTCGACCACCACGGCCGCCATGAGGTACAGGTTCACCTGACCGAGCAGCATGGTCCGCACGAACGGCTCCAACGCCATTCCGGCCAGGGCCACCAACGCCAAGTGCCTGCCCGGCAGTCGCAACCGCCAGCCGATGACCCCGGCCGCGACCAGGTAGCTGACCAGCGAACCGAGGGTGAAAACCCAGCGCGCACCCGTGGAGTTCAAGAGATGTAACGGGGTGAAGAACACTGCCGCGAATGGTGAGTAGGTGAATGGCAATACGCCGGCCTGTGGTTCGTAGAGAGGCGCCCCGGCCACGATGGCCTGCGCGCCTCGGGCGTAGACATCCAGATCAGCCCAGTTGCCCGAGTTGACGCCCGACCACCGGAGCCAAAACAGGGCCACAACCGCCAGGAACACACCTGCCCAACTGATAAGCCGCGAGTTCATCACCGCGTTTCGGCTAACCACCTGTTCCCCCGTTTCCCTGTCCCCGCGCTCAACGCGTTCGCGAGATCCCACTGAACACCATGGAAGGGTCTTCAGCACTTTGGGACGCGCCATCCTCGGCAGAGTCGGACGAGCGTAGCCGTCCTGCACGCGGCAGAAGCGGATGTTGCGATACTGCTCGGTATGGGCGTTGTGGTCACGCTTGAGGTCAATGGGCAAGTCGTCGTCTTGCCTGACCCAAGTGGAGGCGAGTTCAACGCCGCAGGCGACTTTGACCGGCTCTTGCCGTTCAGCCCGGCCCTCCTGCTACTTAGTCGCATCGACCCCGAAGGTGACGTGGAATTCGGCTCGTCCGACATGGCCGCTATTCGGGACGAGGTCGGAAGCCTCCTGGCCCTGGGTGGAGACGGTCCGGAGCGGCGAGGCCTACTCAGGCTCCAAACACTTTCGGCCCACGGCTGCCAAATTGACGGATCAGTTCTTCACTCGGTCGGGGACTGAGGCTCGCAAACATCGCGGCAAATGAGTGCCTTCAAACGACGAAGACAGCCTTCGAGCTCCTCCACAAAGGTGTGTGCCGCAGACGTCCGTCGTTGGCGGTGAAGTAACTCGGCCCTTCAGCCCTCTGCTTTAGATACGCTTCGCCTGTGGACGAGCGAGCACGGGCGCGTCACCAACGGACTTCAGGAAACGAGACATCGATGACCGTCGAGCATGGCGCGGCCGAGGCGGCTGTCAAGATCCGCAACCCTCGCAGCTCCTGGATGTGGATGGTCATAGTTGGAGGTTTCTGCTTCGTGTTTGCTACTGCCCAGGTGATGTTCGGTTGGCCCGTGTTGGCTGTGGGCTGGCTTTTTGCCGGTTGCCTATGGGTTGCAGGAGGGTTGTGGATCCGGACTCGGGGCGTTGACCTGACATCAGAATCTGCCATCGTTCGCAGAGTCCGCCGCCGGATTGTTCCTTGGCCGGAAGTGCAAGCAGTACTCCGAGTCAGCGGTGCGTGGCGCGTGCAGTTAATCCTCGAGAGCGGAGAAGCGGTGACGCTGCTAGCACCGAGGCTGACAGTGTGGGGCTCCGGCCGTGCTGAGTTCGAGAGGGACTTCCACCGCATCGGCCAGTGGTGGTTAGCACACCGTGGCGGGTCGTGGCACCCCATGCGCCCTGAGGCACCGGGGCTGCCCGTGCAGGGGTAGGGACGCGAGGAATTCAACGCTGAGCGCGCAGTGACGGGCACTCATAGAGCCATGGTTCACCATGTCCCAGTTGGCGGATACACGCTGTTGATCCTTGTGAAGCGATCTGGACACGACCGGATGTCGGCACCTTCGCACCCGTCGCGGCATTTTCGTGCGATCTGAGACCATCGGGAAATGACCGTAAATGTGAGCCCCTTCCCTCGGCGCCGTTTAACGGTTGCGGGAATCGCGGCCGCCGTTGTGCTCACGGTGTTCTCAACGATGATGCACGGGAGTCACATTGACGCCAGGCTTCAAGGACCGAGTGGGTGGACGGTCTGGGTCACGCTCGATCTTCTCCTTGTGGTGCTGCCGGTGCTGGTCCCGGCGGCAGCTCTCGTTTCGCTTGTGGTCGCCGGAGAGGACCGCCGCTCCTCGGGCGCAATCGCAGAGAATGTCCCGAGTTCCGTGGAACTTCGGTGGCGGCCCGATGATCATCAGGCTGCGTTCACGGTTTCATCATGACGGTCGGCACCGACAGTCTGCTCGGCGACATGCCGCTGGAGGGCGGCTCGCAGCGTTGGCAGGTG
>DATCNE010000101.1:0-54104 GCA_036565395.1 Dermatophilaceae bacterium
GTGGCGCGGCTCATCACGGTGCCGCTCTACACCCGGGCCGCCAAGAAGTCCGATCCGCAGGACGCTGTCGTCGACGGTCGGGTGCTCTCGGCCAACGGTGCGAAGCTGATCGACAACCTGGCCACCGCCAAGGGGCAGTCACTGTGGCGGGTCCTCGTCGCCCTCTCGATCCGCCACGTCGGCCCCACGGCTGCCCGCGCGCTGGCCGGGCACTTCGGCTCGATGGACTCGATCCGCGCTGCATCTCTGGACGAGCTCTCCGGCGTCGAGGGCGTCGGCCCGGTGATAGCCGAGTCGGTCGAGGACTGGTTTGGCGTGGACTGGCACATGGCCATCCTCGACAAGTGGGCCGCTGCCGGGGTGCGCATGGCCGATGAGGTCGATGAGTCACGGCCCAAGACCCTGGCTGGGCTGACGATCGTCGTCACCGGCTCGTTGGAGGGATTCTCTCGAGACGAGGCCAAGGAAGCCATCCTGTCCCGCGGTGGGAAGGCAGCCGGAACCGTGTCGAAGAAGACCGACTTCGTGGTGGTGGGGGAGAGCGCCGGGTCCAAGGCGGACAAGGCGCGAGAGCTTGGTCTGGTGATCCTTGACGAGGTTGGCTTCCGCGACCTGCTTGAGTCAGGGAGTCCTGACGCCTGAGCTCCGCCATGGGTAGTCGCGGGACGGCGCGGGGATGGCCGGATGGCGCGGTGCTGATCTAGGCTGCGGAGAAATCCGCGCGGCGGATAGCGGGCGGGGCGGATGGTGGCCGCGTCAACCGACAGGAGGCTCATGGATCAGCTCAGTCTCGGCGTGCTTGCCACCTCGAGCAAGGAGAACGAGTTCAGGCTGCCGATCCATCCGCAACACTTCGACCGGATCGACGCCGACCTGCGGACGCGGATCGTCCTCGAGCGAGGCTACGGCGACCGCTTCGGCGTCTCTGACAAGCATCTCGCCAACCAGGTCGCGGGTGTTCGTTCGCGTGAGGAGATCATCGCGACCAGCGACGTGGTGCTGCTGCCCAAGCCCACCCTGGACGATATGGCCAGCCTTCGCGACGGACAGGTGCTCTGGGGTTGGCCACACGCCGTCCAAGATCCCCAGCTCACGCAGATCTGCATCGACAAGCGGTTGACGCTCATAGCCTGGGAGGCGATGAACCGCTGGACTCCGTCGGGGGATTTCGTCGTCCACGTGTTCCATATGAACAACGAGCTGGCGGGCTACTCCTCGGTGCTGCACGCCCTGACCCTGGTCGGCTCAACCGGTCACTACGGCCGACCTCTCACGGGTGTCGTCATAGGCTTCGGGAACACGGCTCGAGGTGCTATCACTGCGCTGAAGTCGCTCGGCGTCCACGACGTCACGGTGCTCACGATGCGCGACGTCACAGCGGTTGCCTCACCGGTCCCGTCCGTCGTGCTCGACCATCTGAGCCGCACCGAGGCCAATCCCAGTCGCACAACGGTCCAAACGGACTCAGGCCATGTGTCCACGGCCGCGTTCCTCGCCCGGTACGACATCGTGGTCAACTGCGTGCTTCAGGACACCGACGCGCCACTGATGTTCGTCTCGGACGCGGAACTCGCGGAGTTCGCTCCCGGCAGCCTGATCGTCGACGTGTCCTGCGACTTGGGCATGGGGTTCGCCTGCGCGCGGCCAACGAGTTTCGAGGAGCCGATGCTGACGGTGGGCGACGGTGTCGCCTACTACGGCGTGGATCACAGCCCGACCTATCTGTGGAACAGCGCGACCTGGGGCATCAGCGAGGCTCTGATCCCCTACCTGCGCACGGTGATGGACGGCCCCTCGGCGTGGGACGGGGATCGGACCATCCGGATGGCGATCGAGATCCGCGCCGGGGTCGTGCAGAACCCCAAGATCCACTCGTTCCAAGGCCGTTCCGCCGAATACCCACATACCCGACTCTGAGCCAAGCCGGCAAGACCTCAGCTCAGAGGCGATGGGCTCGCCGCACGGTTCTGGGTCTCGACGATTCATCCAGCATGTCCCGCGCGCCCATCAGGGCCACCATGGGTCGCGCACGAGCGGGAGCGGTGTGTCGGGGGTGACTGAGCACGCGGCATACAGCCCGAGACGACCCGTGACACCCCACTAGACTTCAGGGCATGTCCGCAATCTCCCGCGACGATGTCGCCCATCTCGCCATGCTCGCGCGCATCGATCTCAGTGACGCCGAGCTGGACAAGATGGCCGGCGAGCTCGCCATCATTCTCGAGTCCGTCGCCCGCGTGAATCAGGTGGCCACCGACGACGTCCCACCGACGTCGCACCCGCTGCCGCTGACCAACGTGACGCGGCCCGACGTCGTGCGCCCGAGTCTGACGGCCGAGGAGGCGCTTGCGGGTGCGCCCGCCTCCGAGCAGCAGCGATTCTCCGTCCCGCGGATCCTGGACGAGGACTGACCCGACCGGGCGTCCGCCGCCACCCAAACCGTTCTTCGAGCATTTCAGGCACTTCAACAACTCGAGTCCTCCGAGCAAAGGTTCAAATGTGACTTCCGACATCACCCGCGCCAGCGCCGCCGAGCTCGCGGATCGCTTGTACCGCAAGGAGATCAGCGCGGTCGAGGCCACCCAAGCCCATCTGGACCGAATCGCCGCTGTTGATGGTGCGGTCCATGCGTTCTTGCACGTCGATGCCGAGGGCGCGCTTGCTACGGCCCGCGACATCGACCGTCGTCGGGCTGCGGGCGAGGGTCTTCACATCCTGGCCGGGGTGCCGATCGCGGTGAAGGACATCGCCACCACGAAGGGCCTGCCTACCACTGCCGGCTCCCGGATCCTCGAAGGCTGGATCCCGCCCTATGACGCCACGGTCGTGGCGAAGCTCAAGGACGCCGGTATGCCAATCCTGGGCAAGACCAACATGGACGAGTTTGCGATGGGCTCCTCGACCGAGCACTCGGCGTTCGGCCCGTCGCACAACCCGTGGGACCTCGAGCGCATCCCTGGGGGGTCCGGCGGCGGTTCGGCGGCTGCCGTCGCGTCCTATCAGGCGCCCCTCGCGATCGGAACCGACACCGGTGGGTCGATCCGTCAGCCAGCCGCGGTGACCGGCACGGTCGGGTGCAAGCCGACCTATGGCGGCGTCTCGCGCTACGGCCTGATCGCCCTGGCGAGCAGCCTTGACCAGGCCGGCCCGGTGTCGCGCACGGTGCTCGATGCCGCCTTGCTGCACTCGGTCATTGGTGGCTACGACCCGATGGACTCCACCTCCATCGACGCGCCGGTGCCGCCCGTCGTCGAGGCCGCTCGTCGGGCCGACGTCAAGGGCATGCGGATCGGTGTCGTCAAGGAGCTCGGTGGCGAGGGCTACCAGCAGGGCGTCCGGGCGCGGTTCGAGGAGTCCGTGCAGCTGCTCGTCGATGCGGGCGCCGAGGTCGTCGAGGTGTCCTGCCCGAGCTTCGAGTACGCGCTCGCGACCTACTACCTGATCCTGCCCGCCGAGGCCTCCTCGAACCTGGCCAGGTTCGACGCCATGCGCTACGGCCTGCGCGTCCTGCCCGAAGGGGTGGACGACCCCAGCGCCGAGCAGGTGATGGCTGCTTCGCGCGACGCCGGATTTGGCGACGAGGTCAAGCGCCGCATCATCCTTGGCACCTATGCGTTGTCCAGCGGCTACTACGACGCCTACTACGGCTCGGCCCAGAAGGTCCGCACACTGATCCAGCGCGACTTCGCGGCAGCGTTCGACAAGGCCGACGTGCTCGTATCGCCCACGACGCCGACCACCGCGTTCAAGATCGGCGAGAAGGTCCACGACCCGCTTGCCATGTACCTCAACGACATTGCCACGATCCCGGCCAACCTGGCGGGTATCCCCGGGATGTCCCTGCCCAGTGGTCTGGCCGACGAGGATGGCCTGCCGGTCGGCATACAGATCCTTGCCCCTGCGACCAGGGACGAGAGACTGTATGGCGTCGGGGCCGCCCTCGAAGCAGCGCTCATCCGGCGCTGGGGCGGACCCTTGCTCGCGCGGGCCCCCCAGCTGTTGACCACCGCCAACGGCCGGGAGGCCCGCTCATGAGCACCGCCGCCGGAGCCAATGGGGCAGACCCCGTTGTCGACTATGCCGAGGTCATCAAGACGTACGACCCGGTGATGGGCCTCGAGGTTCACGTTGAGCTCAACACTGCGACCAAGATGTTCTGTGGATGTGCGACCGGCTTCGGTGCCGAACCGAATACGCAGGTCTGTCCGGTGTGCCTGGGCCTGCCCGGGGCGCTGCCGGTCGTCAACGCCGCAGCGGTCGACTCGGCAATCCGCATCGGTCTGGCACTCAACTGTGAGATCGCCACATGGTGCAGGTTCGCCCGCAAGAACTACTTCTACCCGGACATGCCCAAGAACTTCCAGACCTCGCAGTACGACGAGCCGATCGCCTTCGAGGGCTACCTCGACGTGGAGGTGGCAGACGGGTCGACCTTCCGCGTTGACATCGAACGCGCCCACATGGAGGAGGACACCGGCAAGTCGCTGCACATCGGCGGTGCGACCGGACGCATCCACGGCGCGGACCACAGCCTCGTCGACTACAACCGGGCCGGCATCCCGCTCGTCGAGATCGTGACCAAACCCCTTGTGGGCGCTGGGGATCGGGCACCCGAGGTGGCCAAAGCCTACGTCGCGGCGCTGCGTGACCTTCTCAAGGCCCTCAAGGTCAGCGACGTCCGTATGGAACAGGGCTCGCTGCGCTGCGACGCCAACGTCTCGCTACGTCCCAAGGCTGAGGAGCCTGCGGCCCAGAATGACGTCCCGCTGGGCACCCGGACCGAGACCAAGAACGTCAACTCGCTGCGGTCGGTCGAGCGGGCGGTGCGCTACGAGATGACCCGTCACGCCGCGGTGCTCAACAGTGGCGCCTCGATCCTTCAGGAGACCAGGCACTGGCATGAGGACACCGGAGTCACCACATCCGGTCGGGTGAAGTCTGATGCTGATGACTACCGATACTTCCCCGAACCCGATCTGGTGCCGGTCGCCCCGACTCGTGAGCGCGTCGAAGAGCTCCGCGCCACGATGCCCGAGCCCCCCGGCGAGCGTCGACGCAGGCTCCAGAACGACTGGGGCTACAGCGATATGGAGATGCGCGACGTCATGAACGCCGGCGCGGTCATGCTGATCGAGGAGTCCGTGGCCGCCGGTGCAACGCCTGCCGGCGCGCGTAAATGGTGGCTGGGCGAGCTGGCCAGACGTGCCAGTGCCGAGGGCCGCGATCTGGCGGACTTCGGTGTGACGCCCGATGACGTCGCCGAGCTGGACACCATGGTCGGGTCCGGCCGGCTCAACGACTCGATGGCCCGCCAGGTGCTTGACGCCGTCCTCGCTGGTGAAGGCTCACCCCTGGCGGTTGCAGACGCGCGCGGGCTGCTATTGGTCAGCGACGACGGGGCGCTGTCGTTCGCGGTCGACGCGGTCATCGCGGCCAACCCTGACGTTGCCGACAAGGTGCGTGACGGCAAGCTGCAGGCCGCCGGCGCGTTGATCGGTCAGGTCATGAAGGAGATGAAGGGTCAGGCCGACGCGGCCAAGATTCGTGAGCTGATTCTCGAGAAGCTCTGCCTCTGACCTTCGTATCCGTCTGGTTGCGGGGTGGCTCTTGCCCCTGCTCGAGGGCTCCCTTTATGGGGCTGCGAGCCACACCGCAACCCTCCTCTTGACCGTCAGCTTCCTAAAGGGCACGCAGGCTCCTCAACGGGTCAACCGCCGATGTGCGGTGCCAACAAGGTGACGGCCACGAGCGCAGTCGGGAAGCAGACCAGCCACATGGCGAAGGTGTAGCCCATGATGTCGCGAGCCTTGAGCCCCAGGACCGCCAGGACCGGCAGCATCCAGAACGGCTGCAGCAGGTTCGCGCTGGCCTCGCCGAGGTCGTAGACGACGACCATCCAGCCCGCATCGACATTCAGCTGGCGTGCCGCGGAAAGGACGTAGGGAGCCTCGATGACCCACTTGGAGCCGCCGCTCGGCACGAAGACGCCGAGCACCATTGAGTAGAGCGCAATCAGCGGCGGGAAGAAGAACTGGCTGCTCGCCTGGACGAGCCAGCCGGCGATGCGTTCGGAGAGCCCGGTGTACGCGATCATCCCGAAGATGCCACCGTAGAGAGGGAACTGCAGCAGGACGCCGCTGACCGCCGGTGCGCCTTCGCGGACGGCACGGGCCATCCGCCACGGACGCCAGTTCAGCAGCAGGGCGAGCAGAATCAGGATCAGGTTGATGGTGTTGAGGTCCAGGGATGCCAGGGCATCCTGGGCGGTGAAGTGCCGCACCAGGTAGAGCGAACCGATGGCCACAATGACGATCGTGAGGACCGGCGAGTGCTCCAGCCAGTCACCGGGGCGTCGAGGTCCCTCCGTCTCACGGCCCTCCTCGCGTTTGGAGCCCGGGCCGACCAGCGGTTTGATCTCGATGCCCATATCCGCCGCAGAGCGTGCCCGTTCACCTCGCGGCGCCATCAACCAGGCCATGCCGACTGCCACCAAGAAGATCAGCAGCGTTGCCACCAGCGCCCGCCACGTGAAGATGGTGTCGGACAAGGGGATCAGGCCGTTGGCGTATCCGTGTTTGACGATCTCGTCCTGCACCGCCTTGGGGCTGCTGGACGCGCTGGCCACCTGCAGGGCGGCCGACCCGGACAGCCCTTGGGCCCAGACGGTTCCGAGGCCGAGGAACGCCATGGCTCCGAGCGCCCGATAGTCTGCGCGGGGAACGTTGCGCGCGACCTCACGGGCGAGGATCGCGGCGAAGACGAGCGAGAACGCCCAGTTGAGGTACGACGCCGTCATCGAGACCGCCGCGACGAACGCCACTGCCGTGCGCGGGGTCTTGGGAATCAGCGCCATCCGGGCGATGAGCCGCGCGACCGGCGCGGAGGACGCCACGGCATACCCGCCGATGATGATCATGGACA
Organism: Dermatophilaceae bacterium; assembly: GCA_036565395.1. GTDB lineage: Bacteria > Actinomycetota > Actinomycetes > Actinomycetales > Dermatophilaceae > UBA4719. The sequence continues at coordinate 6,922 of DATCNE010000101.1, forward strand.
TCTGCAGGGTGAAGGTGATGAGCGACCAGAATCCGGCGCCCCAGGCGTCGATCAGCCCCATCGCCTTGGGCTTTTCGGGGTCCAGGGCCGCCTTCAGCAAGGGCTCCCCTGTGACCAGACCGAGCAGGAGGACGATCACCGTCCCGACGAGGACGAATCCGAAGGCGTCCGGAAGCCACTTCTCGCTGAAAGCCGTGAACCGCAGAGCGATTCGAGCAACGCGAGTTTCGTCTTCAACAACGTCCGGGCGGGGAGCATCAATCTGCTGGCGTTCACTCATGGCCGGAGACCCTACTCCGGCCGCCCGGCCTCAAGTGCCCGGAGGCCTCAGCGAACGGGTAGGCGGAGCGCGAGGATCCGGTCGTCGCCGGGGTGGAGGGTCCCGCGGAAGGTGTTGCTCATGACCAGCCAGAGCCGTCCGTCCGGCGCAGACACGACCGTGCGCAGCCGACCGTACTTCCCTTGCAGAAGACGCCTCGGGGTTCCCACGTTTCCGTTGCCGTCCAACGGGATGCGCCACAGCGACTCGCCACGCAAGGCCGCCATGTAGATGGCACCGTCGGCGCCCACGGCGATCCCGCTTGGTGAGGCGTCAGCGGTCGGCCACTGACGGATCGGGTCGACGAAACCGGATCGATGGGCGATCCCCTCGACGATCGGCCAGCCATAGTTGCGCCCGGGCTCGATGCGGTTCAGCTCGTCCCAGGTGTTCTGCCCGAACTCGCTGGCGTACATGGTCCCGGCGTTGTCCCATGCCAAGCCCTGGACGTTGCGATGGCCCAGGCTCCAGATGGGCGACCCCGGGAAAGGGTTGCCGGGCGCGGGGGCGCCGTCAGCTGTCACTCGCAGGATCTTGCCGCTCAAAGACGCCTTGTCCTGTGCTGGGTCGCGCGCGCCCGCGTCTCCTGTGCTGATGTAGAGATAGCCGTCAGGACCAAAAGCCAACCGGCCGCCGTCGTGGTTGCCCGCCTTGGCGATGCCCTTGACGATCACCGGGCCCGGCGTCAGGGCGATTCCGTCGAACGTCATCCGCATCACCCGGTTGTCGCCGCGCGAGGTGAGGTAGACGAACACGGTCCGGTCCGATGCAAAGGCGGGGGAGATCGCGATACCGAGCAGTCCTCCCTCTCCGTCGGGGACCACGCCGGGTACGCGCCCGACCGACACCGGCTTGGCACCTTCCGCGATGTGCAGCACCTCGCCCTGGTCGCGCAGGGTGACCAGGGCCGTGCCGTCGGGGAGGAACGCGAGCCCCCACGGCACAGGCAACCCGGTCGCGATGGTCTGCGTCGCAGGCGTGGCGGGTGTGGGCGCGGTGGTTGACGGAGCAGCGGGGGTGGCGGCGGTGGAGGCCGGAGGTGAGGCAGTGGTCTGCAGGGGCGCCGAGGCCGTCGGGAACGTGACTCGGTCGTCCCCGCTGGCGCAACCCGTGGCGGCAGCCGCGACTGCGGCCGCGATCAGCGCCGTCCACCAGACCCGTGTCTTCATGCCACATTCTCACCCGTTACCTTCCAGACATGCCTGTGATCTCGCTTCCAAACCGTGAATGGATCGACCACGTCGGACCGATGGGCGGCGTCGAGATGGTGCCCTGGGACCTGTCAGGCGAGCCGCCGAGGCCGGACGAGCTCTCGTTCGTGGTGGCGCCCCATCTCGGGTCCCCAGCGTGGCAACAGCTTGGCCAGCTGCCCGGTCTGCGCGTCGTCCAGCTGCTGACCGCCGGCTACGACAACGTCATTCCTGCGCTGCCTCCCGGGGTTCAGCTCGCCAATGCGTCCGGTGTCCACGATGCCTCGACGGCAGAGCTTGCGGTGACGCTCACGTTGAGCTCACTGCGCGGCATACCCGAATTCGTTGCAGCGCAAGGGCGTTCGCAGTGGTTGCCCACTGGCTACCGACGTTCCCTGGCCGACAGGAAGGTGCTCATCCTCGGGTACGGCGGGATCGGAGTCGCGATCGCGCGCCGGCTCAGCGGGTTTGAGGCGACGCTCACCGCGGTGGCCTCGCGCGCTCGGGTCGGTGACGGGCTCGTGGCCTGGGTACACGGCGTGGACGAGCTTCCATCACTTCTGCCCGAGCACGACGTAGTCATCGTGATCGTGCCGCTCTCGGATGCGACGACCGGTCTGGTCGGTCGGGACTTCCTGGCGGCGATGCCCGATGGCGCGCTGCTGGTCAACGTCTCCAGGGGCAAGGTCGTGGATACCCAGGCGCTGCTCGAGGCGACCTCGGCAGGTCGGATCATGGCGGCCCTGGACGTCACCGACCCTGAACCCCTGCCCGCGGCCAACGCGTTGTGGCGGACGCCCGGAGTCCTCATCAGCCCGCACGTGGGCGGCGCAACCAGTGCTTTTGTGCCCCGGGCCGTTGCCCTGTTGAGGGAGCAGATCGCCGCGTTTGCGGGGGAGCGTCCGCTGCGGAACGTGGTGCATGCCGGATAACCGTTGCCCCTGTCGGTGGTCGGCGACAGACTCTGAGGCATGACGCAGACACTCGTGGCCATCGGCACGCGCAAGGGCCTCTGGCTGGCCCGGAGCAACGACCGGAACACCTGGTCGCTGGACGGCCCGCACTTCCTGATGCGTGAGGTCCCCAGCATCGGCATTGACACCCGTCGTGAGCAACCACGGCTGCTCGTCGGGGTCCGCTCGGAGCACTGGGGCCCGACAATCATGCGCAGTGATGATCTTGGACGGTCCTGGGACGAGACCCCCGAGGGCGCCATCCACTTCCCTGAGGACACCGGTGCCGCGGTTGAGCGCGTCTGGCAGATAACGCCCGACGTGCATGACGACGATGTGGTGTGGGCGAGCACCGAACCGCAGGCGCTGTGGCGCAGCGCTGACCAGGGCGAGACCTTCTCCCTGGTCCGGGGACTGTGGGACCACCCGCACCGCCCGGAGTGGGGCGCAGGGTTCGGCGGTGCCGCAATCCACACCATCTTGCCCGACCCGACCGACTCGGCCGAGATGCTCGTGGCGATGAGCACTGGCGGCGTCTATCGCACCGTGGACCGCGGCGACTCGTGGAGCGCCAGCAACACCGGCATCAAGGCGCCCTACCAGCCCGACCCGTGGCCGGAGTTCGGACAGTGCGTGCACAAAGTGGCCCGTGACAGCGCCAAACCGGCACGGCTGTACGCACAGAACCACCATGGGGTCTATCGCTCGGACGACAACGGGGGCACGTGGATCTCGATCGCCGACGGACTGCCGACCGACTTCGGATTCACCGTCGTTGCCCATCCGTCAAGGGGCGACACCCTGTGGCTGATCCCCGTCACTGCCGACAGCGAGCGGGTCCCGCCCGGCGGCCAGCTGCAGGTCCAGCGTTCCTCGGATGCCGGCGCCTCGTGGGTGACGTGCTCCGCTGGACTGCCGGCGCCGTCATATACGTGCGTCCTGCGTGACGCCGCTGCCGCGGACACGCATGAGCCGGCCGGGATCTACTTCGGCACTCGCAATGGTGAGGTCTACGCCTCCGGCGACGAGGGCGAGACCTTCGCGCGCATCGCCGAGCAGCTGCCTGATGTCCTGTGCGTACGGGCTGCCGTGATCGGGTGAGCGACGGCGTGCAGATCATCCTGCCGGCAGTCCTGCGCGAGCTGGCCGATGGTGCCGGCGAGCTCGTGGTGCCGATCGACGGGGAGGCAGCCCTGCTGCGGACGATCCTGGACACGGCCTTCGTCACACGCCCCCTGATCGGCGCCCGGATCAGGGATGAGACAGGCGACTTGCGCCGGCACGTCAACGTGTTCGTCGACGGCCAGGATGTACGCCGGCGTGGCGGTCTGGATCTCATGGTCGGCTCCGGCGCCGTGATCCACATCCTCCCGTCGATCGCCGGCGGTTGACTCGCCGGCGGTTGACTCGCCGGATCCCTGGATCCGGGAGATGCTCGTGACATGACGAAGCCGACGATCGAGCGCACGCTGCTTCTACTGCGTCATGCAAAGGCCGAGCAAGCGCCGGGCAAGCCGGATCACGAGCGCAAGCTGGCACCCCGGGGACGCAAGGACGCCCGCGCCGTGGGCGAGTGGTTGCGTGATGCGGTGCAAGCAGGAGTGCTCCCGTCGAGCGTTGTCGACCTGGCACTGTGCTCGACCTCCGAGCGAACACGCCAGACCCTCGACGTGGTCTGTGCTGGCGGAGCCTCCGTCACGGACGCCCGCTTTGACACGCGCATCTACGACGGCAACGCGGCCAGCCTGATGGACGTATTGCGGGAGGTTCCGGACTCGGTCAACACCGTCCTGATGATCGGGCACGCCCCAGGGATCCCCGTGCTGGCAACGGCGCTCGCTCGGGACCGCGCCGGGTCCACCGACGCCGCCCAACGACTTTCGCAGGGCTTCCCCACCTCTGGCCTCGCAGTTCTCGCGTTCGAGGGTCGCTGGGCGGCGCTGGCACCCGGGACGGCGTACCTTCAGGATCTCGTCGTCCCACGAGGCTGAACCAGACGTGGCGATGTCCGCAGAGCGAGATCGAGGTTTCAGTCTGTGGACGGGGTCATAGAATCCCGGCATGACCCAGAGTCCGACCGCATCCTCCAGCCAGCCCGACATCAAGCCGCGCAGCCGCGACGTCACCGATGGGCTCGAGAAGGCGGCCGCCCGTGGCATGCTCCGTGCCGTCGGAATGGGCGACGACGACTGGGTCAAGCCTCAGATCGGCGTTGCCAGCTCCTGGAACGAGATCACTCCCTGCAACCTGTCCCTCGACCGGCTCGCCAAAGCGGTCAAGGACGGCGTGCACGCCGCGGGCGGCTACCCGCTGGAGTTCGGTACCATCAGCGTCAGCGACGGCATCTCGATGGGCCACGAGGGCATGCACTTCTCGCTGGTCAGCCGCGAGATCATCGCCGACTCCGTCGAGACAGTCATGCAGGCTGAGCGACTCGACGGCTCCGTCCTGCTGGCCGGCTGCGACAAGTCGCTGCCGGGCATGCTGATGGCCGCTGCCCGTCTCGATCTGGCGAGCGTCTTCCTGTATGCCGGGACGATCCTTCCGGGAATCGCCAGGATGAGCGACGGGTCGGAGAGAACGGTCACCATCATCGACGCCTTCGAGGCCGTCGGGGCTTGCGCAGCGGGCCGAATGAGCCGCGACGACGTCGACGCCATCGAACGTGCGATCTGCCCGGGCGAGGGGGCCTGCGGTGGCATGTACACCGCCAACACGATGGCCTGCGTGGCAGAAGCGATCGGGATGTCGCTGCCCGGTAGCGCGGCGCCGCCGGCCACCGACCGTCGCAGGGACAGGTTCGCCCGCAAGTCTGGCGAGGCCGTCGTCGAGCTGCTGCGCCGAGGCATCACGGCCCGACAGATCATGACCAAGGAGGCGTTCGAGAACGCCATCGCCGTGGTCATGGCCCTCGGCGGCTCGACCAACGCGGTCCTGCACCTTCTGGCGATCGCGAACGAAGCTGAGGTCGAGCTGTCGCTGGACGATTTTGCCCGGATCGGGGCCACGGTCCCGCACCTGGCCGACGTCAAGCCGTTCGGCCAGTTCGTCATGACCGACATCGACCGGGTCGGCGGAGTCCCTGTTGTCATGAAGGCCTTGCTCGACGCGGGTCTGCTGCATGGTGACTGCCTGACGGTCACGGGCCGTAACGTCGCGGAGAACCTCTCCGACGTGCGCCCGCCGGATCCCGATGGTCTCGTGCTGCGCGCCGTGTCCGAGCCGATCCACAGGACCGGGGGCCTGACGATCTTGCGTGGTTCGCTGGCTCCCGAGGGAGCGGTCGTCAAGTCTGCCGGCTTTGACGCGGACGTATTCGAGGGCAGCGCAAGGGTCTTCGACGGTGAGCGTGCGGCGATGGACGCCGTCGCGAACGGCTCTGTGAAAGCCGGCGACGCTGTGGTCATCCGCTATGAAGGACCCAAGGGAGGGCCTGGGATGCGCGAGATGCTGGCGGTCACCGGTGCCATCAAGGGCGCGGGTCTCGGCAAGGACGTGCTGTTGTTGACCGACGGTCGATTCTCCGGAGGCACGACGGGCCTGTGTGTCGGGCACGTGGCTCCCGAGGCGGTCGACGGCGGGCCTATCGCGTTCGTCCGGGACGGTGACCGGATCCGTCTCGACGTCGCCGCAGGCACGCTCGACGTCGACGTGACGCCAGCGGCGATGGCCGAGCGCGCTGTCGGATTCACCCCGCCGGCTCCCAAGTACCCCCGCGGTGTCCTGGCCAAGTACCGCAAGCTTGTGGGCAGCGCCGCAGGAGGAGCGGTCTGTGGTTGATACTCCCAGCGGTCAGTCCATTTGTCGGACAATCCGTCCGGATGATGAGATCGCCCGCACCCGCTTGTTGACACGGCAACCAAGGTGTTCCACGGTGGGGTCGTGGCTCGATTCCTCGTACTTCCCTAGCGCGCAGGCTCTCCCCTGAGTCAGTGCGCTGCCCCTCATGTCCGCCCACGGACCGAGGGGTTTTTTCATGCAGAAGGTCCGTGATCGCCGGCGCGATCGTCCCACCGGACCGAAGAGGCGCTCGACAGGAAGCGGTGACGACAGTGACGGAAGGCAAGGCCCCCCGGCCTGGCTCGACCCCCAAACCATCCGGACCCACCGGCCACTCTCCGGCTGCCAAGGTCCCGGCTGCTCGGATCCCAGCGGTTCAGGTCACCGGCGCGCAGAGCCTGGTCATGTCCCTCGAGGCCCTCGGCGTCGACACCGTCTTCGGCATCCCTGGCGGCGCGATCCTGCCGGCATACGACCCGCTGCTGGACTCCACCAAGGTGCGGCACATCCTCGTGCGTCACGAGCAGGGTGCCGGACACGCGGCTGAGGGCTATGCGTCGGTCAGCGGCAAGGTCGGCGTCTGCATGGCCACCAGCGGCCCTGGTGCGACCAACCTGGTCACCCCGATCGCGGACGCCTACATGGACTCGGTCCCCATCGTCGCCATCACCGGTCAGGTCACCTCCCGATCGATTGGTACCGATGCCTTTCAGGAGGCTGACATCCGCGGCATCACGATGCCGATCACCAAGCACAACTACCTGATCACCGACGCCTCTGCCATCCCACGGGCCCTCGCCGAGGCCTTCCACATCGCCGCAACCGGCCGGCCAGGTCCGGTTCTGGTCGACATCAGCAAGGACGCGCTGCAGGCCGAGACCACCTTCGTGTGGCCACCCAAGCTCGACCTGCCCGGGTATCGCCCCGTGGCCAAGCCGCACGGCAAACAGATCCGGGAGGCGGCCCGGCTGATCCGGGAGGCCCGCCGTCCGGTGCTGTATGTGGGCGGGGGCGTCATCCGCTCCCGTGCCAGCGAAGTGCTGGCTCAGTTCGTCGACCTGACCCAGATCCCTGTTGTCACCACGTTGATGGCGCGTGGCGCCGTGCCCGACAGCCACCCGCTCAACCTCGGTATGCCGGGCATGCATGGCAGCGTGGCTGCAGTCACGGCCCTGCAGAAGTCCGACCTGCTGATCACGCTCGGCGCCCGCTTCGACGATCGGGTGACCGGTCAGCTGTCGACGTTTGCCCCCGGCGCCAAGGTCATCCATGCGGACATCGACCCGGCCGAGATCTCCAAGAACCGCCTGGCCGACGTGCCGATCGTGGGCGACTGCAAGGAGGTCATCAGCGATCTCGTGGCTGCACTCGGCGGCGAGAACGAAGCGGTTCGCCCGGCCGACTACGAGGACTGGCGCGTTCAGGTCGCTCAGTGGAAGGCCACCTTCCCGCTGGGCTACACCCCTCATGACGATGAGACGCTGTCGCCGCAGTACGTCATCGAGCGCATCGGCGCCATCAGCGGACCCGAGTCGGTCTTCGTTGCAGGGGTGGGCCAGCATCAGATGTGGGCCGCACAGTTCGTTCGGTACGAGCGGCCGAACAGCTGGATCAACTCCGGTGGCCTGGGCACGATGGGCTTCGCGGTGCCGGCCGCCATGGGAGCCAAGGTCGCCCAGCCAGAGCGCACCGTCTGGGCCATCGACGGCGATGGCTGCTTCCAGATGACCAACCAGGAGCTGGCGACCTGCGTCATCAACAAGATCCCGATCAAGGTCGCGATCATCAACAACTCGAGCCTGGGCATGGTCCGCCAGTGGCAGACCCTGTTCTACAACGAGCGATACTCCAACACCGACCTTCACACCAGCCACGAGCAGGTTCGGGTGCCGGACTTCGTCAAGCTGGCGGAGGCCTACGGATGCATGGGACTGCGCTGTGACTCGGCTGCCGACGTCGATGCGACCATCAAGGCGGCGATGGAGGTCAACGACGTCCCTGTCGTGCTGGACTTCGTCGTCCACCGCGATGCGATGGTGTGGCCGATGGTGCCGTCCGGGGTCAGCAACGACCAGATCCAGGTTGCCCGCGGTCTGACGCCCGTGTGGGATCGCGAGGATTAGGCGCCGTGAGCATCGAAGCGAAGCGAGGAGCGGAGCGGGGTCTTAGCCTCGCCATCAGGAACAGTGCACCGAAAGGGCGATTGAGATGAGCAAGCACACGCTGTCAGTCCTGGTGGAGAACAAGCCAGGCGTCCTGACCCGTATCGCGGGCCTGTTCTCGCGGCGGGGGTTCAACATCGACTCCCTGGCGGTCGGACCGACCGAGCACCCCGAGGTGTCGCGAATGACGGTCGTCGTCGACGTCGAGGATCTGCCGCTCGAGCAGGTCACCAAACAGCTCAACAAGCTGGTCGAGGTGCTCAAGGTCGTTGAGCTGGAGCGCACCGCCTCGGTCCAGCGGGCGATCCTCATGGTCAAGGTCCGGGCCGACATGCAGACCCGTTCTCACATCCTTGAGACCACACAGCTGTTCCGGGCCAAGGTCGTTGACGTGGCACCAGACGCCGTGACCATCGAAGCTACCGGCGACAGCGACAAGCTGGAGGCGCTGCTGCGCATCCTGGAGCCGTTCGGTATCAAGGAGCTCGTGCACTCCGGCATGGTCGCTATCGGTCGCGGAGGCCGCTCAATCATCGATCGCTCGCTGCGGTCGGCTTGAGAGCACAGCAGTTTCGATAGGCATTCCCAAACGAAGTACAAGGCAACCGCATCACACACCTGAAGGAGCCCACCGTGGCCGAAATGTTCTATGACGACGATGCAGATCTGTCCGTGATCCAGGGGCGCAAGGTTGCCGTGATCGGCTACGGCAGTCAGGGCCACGCCCACGCCTTGAACCTGCGTGACTCCGGCGTGGACGTTCGGGTCGGCCTGGCCGAGGGAAGCAGGTCCAGGGCCAAGGCGCAGGACGAGGGACTGACGGTCCTCTCGGTGGCCGACGCGGTCAAGGAATCTGACCTCGTCATGATCCTGACCCCGGACCAGGTCCAGCGCAGCGTCTATGCCGAGTCGATCGCCCCGAACCTCAAGCAGGGTGCGGCGCTGTTCTTTGCCCATGGCTTCAACATCCGCTTCGGTTACATCCAGGCCCCGTCCGGTGTTGATGTCGCCATGGTGGCCCCCAAGGGACCAGGCCACCTTGTGCGCCGTGAGTACGTCGACGGCCGTGGCGTCCCGGTGCTCGTCGCTGTCGAGAAGGACGAGACCGGCAAGGCCTGGGATCTGGCCAAGTCCTATGCCCGGGCGATCGGTGGGCTGCGTGCCGGCGGCATCAGGACGACCTTCACCGAGGAGACCGAGACTGACCTGTTCGGCGAGCAGGCGGTCCTGTGCGGTGGCGCGTCGCAGCTGGTCATGTATGGCTTCGAGACTCTGGTCGAGGCTGGCTACCAGCCCGAGGTGGCGTACTTCGAGTGCCTGCACGAGCTCAAGCTGATCGTTGACCTGATGGTTGAGGGTGGCATCGCCAAACAGCGCTGGTCGGTCTCCGACACGGCAGAGTACGGCGACTACGTCTCGGGTCCGCGTGTCATCGATGAGCGGGTCAAGGACAACATGAGGGCCGTGCTCGCGGATATCAAGAGCGGCGCTTTCGCTGAGCGCTTCATCGCCGACCAGGACGCGGGCGCCCCTGAGTTCACAGCGTTGCGCGCCAAGGGAGCTGCCCACCCGATCGAGGAGACGGGTCGCAAGCTGCGCGGCCTGATGAGCTGGATCAAGCCGTCCGACACGGACTACGTCGAGGGCTCCGCCGCCCGCTGAACACGGAACGGGTCTGCACCCGGCATACGACAGGCGGATGTCTCCTGTCGATCGGTCATACATCCGCACCAAGGCAATGGCCGTCCTGCTCAACGCGTCACGAGATCGTGTTCGTGTATGCCGGTGAGATGGCTGATCCGGACATCATCGCGCCGGTGGGTGGGTGGTTCCAGGACAACGGCGAGCCGATGTTCGTGGAGTGGCGTGCCGTCGATGACACGGGTCACGAATGGCCGCTCTACCCGGGCGGCGCCGGCGACCTGGCCAGGTCCCTGGCCTGACCGCGCGGGACCCGTTGGTCCACATCGCGGGCTCACACCGCCCAGACAGGCTGGCGCGCCCTAAACTGATGCCCGGGCACAACGCGGTGCCGAGGAATCTGCTCCCACCGACCGGCCGCACACATGGACTGGCCGACCCTCCAGCTGTGAAGGACAGGTCCAGTGACCAATCCCGTTGCCTTGACTGACACCAAACCCGTTGTCCTGATTGCCGAAGAGCTCTCGCCCGCGACCATCGACGCCCTCGGGCCTGACTTCGAGATCCGGCGGTGCGATGGCGCCAATCGCGAGGAGCTCCTGGCAGCCCTGGTCGACGTCGACGCCGTGCTGATCCGCTCTGCCACCAACATCGACCAGGAGGCGCTCGCTGCCGCCAAAAGGCTCAAGGTCGTCGCCCGTGCGGGAGTCGGTCTGGACAACGTGGACGTCAAGGCCGCAACGGTCGCCGGCGTCATGGTCGTGAACGCCCCGACATCCAACATCACCTCTGCCGCTGAGCTGGCTGTGGGCCTGCTGCTGGCCACGGCCCGTAACATTGCACCCGCCAACCAGGCGCTCAAGGGCGGTAAGTGGAAGCGCAGCCAGTACGGCGGCGTCGAGCTGCTCGACAAGACCGTCGGAGTCGTCGGCCTCGGTCGGATCGGTGCCCTGACCGCTGAGCGGCTGGCGGGCTTCGGTGTGAAGCTGCTCGCCTACGACCCCTACCTGAGCCAGGCGCGCGCTGGACAGCTCGGCGTCAAGCTTGTCCCCCTCGACGAGCTGCTCCGTGAGAGCGACTTCATCACCATCCACCTGCCCAAGACGCCGGAGACTCTGGGGCTCATCGGCGAAGAAGCCCTCAAGCTGGTCAAGCCCTCCGTGCGCATCATCAATGCTGCCCGCGGCGGGATCATCGATGAGCAGGCGCTGGCCGATGCCCTCAGGGAAGGTCGGGTCGCCGGCGCCGGCATCGACGTGTGGGCGAAGGAGCCGTGCACCGAGTCTCCGTTGTTCGAGTTCGAGTCGGTCGTCGTCACCCCTCACCTGGGTGCGTCGACCGAAGAGGCCCAGGAAAAGGCTGGTGTCGCGGTGGCCAGGTCGGTGCGGCTGGCGCTTGCGGGTGAGCTGGTCCCCGATGCCGTGAACGTCTCGGGCGGCGTCATCGCCGAGGAGGTCCGTCCCGGAATCGCCTTGGTGGAGAAGCTCGGTCGCATCTACACGGCACTTGCGGGGTCGGTCCCGGCGCAGCTCGACATCGACGTCAGGGGCGAGATCACCCAGCACGACGTCAGTGTCTGGAAGCTGGCCGCGCTCAAGGGCCTCTTCCAGGGCGTCGTCGAACAGTCGGTGTCCTACGTCAATGCCCCGTTGCTGGCCCAGGAGCGAGGGTGTGAGGTGCGCCTCCTGACCGATCCGAACAGCCCGGACTTCCGTAACGTCACCACCCTGCGCGGAACCCTGGCTGACGGCAGCGTCATCAGCGTCGCCGGCACGCTCACTGGTCCGCGAATGATCGAGAAGATTGTCGGTGTGAACCAGTTCGACCTCGAGGTTCCCATCTCCGAGCACATGGTCTTCTACACGTATGCCGACCGCCCGGGTGTGGTGGGCAGCCTCGGGCGCGTGCTCGGCGAGGCTGGGATCAACATCGGGGGCATGCAGGTAGCGCGAGACGCGGCGGGTGGCCACGCCCTCGTGGTGCTCACCGTCGACTCGCAGATCCCGCCGGCGGTGCTGACCGAGCTCTCCCAGGAGATCGACGCGACCACCGTCAGGGTTGTCGACCTCGACGCCTGAGCTCGATCTTGGTGACTGAAGTCACGGTGTGGGGCGTCTCAATCTATGAGAACTGCGTCCCAGATAGTTGGACGTCCCCGTAATATTCGGTCCACGCAACAGCGGCTGATCACCCTTGCCCGCCGTCGCGATACCTTCTGAGTCAGCACCTCGTCGCGGAGACCCCGCACCCCTGCTGACTGGCTTACCGGCATGAACCGATTGCCGCCAAGCCCCCCATACCTCTGTGCGACAGCACTTCTGGGCATAGGACGTGATTGACATGAGCGAAGAAGAACAGGTTGTCCGCCGCGCGTTGCAGGAGTCCATGGACCTGCGGGACCAGGGTCACTCGGACGAGTGAGCCACCGCGGCTGACGACGAACGGTGTCGGGGATCATCCCGACGCCGTTCGTCATGTGAGACGAAAGATCCAGAATGCAAGACCGCTCCTACGCTGAGCAGCATGGTTGATGCGCACGCACATGAGTCGCTGGACATCGCAGTCATCGGGGGTGATGGCATCGGCCCCGAGGTGGTGGCCGAGGGACTCAAGGTCCTTTCCGCGATCACCTCAGCCGCTCCGAGCAACGGCCACAAGGTCCACGGCCTCACGGTCAACACCACCGAGTACGACCTGGGGGCCCGCCGCTGGCTTGCCACCGGTGAGACGCTGCCTGACTCGGTCCTGACCGAGATACGCGGACACGACGCGATCCTGCTCGGCGCTGTCGGCGACCCGGACGTTCCGAGCGGTGTGCTGGAACGCGGGCTGCTGCTGCGGCTTCGCTTCGCCCTCGACCAGTACGTCAACCTGCGCCCTGTCCGGCTCTATCCAGGTGTGCAAAGCCCGCTGGCGGTCGAACGCGTGGCTCCCAACGGTATCGACTTCGTCGTCGTACGTGAGGGCACGGAGGGCCCGTACGTCGGCAACGGTGGTGCGCTGCGGGTTGGCTCGCCGGCAGAGATCGCCACCGAGGTCAGCATCAACACCCGGTATGGCGTGGAGCGCGTCGTTCGCGATGCTTTCGTCCGAGCTCAGGCCCGCGAACGCCAGCATCTGACACTCGTCCACAAGCACAACGTCCTGGTCAACGCGGGTGACCTGTGGCGCCGGACGGTCGATGAGGTGGGTGCCGAGTTCCCTGGCGTGACAACGGCATACCTGCACGTGGACGCGGCCACGATCTTCATGGTCACCGACCCTGGTCGTTTCGACGTGATCGTGACGGACAACCTCTTCGGCGACATTGTGACCGATATCGCCGCGGCCATCGCCGGTGGCATCGGCCTGGCCGCGAGCGGGAACATCAATCCCGAGCGCACGTCTCCCAGCATGTTCGAGCCGGTTCACGGTTCTGCCCCCGATATCGCAGGACAGGGCAAGGCCGACCCGACCGCAGCCATCCTGTCCGTCTCGATGCTCCTGGAGCATGTCGGGCGCGTGGACGATGCGCGCAGGGTCGAGCGGGCCGTGGCCTCGGACCTGAGCACGCGGGGGAACGTGGTTCGTTCGACGTCCCAGATCGGTGACGCCATCGCCGATCTGGTCGGTTGATCGGAGGCTGAGCGCGAGTGCTGCCGACCTTCGCTGAGGGCGGCGAATCGTCTCCCGGTAGCCTGCTGGGGCAGATAACACGCGCACGTCCTTGGAGGACCCATGTCACCGGCAGCACTCTCGTTCACCGTCGAGCCGCGTTCCGACGCACTGCCGGACGACCTGCGCGAGGCCGCCCTTGTCAACCCGGGGTTCGGCAAGACGCTCACCGACCACATGGTCCTGGCGACCTGGACCACCGATCAGGGTTGGCATGACGCGAAGGTCACGGCCCGCAGGCCGTTGTCGCTCGACCCATCTGCGGCGGTGCTGCACTACGGCCAGGAGATCTTCGAGGGTATGAAGGCTTACCGGCACCCTGACAACTCGGTCTGGACCTTCCGCCCGGAGATCAACGCGGCCCGATTCGCGCGTAGCGCAAGGCGGTTGGCTCTCCCGGAGCTGCCGGTGGCTGACTTCATCGAGTCGCTCAGAGCACTGGTTTCGACCGACGAGAAGTGGGTTCCCTCGGGTGATGCCGAAGAGACGAGCCTTTATCTGCGCCCGTTCATGTTCGCCTCAGAGGCATTCCTGGGAGTCCGGCCGGCGGCCGAGGTGACGTACTGCGTCATCGCCTCGCCCGCGGGTCCCTACTTCGCCGGGGGGCTGCGGCCGGTGTCCATCTGGCTGTCCACCGACTACACGCGTGCCGCTCCAGGCGGCACCGGCGCGGCCAAGTGCGGGGGCAACTACGCCGCCAGCCTGGCCGCACAGGTCCAGGCCAAGGCCAACGGCTGCGACCAGGTCGCGTTCCTGGACGCGGTCGAGCACAAGTGGGTCGAAGAGCTCGGCGGGATGAACCTCTTCTTCGTGCATGGTGATGGCACGGTCGTGACCCCCGAGCTGACCGGGACGATCCTCGAAGGCGTGACGCGCTCCTCGATCATCGAGATGGCCGTCGACCTCGGCCTCAAGGTGGAAGAACGTCGCATCTCCATCGACGAGTGGCGTGATGGCGCGGCCAGCGGCGAGATCACTGAGGTGTTCGCTTGCGGTACCGCGGCGGTCGTGACACCGGTCGGGCGGCTGGCATGGGAGGGCGGCGAGGTCATGATCGGCGATCACGACACCGACGGTGGCGTGGGGCCGGTGACCGGCTCGGTCCGTCACACGCTGCTCGACCTTCAGTACGGACGCACTGCCGACTCGCGAGGTTGGCTCACCCGCCTCGTCTAGGGCTTCTCCGAAGAAAACTCAATGGTCTGTGAACAGACCATTGACGGGAGGCGTTCTGTGTGACTTTAATCACCTCACCACAATTCTCGGCGACTTATGGTCTGCCGTTCGACGTAGATGAGGTGAAGCATGAGCGTTCCCCCGGCTGTCTCGGCGCTCGACCAGGATGCGGTCAGGCTGGCCGAGCTTGGCTACAAGCAGGAGCTTCACCGCGGAATGAGCGGGTTCTCCAACTTCGCCGTCTCGTTCTCGATCATCTCCGTGCTGGCCGGATGCATCACGAGCTTTGGCATCGCCATGAGCTCGGGCGGTCCGATAGCGATCGCGATCGGGTGGCCGCTGGTCGGGGTCTTCGTCCTGTGTGTCGCGCTGGCGATGGGCGAGATCTGCTCGGTCTACCCGACCGCCGGCGGTCTGTACTTCTGGACCGGTCGGTTGGCTCGCCGAAACAAGGCGGTTTGGGCCTGGTATGTCGGATGGTTCAACTTCCTCGGTGAGGTCGCCGTGACCGCGGCGATCGACTTCGGCGCGGCGCTGACCTGGATTGCCTTTGCCAACCTGGCCTGGGGCGTGGAGGCGACGGCGGTCCACACGTTCCTGCTCTACGCCGTCATCTTGCTGTCCCATGGACTGCTCAACACTTTTGGCGTCAACCTGGTCAGGCTTCTCTCCGATATCAGCGCCTGGTGGCACCTCGTCGGGGTCGCCGTCATCGTCGCGGTCCTCGCGTTCATCCCGGACCATCACCAGACGCTGTCATGGACGTTCTTCCACTACGAGAACCACAACGGCTGGGCCAACCCCATCTACGTGTTCCTCATCGGCTTGTTGATGGCGCAGTACACCTACACGGGGTTCGACGCTTCCGCCCACGTGGCCGAGGAGACCCACGGCGCCGCCACCAACGCACCCAAGGGCATCGTGAACTCGGTCGTCGTGTCGATCATTGCCGGTTGGGTACTGCTTCTGGCGGTCACCGCGGCGATCCAGAACTACAGCGCGGAGCTGGGTAGCTCGACCGGGCTTCCGGCGGCGCAGATCTTCGTTGACGCCGCCGGGAGCAAGCTGGGGCTCTTCCTCATCTTCATCTGTGGGGTCGCACAGTATTTCTGCGGCATGGCGTCGGTGACGGCGAACTCGCGGATGACCTACGCGTTCTCGCGCGACGGGGCGCTTCCCGGCTCGCAGCTGTGGGCGAAGGTCAACCTCCGCACCGGGACGCCCACCAACTCCATCTGGCTCTGCACGGTCTGCTCACTCATCCTGGCCAGCCCCGCGCTGAAGAGCACCACGGCATACTTCGCGGTCACCTCCATCGCCGTTATCGGGCTGTACATCGCGTACATCACGCCGGTCCTGCTGCGCCGGCTCAACCCGGACTTCCAGATAGGGGAGTGGAACCTGGGCAAGTACAGCGCGGCCATCGGCTGGATCGCCATCGTGTGGGTGGGGTTCATCGTGATCCTCTTCATGCTCCCAACGGCCAACCCCATCACCGTGAACAACTTCAACTATGCGCCGATCGCGGTTCTGGTGGTCCTGGTCTTCGCCACGGCCTCCTGGTTCATCGGCGGGCGCCAGCACTTCATGAAGGACGTTCCGGCCGGGCATGACACCAAGCCCGTTGAAGAGATCTTCAACCTTTGACGGCGGTGGGATCCGTGAGTTCGGTGAGTCGTCTGCCCGACGCGGTCCTGCGGCCGCTGAGGGGAGGCAACGCCTTCGAGTCCACGGTGGAGCAGCTGGCAACTGCGGTGCGTCTGGGTGTGTTCGCGTATGGCGAGCGGCTACCTCCTGAGCGCGAGCTCGCTGCGCGTCTCGGCGTCAGCCGGATGACACTGCGCGAAGCCATTGCGGCACTTCGGGACTCGGGTCTGGTCACCACGCGGCGCGGCCGAGGAGGCGGCACCGTCGTGGTCTACCAGGGTGAGGACCAGATAGGCCAGAACCGAACGGGAGTGCGCCACGGTGCGTCGTTGGTCGATGCCTTGGACTTCAGGCGGGTCGTCGAGCCAGGCGCCGCCTACCTGGCCGCGGGAAGGTCATTGTCGGCGGACCAGCGTGCATGGCTCACGGCATCCGAGCTGGAGGTCTGCTCGGCGTCGGACAACGCCGCGCATCGGGTTGCTGATGCCAGGCTGCACCTGGCCATCGCGACGTTGTCCGGGTCACCCATGCTCATCGAGGCAGTCACCCGTGCACAGTCAGCGCTCCAGGAGCTGCTGGCCGCGATCCCGGTGCTACCGGCCAACATCAGCCACTCGAACGCCCAGCACAAGGCCATAGTCGCGGCAGTGCTGGCCGGGGACGAAGATGGTGCCCGGGCGTTCATGGAGGAGCACTGCGATGCGACCTCAGCGTTGCTTCGGGGCCTTCTTGGCTAGCGGATACGAACGAAGAAGGACGACGAGCTTCAACGCGAGGAGAGATGTATGACTTCCCCACCGACACTGACCATTGAGCAACTGCGAGCCGAGATCGAGTCGGGCTCCATCGACACGGTCATCACGGCGATCACCGACATGCAGGGACGTCTGCAGGGCAAGCGCAACCACGGGCAGTTCTTCCTGGACCATGTGCTTGGTCATGGCGTGGAGGGATGCAACTACCTGCTGGCTGTCGATGTCGAGATGAACACGGTCGACGGCTACGCCATCAGCTCCTGGGAACGTGGCTACGGTGACATGTTGTTCGAGCTGGATATGTCGACGCTGCGCCGAACACCGGGCCAGCCCCACTCAGCCACGGTGCAGTGCGACCTGCTCTGGATGGACGGCAGTGGTCATGTGCGCCCGTCGCCGCGCTCCGTGCTCAAGTCCCAGGCTGCGGCAGCAGCGGACCTTGGTTGTGTGGCCATCGCCGGGACCGAGCTCGAGTTCATCGTGTTCGAGGACTCCTACGACGCCGCCTGGGACCGGCGCTACCAGGGGCTCACGGGCGCCAATCGCTACAACGTCGACTACTCGATCCTGGGCGGAACAAGGGTCGAGCCGTTGCTGCGCGATATCCGCAACGAGATGTACGCCGCAGGCGTTGTGGTCGAGAACGCCAAGGGGGAGTGCAACCTGGGCCAGCACGAGATCGCGTTCCTGTACGACGAGGTCGTCCGAACCTGCGACAACCACAGCGTCTACAAGAACGCAGCCAAGGAGATCGCGGCGGCCCATGGCCAGTCGCTGACCTTCATGGCCAAGTACGACCAGCGCGAGGGCAACTCTTGCCACATCCACCTCTCACTTCGTGGGCAGGACGGCACCATGGTCTTCGCCGATGACAGCAGGAACGGCGGCCAGAGCCAGATGTTCGATCACTTCCTGGCTGGCATCCTGGCCACGATGCGCGATTTCACCTTGTTGTATGCGCCAAACATCAACTCCTACAAACGTTTTGCCCCCGGTTCCTTTGCCCCGACGTCGATCGCATGGGGCCGGGACAACCGCACCTGTGCCTTGCGTGTGGTCGGTCGCGGCTCCGGGCTGCGCGTCGAGAACCGGCTGCCGGGCGGTGACGTCAACCCCTACCTGGCTGTCGCGGCGATGCTCGCAGGTGGCCTACACGGCATCGAGGAGCAGCTGCCGCTTGAGCCGGCCTTCGAGGGCAATGCCTACGTCTCCGACAAGCCACGCGTCCCCTCCACCCTGCTGGAGGCTCGGGACCTCTTCGCCGCATCGACTGTGGCTGAACAGGTTTTTGGCAAGGATGTGGTGGAGCACTACGTCCATGCAGCAGACGTCGAGCTGCTGGCGTTCAACACAGTGGTCACCGACTGGGAACGAGTCAGAGGGTTTGAGCGGCTGTGAACGAGCAGAGGAACCCGGCGCAGACCGGTGAGCACGACGTCATCAACCCGGCAACCGAGGCGCTGGTCCGCAGGATCGAGCAGCCCGACCTTGAGCGGACCGATGAGGCGATCGACCGCGCTGACGCCGCAAGTCCTTCGTGGCGCGCGGTAGCGCCTGCCGATCGTGGGCGGCTCCTGCGTCGGTTCAGTGAGGTCGTTGACTCTCATCTGGAGGAGCTGGCCCAGCTCGAGGTCAGCAACTCTGGACACACGATCGGCAACGCCCGTTGGGAGGCGGGGAACGTCCGCGACGTCCTCAACTACTACTCAGCAGCGCCAGAACGCTTGTTCGGCAGGCAGATTCCGGTCGCTGGAGGACTGGATGTCACGTTCAAGGAGCCGCTCGGGACGGTTGGCATCATCGTGCCGTGGAACTTTCCGATGCCGATCGCCGGTTGGGGTTTCGCGCCTGCGCTGGCTGCCGGCAACACGGTAGTCCTCAAACCTGCCGAGCTCACCCCGCTGACGGCGATCCGGCTGGGTGAGCTTGCCTTGGAGGCTGGCATCCCCGAAGGCGTATTCACCGTCATTGCGGGAAAGGGGTCGGTGGTCGGTGAGCGGTTCGTGACGCACCCTGTGGTCCGAAAGATCTGCTTCACAGGATCGACGGCAGTGGGTCAGCGGATCATGCGGGGGGCGGCCGACCAGGTCAAGCGGATCACCCTGGAACTGGGCGGCAAGAGCGCCAATGTCATATTCGACGATGCTGATATCGAGGTTGCGGCCGCGGCAGCTCCAATGTCCTTCCTCGATAATGCAGGTCAGGACTGCTGTGCACGAAGTCGAATTCTGGTACAGCGCAACGTCTTTGATCGCTTTATGGAACTGTTTGAACAGGCCGTCAAGAGTGTCGTGGTGGGTGACCCGACACAGGACATCACGCAGATGGGACCCCTCATCAGTCCGGGTCAGCGGGAGACGGTGCGCTCGTATGTCGAGAACTCTGCGGAGCCGGTGGATGTCGCCTTCCGCGGCGCGGCGCCCGCAGGAGCTGGTTTCTGGTACCCCGCCACCGTGGTCCTTGCGCGCAGCACCTCGGAGCGAGTTTGGCGCGAAGAGGTCTTCGGCCCCGTCGTGGCCGTGCTGCCCTTCGAGGACGAGGCCGACGCGATCGCCAAGGCCAACGACTCGGACTACGGTCTGTCCGGATCGATCTGGACCCGAGACGTGGCGCGTGCGCTGCGCGTCTCGCGCGGCATACAGGCAGGCAATCTCTCGGTGAACTCCCACAGCAGCGTTCGGTATTCGACACCGTTCGGTGGTTTCAAACAGTCCGGCATCGGTCGCGAGCTCGGGCCCGATGCGCTCGATGCGTTCACGGACGTCAAGAACGTCTTCATCTCCACCAGTTGATGAGAACCCGTTGAATAGCACCACCTGACAGAACCGCATCCGTAGAGGGAAGGCAGACACACTCATGGCAGGCAGGATCGAAGGCAAGGTCGCGGTCGTCACAGGAGGCAGCAGCGGTATCGGGCTGGCTACGGTCCGACGGTTCGCAGCTGAGGGCGCCAAGGTTGTGATCGGCGATGTCGACGACGCCAACGGCTCGCGGATCGCTCGGGAGATCGACGGCGCGTTTGTCCACTGTGACGTCACGAACCCCGAGCAGGTAGAGACCCTCTGCCGTACAGCAAAGGACAAGTACGGCAGCATCGACATTGCCTTCAACAACGCGGGCATCTCACCGCCGGAGGACGACTCGATCCTCACCACCGATCTCGCCGCCTGGCGCAGGGTGCAGGAGGTCAACCTGACCAGCGTCTACCTCTGTTGCAAGGCGGTCCTGCCCTACATGCTTGAGCAGAAGAAGGGCTCGATCATCAATACCGCGTCCTTCGTGGCGGTCCTGGGTGCTGCGACATCGCAGATCTCCTACACGGCCAGCAAGGGTGGGGTGCTGTCGATGTCGCGTGAGCTGGGCGTGCAGTTCGCTCGCGAGGGTGTGCGCGTCAATGCCCTGTGCCCCGGCCCGGTCAACACCCCACTGCTCCAAGAGCTGTTCGCCAGTGATCCTGAGCGGGCGGCGCGCCGCCTCGTCCACATCCCCGTCGGCCGGTTTGCCGAGCCTGATGAGATCGCCAGCGCTGTGCTGTTTCTCGCCAGCGACGAGTCGAGTTTCATCACGGCGGCGCAGTTCATGGTCGACGGCGGGATCGCTGGCGCCTACGTCACTCCGTTGTGATCCAGGGATCACCAGAAGCTATGGACGCCAACAGTTCTCGACCCATCATCGGCATCACGTGTTACGTCGAGGACGCCGTACGCGGGGTGTGGGAGAGCATGCCTCACGCGTTGCTGCCCTACAACTACGTGACCAAGGTCGAGCGGGCCGGCGGGATCGCTGTGCTGATCCCACCTCGCGTCGACGCCGACGCCGAGATGGCCCGCTCGGTCGTCTCGCGACTGGACGGACTGATCCTCGCCGGCGGCGTCGACGTCGAACCCAGGCGCTATGCCGCGCACCCGCACCCGAGCGTGCAGGAGGCGCGTCCCGATCGCGATGCCTTCGAGCTGGCGCTGGCCGCGGTCACGCGACAGCTGGACACGCCGGTGCTGGGTATCTGCCGTGGCATGCAGGTCATGGCTGTGGCTGCGGGGGGGACGTTGCACCAGCATCTCCCCGATGTGGTTGGGCACGAAGAGCACTCACCTGCCCCTGGGGTGTACGGCTCCCATTCCGTGCGCACCGTTGAGGGCACCACGGTGAGCGCTCTGCTCGGGCAAGAGGTCGTCATCCCGAGCTACCACCACCAGTCCGTTGCCACTTACCCTGGTTATGTCCCTGCTGCCTGGGCGCCGGACGGCACGCTCGAGGCGATGGAGCACCCGGCGTCGCGTTTTCGGCTGGCGGTCCAGTGGCATCCCGAAGCTGGTGAGGACACTCGACTGTTCGACGCCCTGATCCGGGCCTGCGCGTCGCCGGTGCCCACAGTCTCGTGACCACACTGCGAGATGGGTAGCCAGATGGTGGACGGGCGTGCCACGCTTCTTTTTCGTTCCGCGAGACAGGGCTGACGATGACTGAGCTGCAGGTTTACGACACCACGCTGCGCGATGGTGCCCAGCAAGAGGGCCTTAACCTCTCGGTCGCTGACAAGCTGGTCATTGCGGGGCACCTGGACGAGCTCGGTGTCGGCTTCATCGAAGGCGGCTGGCCCGGTGCCAATCCCAAGGACACCGAGTTCTTTGCCAGGGCCAGGCGGGAGCTCAACCTGTCCAACGCGACGCTGGCCGCGTTTGGTGCGACCCGGCGTGCGGGCACGGTGGCAGCGGACGATCCGCAGGTCCGAGCGCTCGTTGACTCGGGTGCGTCGGTGATAACGCTGGTGGCCAAAGCGCATGTCCGCCACGTCGAGTCTGCTTTGCGCACAACGCTTCCCGAGAACCTCGCGATGATCCGCGACACCGTGTCATTCCTTCGCGGTGAGGGTCGGCGGGTCTTCCTGGACGCGGAACACTTCTTCGATGGATACCTCGCTGACCGCGCATACGCGCTCGAGGTCTTGCGTGTCGCGGCCGAGGCCGGGGCCGAGGTCATCGCCCTGTGCGATACCAACGGGGGCATGCTGCCTCCGCAGGTGAGCGACATCGTCGCCGATGTCCTGGGGGCGAGCGGGGCCCGGCTGGGGATCCACTGTCACAACGACACCGGTTGCGCGGTGGCCAACTCCCTCGCCGCGGTCGCCGCCGGCGCCACCCACATCCAGGGCACCATCAACGGGTATGGCGAACGCACCGGCAACGCTGACCTGCTCACAGTGGTGAGCAACCTCCAGATCAAGCAGGGCCGCACGGTTCTGCCCGAGAGCCGGCTTCGTGAGGCCACCCGGATCGCCCACGCAATCAGCGAGGTCACGAATGTGCCTCCATACAGTCGACAGCCCTATGTCGGCGCAAGTGCCTTCGCGCACAAGGCGGGCCTGCACGCGAGCGCCATCAGGATCGACCCCGACCTGTATCAGCATGCAGATCCCACCGCGGTCGGCAACGACATGCGCATGCTGGTCTCGGACATGGCGGGGCGGGCCAGCATCGAGCTCAAGGGTCGCGAGCTCGGTTATGACCTGAGCCAGGAGCCCGAGCTGCTCAGCCGCGTTGTTGCCAAGGTCAAGGAGATGGAGCTCGCGGGCTACACGTTCGACGCCGCTGAGGCATCGTTCGAGCTCCTCCTGCACGCTGAGGTGGCGGGCGAGCGGCTCAACTACTTCGGGGTTGAGTCCTGGCGGGTCATCACCGACTCGACGGGACACGGCCAGGCCCTCTCCGAGGCCACGGTCAAGCTCACCGCCGGGGGCCAACGCGTCCTGGCCACGGGAGAGGGCAACGGCCCGGTCAACGCACTGGACCACGCTCTGCGACAAGCCCTTTCGGGCGCCTACCCCGAGCTGGACAAGCTCGAGCTGATCGACTTTCGGGTGCGCATCCTGGATGCCGCTCACGGCACCGACGCCGTGACCCGAGTGCTCATCGAGACCTCGGACGGGACCACCTCCTGGAACACCGTCGGGGTGGCGCCGAACATCGTCGAGGCCAGCTGGATCGCCCTGGTTGACGGGATCACGTACGGGCTGTGGCGCCAGTCGGTGCCGGAGCGCTGACCCCCGCCAGGTGTTTATCGCGAAGGATTGTGGGCGTCAGAACGCCCATAATCCTTCGCGCCAGGGCTCATGGTGTTGCAGGCATCAATGAGCCTGAGCCGCAACACCTGCGCTCGCGTGTTGAAGTCGCGCTGCGCGGCGACGTAGGCAGCCTTTCCTGCCGCGGTCTCGATCTCCACCGGCGCGTATCCGAGCGGCCGCAGATCGTATGGCGCAGCCCGCATGTCCAGCTCTCGAACCTCCCGTGCGAGGTCGAAGCAGTCCATCGTGAGGTCGCTGGGGATCGCGGGGGAGAGCTTGTAGGCCCACTTGTAGAGGTCCATGTTTGCGTGCAGACACCCGGGCTGCTCCATCGCAATCTGTGAATCCCGTTTTGGCGCAAGGGTGTTCAGTGAGCGCGCGGCAGGGGTGAAGAACCGGAACGCGTCGAAGTGCGAACAACGGATCTGGTGTGACTCGACCACCGCATCGGTCCCCTCCGGGCCGAGCCGCAGCGGCCAGTCGGCGTGGCGCACCTCTTGGGGCGTCTGGCGGTACACCATCGCCCACTCGTGCAGCCCGAAGCAGTCGAGGTGGGCAGTCCGCGAGGCAGTCGTTGACAACAGGTCGCGGATGAATCCAACTGTGTCCGAGCGAGCCGCGAGGAATGCCGCGAGGTTCACCTGCGCCGCGCCGTCGACATACCGGTAGAACGTCCATCCATCCCTGTCGTCGGCGCCATCGAGACCGACTCCTGGACCTGGGTGCCAGCGGCGCAGCTGTGCAGGGCTGTGCATGTAATAGGTGAAAAGGAAGTCCTCGACAGGGTGTTTGCGGGCGCCCTGCCTCCGGCTCAGGTGTGCCGCGGTGACGGCGTCGACGCGGGCGTGATGCGCGGTCTCGAGCGGGCGCCACTCGCCCTCGGTCAGTCGCTGCGCCATGGTCGTCAAGCGTACGTGGAGGACCAGTCGTGGAGGACCAGTCGTGGAGGACCAGTCGCGCGGCGGACCGGATGCGAAGGGCCGGATAGGCTCGGGACCGTGCGCATAGCGAGATACACCACCGGTGAGGACCCGACCTACGGCATCGTCGAGGGGGAGCCCGGCGCTGAGTGGATTGCCGAGATCCAGGGTGACCCGCTCTACCAGCCGGTCGTCTTCACCGGCAACCGCGTCCTGCTGGACGATGTGCGACTCCTGGCGCCGATCATCCCCCGTAGCAAGGTGATCGGCATCGGCAAGAACTACGCCGACCATGCCGCCGAGATGGGCAGCGAGCCCCCGGTCGAGCCGCTGATGTTCCTTGTGCCGAACACCGCCGTCGTGGGTCCCGGAGATCCGGTCGTCATGCCGAGGCAGAGCGCTGAGGTGCACTACGAAGGCGAGCTCGCCGTGGTGATCAGCCGAATGTGCAAAGACGTCCCGATCGAGCGGGTCAGGGATGTGGTCTTCGGTTACACCTGCGCCAACGACGTCACGGCCCGCGACCTCCAGCGCGCAGATGGTCAGTGGTCGCGCGCCAAGGGGTTCGACACGTTCTGCCCGCTCGGCCCTTGGATCGAGACCGACCTCGACACCGGTGACCTCTCGATCATCACCCGTCGTGACGGCGAGGTCGTCCAGCAGGGCACGACCGCCGACATGATCCACGACGTGGCCACCCTGGTCGCCTACGTCTCGCAGACCTTCACGTTGTTGCCGGGTGACGTCATCCTGACCGGCACACCCGCCGGTGTCGGGCCGGTGCAGCCGGGGCAACGCGTCGAGGTCGAGATCGAGGGCATCGGCATCCTCTCGAACCCGTTCGTCCGTCGCGACTGACCGGCCGTTCGGGGCAGTCCGTGTGCCCCAAACCGGTTCACTAGAATCGGGTCATCATGACTGCACCTACCTCATCTCGCCCTGTTCGCCTCCGCGTTGCCCCCTCGCCCACGGGCGATCCGCACGTCGGTACGGCATACGTCTCGCTCTTCGACCTGGCCTTCGTCCGGCAGCAGGGTGGGCAGTTCATCCTTCGGATCGAGGACACCGACCAGGCGCGGTTCCGTGAGGACAGCGAGCAGCAGATCTTCGACACGCTGCACTGGCTGGGCCTCAACTGGGACGAGGGGCCGGACATCGGGGGACCGTACGCGCCGTATCGCCAGTCGGAGCGTCTTGACCGCTACACCCCGTATGTCGACCGGTTGCTGGAGAGCGGGCACGCGTACCACTGCTGGTGCTCGACGGAGCGTCTGGCGGAGATGCGAGAGGCACAGCAGAAGGCCAAACGGCCGACCGGCTACGACCGTCTGTGCGTCGGCAAGACCCGCGACGAGCGTGCCGCGCTTCCTGGTTTCTCCGAGATCCCGGTCGTGCGCATGCTCATCCCTGATGACTTCGACACCCGGTTCACGGACCTGATCCGCGGCGAGCTCAACGCCCCGCACCCTGACGACCAGGTCATCGTCAAGGCGGACGGCTTCCCGACCTACCACCTGGCGGTTGTCGTCGACGACTACGAGATGGGGATCACCCACGTCGTCCGCGGCGAGGAGTGGATCAGCTCCACTCCCAAGCACGTCCTGCTCCACCAATGGCTCGGGATGGACCTGCCCGCCTACGCTCACATGCCGTTGCTGCGAAACCCCGACAAGTCCAAGATCAGCAAGCGCAAGAATCCCGCGGCTCGCCTCACCTGGTTCCGCGAGCAGGGCTACCTGCCTGAAGCACTGGTGAACTTCCTTGCGTTGCTTGCCTATCCGCCGAAGGAGGACGGACGCGAGGTCTTCACCTTCGAGGAGTTCGTCGCCGACTTCGACTGGGCCAAGGTCAATCCCGTCGGCCCGATCTTCGACCTCGACAAGCTTGGCTGGCTCAACGGTCACTACATCCGGTCGCTGGACTGCGACGAGCTTGCAGCCCGCATCGTCGGCCACCTCACACTGACCGGCGTGCTGGACCCGGAGCCCCCACCGGCGCAGATCGAGCTGATCAGGGCTGCGACGCCACTGATTCAGGAACGCATGCAGCTGCTCTCTGAGTCCGAGGGGATGCTGGCCTTCCTCCTCGTCAGCGACGGCGACCTTGTCGTCGAGGACGAAGCCCGGGCTCAGCTCAAAGACGATGCCGACGGAGTGCTCGACACCGCGATTGCGACGCTCGAGGGACTGCCACAGTGGACTGCAACCGACATCGAGGCAGCACTGCGCACAGCCCTGGTGGAGGGTCTGGGTATCAAGCCCAAGTTTGCCTTCACGCCCTTGCGTGTCGGGGTGACCGGTCGCCGGATCTCGCCGCCTCTGTTCGAGTCGATGGGGATCCTCGGCCGTGAGTCCTCGCTGACCCGGCTGCGGTCGCTGCGCGCTTCGCTCTGAGCGCGATGGGACCCGTGACCAGAGCGCGATGAGACCGGTGACGGCTGCGCTGCTGCTCGACATGGATGACACCCTGATCGACACCAAAGCGGCGATGGTGACAGCCGGGGCGGTTGCCGTGGCCACGCTGTGGCCCGAAGCCGGGGACGAGGTGCAGCGCGCTGCCGGCGTTCGTTTTCACGATGACCCGGCCGGTTTCTTCGAGCGGTTCACCACGGGCGAGCTGAGCTTCGCAGAGATGCGAGAGGCGCGTGTCGCCGATCTGGTGGAGGCGTTCTCCTTCAGAGCGATCGACGACGCCATCGAGCGGTTCGAGGATATCTACGCTCCGGCATTCTTCGCGAACGTGCGCCGTTTCGATGACGTCCTGCCACTCGTCACGGCTGCCACCGCGGCCGGGATCCCGCTCGGCCTGCTCACCAACTCGGCGTCGGACTACACGCAACGAAAGCTTGAGACTGCCGGCCTCGAGGGTGTCTTCGCCGTCGTCGCGACAAGAGACACCCTCGGATTCGGGAAGCCAGATCCCAGGGCGTTCCGTCACGCCTGCGAGCTGCTCGGGGCAGCCCCGAACGAGACGCTCTATGTTGGTGACCACGTCGAGATCGACGCCGTCGCAGCCAAGGACGCGGGGCTGTATGCCGTGTGGTTGCGGCGCGATCAGGGCGACCGGCCGGGCGCGCGTCTGGCGCACGCCCACGGCATACGGGTGGTGGGGTCCCTCACGGAAGTGGTCGCGTTGTTGGCCTAGCTTCGGCGTGACGTGACCGATTTGGGGGACCAGCGATCGGGCCGGTAAGGTTCATCCTCGGGTCACCGTCCGAGCGCCGCGAGGCACACGAACACGTGATACCCCCATGGGGTATGGTGTAATTGGCAGCACGACTGATTCTGGTTCAGTTAGTCTAGGTTCGAGTCCTTGTACCCCAGCGTTGATCGTCCTGCTCCTTGAAGTGGGGCGCGATTCGGAGACAAACCGCCCTTACCGGTATGGTTTCCTCCGGTGCCGAGGAGCATTGAACAACTCGGAAGCATCAGCTAGGGCCCCGTTGTGTAGCGGCCTAGCACGCCGCCCTCTCAAGGCGGTAGCGCGGGTTCGAATCCCGTCGGGGCTACCAATCAGATCCCCGTCCTGTGCATAGGGCGGGGGTCTTTCTCATGTCGAGTGTCAGGCTTGCTGCTGTTGGGCCCGCTGCAGGATCTCGGTGAGCTTGTTGGCGCCGGCGACCACGGTCGCCGCGTGCAGGCGACCCGGTTGACGGGAGACGCGCTCGATCGCACCGGAGATGGACACCGCGGCCACGACCCGACCGGATGGGCTGCGAACCGGCGCCGACACGGAGGCGACTCCGAACTCGCGCTCGCTCACGCTCTGGGCCCAGCCGCGTCGGCGGACGCCGGACAAGGTGGTCGGGCTGAACTTCGCGCCTTGGAGCCCGCGGTGCATCCGGTCAGGCTCTTCCCAGGCGAGCAGGACCTGAGCCGCGGAACCGGCGAGCATGGACAGGCTGGCACCGACCGGGATCGAGTCGCGCAGTCCCATGGGGCGCTCGGCTGCCGCCACACAGACGCGCTGGTCGCCCTGGCGGCGGAAGAGCTGTGCGCTCTCGTGGGTGTGATCCCGCAGGGCGCCCAGGACGGGACCGGCGGCGGCAAGGAGACGGTCCTCGCCGGCGGCTGAGGCCAGCTCGGCGAGACGGGGACCGAGGATGAATCGACCCTGCATGTCACGTGCCACAAGGCGGTGGTGCTCGAGGGCCACCGCGAGGCGATGCGCCGTCGGGCGGGCGAGCCCGGTGGCGCCGACGAGCTGGGCCAGGGTCGAGGGCCCGGCTTCGAGCGCGCCCAGAACGATGGCGGCCTTGTCCAGAACGCCGACTCCGCTAGAGTTGTCCATTACATGATATTGCCGTCTCAGAGCCTGAGACGCAAGTTCATGTCCGATAAATCTGGGCGAACCTCGAGACTGTGGCACCCGGAACCGGAACCGGGACACGACAGCAGGGCAGCAGGGTCAGGTCGTACGTCATCACGAAGGAGTCACTCATGACAGGCACGCTGGCCGAGAAGGTTTGGGACGCACATGTCGTGCGTCGGGCTGAGGGCGAGCCCGACCTTCTGTACATCGACCTGCACCTGCTTCACGAGGTGACCAGCCCTCAGGCGTTCGACGGGTTACGACAGACCGGTCGCACGGTTCGCCGCCCCGACCTGACCCTGGCCACTGAAGATCACAACGTTCCGACCACTCCTGGTCCCATCACGGACCCGGTGAGCAAGACCCAGGTGGAGACCCTCCGTCGCAACTGCTCCGAGTTCGGCGTCAAGCTCTTCCCGATGGGCGACGTCGACCAAGGCATCGTGCACGTCGTCAGCCCCCAGCTTGGCCTGACCCAGCCGGGCATGACGATCGTCTGCGGCGACAGCCATACGTCCACCCACGGCGCCTTCGGGGCACTGGCCTTCGGCATCGGCACCAGCGAGGTCGAGCATGTTCTGGCCACACAGTCGTTGCCCCTGAAGCCTTTTCAGACTCTCGCAGTCACTGTCGATGGCGAGCTGGCCGAGGGCGTGACAGCAAAGGACATCGTCCTTGCGGTCATTGCCAAGATCGGCACGGCAGGCGGCCAGGGCTACGTGATCGAGTTTCGCGGCACGGCGATCCAGACGCTCTCGATGGAGGCGCGGATGACGGTGTGCAACATGTCGATCGAGGCCGGCGCGCGTGCCGGCATGATCGCTCCCGACCAGACCACCTTCGACTACCTCCAGGGCCGCCCACACGCTCCACGTGGCGCCGACTGGGACGCAGCGGTCGCGCACTGGTCAGAGCTTCGCAGCGACGACGACGCGATCTTTGACGCCGAGATCCACCTCGATGCCAACGAGCTGACGCCATTCGTCACCTGGGGCACCAACCCGGGCCAGGGCCTGCCTCTTTCGGCCAGCGTCCCCGACCCCGAGTCCTTCGGCAACGAGTCCGACAGGGCCAACGCCAGACGAGCCCTGGAGTACATGGGCCTGACCGCTGGCACCCCGCTCAAGGAGATTCGGGTTGACACCGTCTTTGTCGGCTCCTGCACCAACGGCCGGATCGAGGACCTGCGCGCCGCGGCTGCTGTCATCAAGGGCCACACGGTCGCCAGCGGCGTTCGGATGCTCGTCGTTCCCGGCTCGGCCAAGGTGCGGCTGCAGGCCGAGGCCGAGGGCCTGGACAAGGTCTTCAGTGAGGCGGGGGCCGAGTGGCGCCTCGCCGGATGCTCGATGTGCCTTGGCATGAACCCCGACCAGCTCGCACCGGGGGAGCGCAGCGCCTCGACCTCCAACCGCAACTTCGAAGGTCGCCAGGGCAAGGGTGGGCGCACCCACCTGGTGAGCCCGCTGGTGGCGGCGGCCACTGCCCTGCGCGGAACGCTGTCCAGCCCGGCCGATCTCTGAGCCGGAAACGAACCCAGTCAACAGACCCGGGCACCGACCCAGAACTGAGGAGTCATCGCGATGGACACGTTCACGACCCACACCGGTGTTGGTGTGCCGCTGCGCCGCGGCAACGTCGACACGGACCAGATCATCCCCGCCGAGTACCTCAAACGGGTGACTCGCAGCGGGTTCGAGGACGGTCTCTTTGCCGCGTGGCGCAAGGACACAGAGTTTGTCCTCAACAACCCGCTGTATGCCGCGGGGTCGGTCCTGGTCGCCGGTCCTGACTTCGGGACGGGGTCCTCTCGCGAACACGCGGTGTGGGCCTTGATGAACTATGGGTTCCGGGTCGTGGTCTCGTCGAGGTTCGCCGACATATTCTGTGGCAACAGCGGCAAGGCTGGGCTGCTCACGGCTCAGGTGAGCCAAGGCGACGTCGAGCTCTTTTGGAAGCTTCTCGAAAGCGAACCGGGCGCCGAGGTCACGGTGGACCTGCAGGCCAAGACCGTTACGGCCAAGGGCATCACGGCAACCTTCGAGGTGGATGACTACACCCGATGGAGGTTGCTCGAGGGGCTGGACGACATCGGTCTGACCTTGCGTCAGGAGTCCGAGGTGACTGCATTCGAAGCGAAGCGGCCGTCATACATGCCGACGACGGTCGACGCCTGACACGCTGGGGGAGAGCGCCTGACCGGGCGCCACGAGCACTTTTCTTTCCTTTCTGACGAAGGGGTGTCTGCGGTCTGCAGACACCCCTTTGGCGTCCCCTCAAGAGACGCGACGATGACTCGCAATGCCACGGACTCATGTTGGCGACTTGATCCCGGGCCTCGAAAAGTGTTGTGAATCCTAGCGATTCGCAAATTGGGCCCGCGATCTGCAGTCGCATTCCGGGCGTCGGAAGTACCGCCCGACATGGCCGGAGGCATGCCTTTCAGGACGATACGGAAAGACCCAAAGGCGTTACGACACAACGATTCCAATACGCGTGGTTGTGGACGGCGAGTGTTTGTGGCTCTAACGTCATTCTCAAGTCGGGCGTTGGCCCGGCCGCCCAAACCGCCGGGCAAGGGGCTCGGCGAAAATTTCCTCTGGAGGGGAAGACGTGAACAAGGGACAACTGATCGAAGCCCTCGAGGGTCGTCTCGGCGGCAAGAAGGCTGCGGCCGATGCTGTCGAGGCAATACTCGACGTCATCATCCGCGAGGTCGCCAAGGGCGGCAAGGTCGGCATCACCGGCTTCGGTACGTTCGAGAAGGTGGTGCGCGCGGCACGGACCGGTCGCAACCCGCGCACCGGCGCGAGCGTCAAGATCAAGAAGACCGCCGTCCCGAAGTTCAAGGCCGGCACCAAGTTCCGCAAGGTGGTCGCCGACCCACGCGAGCTCCCCAAAACTGCTGCCGCCGGCGGGCGAGCTGCTCCGGCGAAGGCTGCCGTCAAGAAGGCCGCGGTCAAGAAGGCCGCTGCTGCCAAGAAAACCACAGTGAAGAAGGTCGCCGTGAAGAAGGTTGCAGTGAAGAAGGCCGCTCCTGCCAAGAAGGTGGCCGTGAAGAAGGTCGCAGCCAAGAAGGTCGCCAAGAAGGTCGCCGTGAAGAAGGTCGCAGCCAAGAAGGTCGCCGTGAAGAAGGTCGCAGCCAAGAAGGCAGCTCCTGCCAAGAAGGTTGCAGCCAAGAAGGTCGCCAAGAAGGTCGCCGTGAAGAAGGTCGCAGCCAAGAAGGCCGCTCCTGCCAAGAAGGTGGCCGCCAAGAAGGTCGCCAAGAAGGTTGTGGCGAAAGCCATCAGAAGGCGCTGACGCGCGACGTACCTGCATGCGAAGGGTCGGCACCTGTTGGTGCCGACCCTTCGTGTGCGTGCTGTGCTGGTTCAGTCAGCGAATGGGTTCGGTGTCGCCGATCCCGACGATCCACAGGCGCGTCAACGCGGTCGCGGACATCTCGATGCTGACGCGCTGGCCGGGACGCAAGAGGCGCAGGCCGCTTGAATCGAGAACGTTGCCGTCAAAGGGAATCTCGCGGCCGTCATCAAGCAGCACGCTGCCCGAGCCGTTCTCATCGTCGTATCGGTGAACACTGGCTTGCATGGCGTCAGGCTACCCCCGGGCCTGGTGCAGCACCGCCGCGGTATGCCTTCCGACCCCGATGGCCAGCGCTCGGCGCAGCGTCTCGTCATCATCCACATCGGTGCGCAGAGCCGGTATGTCCAGGTCCAGCCGCACGTGCGTGCGCCCGTGCTCGCGAGCGGAGTGGGCGCCAAACCTCGGCTGAAGATCGCGTGGGGACAGCGAGCTGAGCAGCACCGTCCCGGTGCCTGACCAGTCTGGGACAAAGGCCCGCGGGTACATCCAGCACTGCGACAGCGCGCCGGCAAGGTCCTCGGGGCGCAAGGTAGGGATGTCGCCGAGCAGGACCGCCGTCGGGCCTGGGCCGAGGACCCGCTGGACGTACTCGATCCCCTGGGCGACGGCGGGGTTCAGACCATTGCCCGGGTCAGCAACGACGGTCCCACCCTGGTCCCGTACGAAAGTGGCCGTGAGCTCGTCGGAGGTCACCACGATGAGGTGATCCGGTGTCACACAGGAGAGAACTGCTGTGAGGGTGTCCAGGGCCAGCGCATGCGCCAGATCGGCCCGCCCCACCCCTGCAGGCGGATGCAGACGTGTCTTGGCGGACAGTTGGCCCTTGACCGGGACGATCACCCGCCAGTGGTTGATATCGAGGGAGCACATTGGGCTGATCGTGTCAGCACCGGCGTGCTCGCCTCGACACCGACCCGTTGCTGCGGCGAAGATGACGGCCAACCAGGTCGCCACCGTGTGGATGATGGTGCTGCAGGGCACACAGGCTTTACAACGCACACAGGCATTACCGTGCATACAGAGCAGCAGAGCGGAGCGTCGGTGCGACGAACTCGATCAGATCGGCGTCTGCCGAGGTCATACCGTGGCATCGCCACGTTCTTGCGCGCGCTGCTGATGCTGGTGACCCGACGGGACTGGAGGGGCGCCGAGAACTTCCCGTCCAGCGGTGGATTCGTGGTCTGTCCGAATCACATCTCCTACGTCGACCCGTTCGCGTTCGCCCACTTCCTGTACGACAACGGGCATCCGCCGTTCTTCCTGGGCAAGTCGGGGGTCTTCGAGATCCCGGTCATCGGCCGGCTACTGACCGCCGCACAGCAGATCCCGGTCGCACGCGGCACCAGCCATGCCGCAGACGCGTTCTCGGCCGCTGTCGCCGCGGTCAACGACGGCAAGTGCGTCCCGATCTTTCCGGAAGGCACCCTGACGCGCGATCCTCAGATCTGGCCCATGACAGGCAAGACCGGCGCAGCCCGCGTGGCCCTGACCACACGGTGCCCCGTCATTCCGGTGGCGCAGTGGGGGCCACAGGAGATCCAGCGACCGTATGCGCGCGAGCTGCGCCTGTTTCCGCGCAAGACCATGCGGATGATCGCAGGGCCACCCGTTGACCTCAGCGACCTGTACGACAGGCCCCTCGACACCGCGACCCTGCGAGAGGCCACGAACCGGATCCTGGACGCCATTACGCGCCAGCTCGAGACGCTCCGGGGTGAGAAGGCTCCGGCGATCCGCTTCGACTCGCGCACCGCGGGCGTTGCGGCGATCGGGAACCCCCACAAGCTGCGCCGTACCAAGCCCACGGGGCCGACGAATGGAGAGCCTTCATGACACGAGTCGCCGTGTTTGGCACGGGCAGCTGGGGCACGGCGTTCGCCGCGGTCCTCGCCGATGCCGGATCACAGGTCCGGATGTGGGGGCGACGGGCCGAGCTGGTCGAGGAGATCAACCGGTCGCACGTCAACAGTGGCTATCTCCCGGATCTCCTTCTGCCCGAGTCGATCTGGGCAACCACAGACCCCATGGAGGCCGCAGACGGGGTCGACGTCGTGGTCCTGGCCGTCCCGTCGCAGACGCTGAGGGTCAGCTTGGGCCAGTGGGCCGACTTCCTGCCGCATCAGGGCGCCGTCGTGTCCCTGATGAAGGGCGTCGAGCTGGGCACGACCAAGCGGATGAGCGAGGTCATCGCCGAGGTGGGTGGGGTCGCTCCGGAGCGCATCGTCGTGGTGTCAGGACCCAACCTGGCCATGGAGATCGCAGCCAAGCAACCGGCAGCCACGGTCGTGGCGTGCATCGATGAGTCCATGGCTGAGCGGGTGGCGTTTGCCTGTGCGGCGCCGTATTTCCGCCCGTACACCAACACCGATGTTGTCGGCACCGAGCTCGGAGGTGCGGTCAAGAACGTTATAGCCCTCGCGGTCGGCATGGCTGAGGGCATGGGCATGGGGGACAACACCAAGGCCACGATCATCACGCGCGGGCTGGCGGAGACCGTGCGACTTGGCGTGGCCATGGGAGCCGATCCGGCGACCTTCCTTGGCCTTGCAGGAGTCGGCGACCTGATCGCCACGTGCATGTCCCCGCTGTCGCGCAACCACACCTTCGGCGTGAAGCTTGGCAGAGGCATGACTGTCCAGGAGGTGGTGGCGGCGAGCAGACAGACGGCCGAGGGGGTGAAGTCGTGTCAGTCCATCCTGGAGCTGGCGCGCCATCACGGCATCGACGTCCCGATCATCGAGAACGTTGCAGCCGTGGTGCATCAAGGTCGCACACCCGATCGCGTTGCCGACATGTTGTTATCCCGCGCCCGCAAGGCCGAGACCACCTGATCCTGCTCGGGATCAGGTCGCCGGGCTGACGTGGGTCAGTGCAGCGGCCAGATCGCGCCAGAGGTCCTCGATGTCCTCGACGCCGACACTGAGGCGCAGCAGGTTGTCCGGGACGGTCGACGCCTCTGAGCTGTGGCGGCGCCGGCGTTCGATCAGGGACTCGACACCACCCAGGCTGGTCGCGTGGGTCCACAGACGCACCTGGGCGGCAACAGTCTCGGCCCCTGCGGAACCACCGTGTACGTCGATCGCAATGATCGAGCCGAAGCCCGGGTAACGCACTCGCTCGACACCTGGATGGTCTTGCAGCCGGGCGGCCAGCTCAGCGGCGTTGGCACTGGAGCGTTCGACCCGCAGGTGCATGGTCCGCATTCCCCGCAGTGCCAACCAGGTCTCCATCGGACCTGCGATTGCTCCGTGGATCAGGCGGTGCTGGGCCAGGGCTTCCTGGAGCTTGCGCCCTCTGTCGGTGTCCGCCGTGACGGTGGCTCCGAGAACGACATCGGAGTGACCGGCGAGGTACTTCGTGACGGAGTGCACCACGACGTCGGCGCCCATCGACAGCGGTTGCTGGACCAGCGGGGTGGCAAAGGTGTTGTCGCACAACGCGATTGCGCCAACAACGTGCGCTGCGTCGAAGATTCGCGGCAGATCCGCGACCTCGAGCATCGGGTTGGTGGGGGACTCGGCCCACAGGAGGTCGGCACCCTCAAGGGCCGCGATCACGGCCGCCGCATCGCTGATGTCGACGCGCCGCACGATGGCTCGACCGGCCTTCTGGAGAGACTCCAGGATCAGGCCGGTTCCGCTGTACGCATGGATCGGAGCGACGATCACAGACCCCTCCGACGCGAGGGACAGCGCGGCCGCGATGGCAGCCATGCCGGAGGAGAAGACCAGCGCCGATCCGCCCTCGAGCGCGCCCAGGGCTTCCTCGAACGCGCTCCACGTTGGGTTGCCGGCGCGGGCGTAGTTGACCGGACCGTCGGCGATGTAGGTCGAGGAGAGCTCGAGCGGGGCATTGAGACCCGCTCCAGGAACGCGCGGTTGCCGGCCGGCCGCGACCAGGATCGATGCGGGGGCAAGGCCTTCGTGATTGACGTCCACGCGCTCAGCGTAGGGCCAACAGCGCACCGTATTCGCGGTCGGTCGGGTGTCGGGCTTAGGGTCACAGGCGATGAGCGATACCGACAGTTCCAGCCCACAGCCCAATGACGTGCCGATGCGCGAGCCCACGGATGCGCCCAGGCGCAGGCCCACCGTGGCCATTGTCTTCGGCGGCCGTTCCTCCGAGCACGCCGTGTCCTGCGCCACCGCAGCCGGGGTCATGCAGGCGATCGACCGTGACGTCTACGACGTTCTGCCCATCGGCATAGCCAAGGATGGTCGTTGGGTCCTGGAGTCCGGTGACACCGGCGCGCTCGAGCTGTCAGCCGGGCACGTGCCGGAGGTCGACGGCTCAGGCGCCGGGGTGATGCTGCCGCAGAGCACCACAGAGCGGTCGCTCAGCATCCTGGAGCCGGGAGCGCCGCCCCGGGCCCTGGCCGAGGTTGACGTGGTGTTTCCGTTGTTGCACGGTCCATTCGGCGAGGACGGCACGATCCAGGGTCTCCTGGAGCTGGCCGACATCCGCTACGTCGGGTCCGGTGTGCTCGCGTCCGCCGTGATGATGGACAAGCACTACATGAAGGTTGTCTTCGCAGGGCACGGTCTTCCGATCGGCCCGTACGTCGTGATCACGGACCGCGAGTGGCAGCGTGATCCGGTGGCGTCGATGGATGCCGTGGCTTCACTCGACTGGCCCGTCTTCGTCAAGCCGGCTCGCGCTGGATCGAGCATGGGCATCACCAAGGTGTCGTCGCCGGTGGGCTTGCGGGCAGCCATCGAGTTCGCACGTGAGTATGACCCCAAGATCATCGTCGAGGCTGGCATCACTGGCCGAGAGATCGAGTGCGCCGTCCTGGAAGGCCGCGGTGGCGCCTCTGTGCGGACGAGCGAGGTCGGAGAGATCGAGATCGTCAAGGGTCACGAGTTCTACGACTTCGAGGCCAAGTACCTCGCGGAGTCTGACGTCCGGCTCTCCTGCCCTGCGCGGTTGCCGGATGGCGTGGCAGACGAGATAAGGCGGGTTGCTGTGGCTGCGTTCGAGGCTGCCGGCTGTGAGGGACTGGCCAGGGTGGACTGCTTCTACACAGAGCATGGCGACGTGATCCTCAACGAGATCAACACCATGCCCGGCTTCACCCCGCTGTCGATGTACCCCAGGATGTGGGCGGCCTCCGGGTTGGGTTATCCCGAGCTGATCGACGAGCTGATCCAGCTGGCCCTGGCACGGCGCACCGGACTTCGCTGATCTTTCGGCCTTCCGTCCGAACACCCCGGATCGCGCGGTCTGCGTGGAAGACGGCCCGGAAACGCGCGATCCGCGGTGTTCGGTCGCCGTCCTACTGACAGCGGTGTTCGCCCTGGGGGATGGCCGCCGCCGCCGCGCCGAACGCGGGCAGCAACAAGGGTTCGGGCTTGTAGTCGCTGGGCACGAGGACCTCGATCGCCGGTGACCGGCCATAGGTTGTGAATCGCACGCCGTCAGTGAGCTGATGTGCAACCCAGTCGACGCCGCTGACCGACAGACACTGATCTGTGGTCGGGCCGAGGGGGGCCACCCCACAACGGGCGATGATCGCAGGATCTCCCCAGGCACGCACAGCATCGGATGAGGATGACGTCGTCCGGAGCGACTGCCCACCCACGGTCTTGGGCCAATGATCCGCAGCCGAACGACAGGCTGCGGACCCAGCATCGGCTGGCGTCGCGACATCTATGGAAGACGAGCATGCGGCCAGACCCCCGAGGAGGAGGAGAGCCGCGCCAACCCGAACAGGCAGCACCTCGGTGCTGCGCTCAGACGTGCACGACCGTGCAGGTCAGCGTGCGGGTGATGCCGGGGACATCCTGGATCTTGGCGATGACCAGCTTGCCGAGCTCGTCAACCGTGCGGGCCTCGACGCGGGCAATGACGTCGTAAGGGCCCGTCACGTCCTCGGCCATGGTGACGCCGGCAATCTTCCCGATTGCCTCGGCGACGAGCGCCGCTTTGCCAACTTCGGATTGAATCAGGACGTAGGCCTGGACCACCACGACGCCTCCAAGGGAACGAGACCGGAGCGATTGGCTCCGAGATGAACGGTATTCAAACACCGGAGCGTTTAGTGGATCCGGTTCTGCAGACGCTACCGTGCGGAGCCACGGTTGTCCCACCGGGGAGGTCACATGTCGGTCGAACACACAGAACCCGCGGGGCCCACGCTTGCCGACCTCGGCGAAGACGAGCTGCTCGCCACAATCTTCCCGTTGCTGCCCGGCGGACCCGGGGTCATGATCGGGCCCGGCGATGACACCGCGTTGCTGCGCGCTTCGCACGGGTCGGTGCTGGTCACCACGGATGCAATGGTTCGGGGTCGCGACTGGCTTGACGAGTGGTCGACCGGCTCCGACGTGGGCGCCAAGACGGTGGCCCAGAACCTTGCTGATATCGCAGCCATGGGAGGGGTGCCGAGCGGTCTCCTTGTGACTCTGGTCGCGGATCCCCGGACATCACTTGCGTGGGTCCGGGACTTCACTGTGGGTTTGGCGCGATCAGCTCGAGAGGCTGGCGTGCCGGTGCTGGGCGGTGACCTTTCGTCGGCCCCCGAGGGGGTGCTCGTGGTATCGGTGACGGCACTGGGGGACTGTGAAGGTCGCCAACCCGTATGCCGTTCTGGCGCGCAGGTGGGCGACGTCCTCGCCGTGTGTGGCAGCTTGGGTCACTCCGCCACGGGCTTGTTGCTGCTGCAGCGCGGTGAGATCGAGCGCGCACCCGAGCTGGTGGACTACCACCGACGTCCGCGGCCGCCGTACGAGCAGGGACCAGTGGCCGCGCGGGCGGGGGCAACGGCCATGCTCGACATCAGCGACGGACTGGGCCGCGACGCCGGACGGTTGGCCAGGGCCAGCGGGGTCAGGATCGAGCTCGACGATCTGCAGCTTGCCGGTGATGTGGCGCCGCTGCAGCAGGTGGTGGGGGAGGATGATGCGTGGCGCAGCGTGGTCGAGGGCGGTGAGGAGCACTCGCTGCTCGCGTGTTTTCCGCCGCTGGTCGGGTTGCCCGACGGTTGGCGACAGATCGGCCAGGTGGTGGCCGGCTCTGGAGTGCGACTGCGCGGTGAGTCGGTGGACGGGCGTGGCTGGGATCACTTCAGGGGCTGAGGAGTCTCAGCCTGTAGACCCTCGGTCCGCAGACCTCAGCCCGAAGACAGCGAAGCCGACCGCCGTGAGGGGGTCGGCTTCGGAAGCAATCTTTGGAAAGCATTGCCGGGGCAATGCGCAGAATGTGCCTAGCGCTTGACCTTGCCGGCCTTGAGGCATGACGTGCAGACATTGAGACGCTTCGGGGTCACACCCGCAACACCGACCAGAGCCTTGATGCGCTGGATGTTGGGGTTCCAGCGACGCTTGGTGCGACGGTGTGAGTGCGAGATGCTGTGACCGAAGCCCGGTCCCTTGCCGCAGACGTCGCAGTTGGCAGCCACGGGTTTCTCCTGAGTTCGATGGGGTGCTGGCGTTTGTTCCATGCACAGCGTATTGCCATGGACAGATCGAGGCCCCCGAGGCAGGCAGACAATGCACACCTACAGAGAGAACGCACCAACCACGGGGAACCGGTAAAGAGTAGCCGAGTCAGTGGTCTGCGCCAAAATGGGCGAGTCGGGCAGGCGGGCGAACATGCGTGGTTCACGGCGCGCGGGCGCTAGCCTCTCGGCAGACAGGAGAGGTGGTGCGCGTGGGCGGGGAAAGCAGTCGGCTGGAGCGTCTTGACGCCCGTTCGGCCCGGCGCTGGGCGATGGCCACGCGTGCTGCCTTCGCCGCACACCGCTCCGAGATCGACGATGTCAACGTCTTCCCGGTTCCCGACGGCGACACCGGCACGAACCTCTACATGACGCTCGACTCCGCGCTCGAGGCCGCTCGGGAGGCCCCTTCGGGCTCGGACGCAGCAGCGGCATCGACCCTGGCCGGTGACGCCGCCGCTCTGGCGCGAGCCACCCTGCTCGCCGCCCGTGGGAACTCAGGCGTCATTCTCAGCCAGCTGGTTCGGGGACTGAGTGAGGTCATCGCGGAGGCGACGACGGGTGGTGACGGCGTGGACGGCATCGACGGGCCGACCCTGGCAGTGGCCGTGCGCCGGGCCAGCGACCGTGCCTACGCAGGCGTGAGCCGGCCGGTCGAAGGCACGATCCTGACCGTGGCCGCCGCCGCTGCCAGCGCCGCCGAGCTGGCCGCGGCAACAGGCGCCGACCTGTATGCCGTCGCGCATGCCTCGCTGGCCGCCGCAAGAGTGGCGCTGGCCGACACCACCGCCCAGCTGCCAAGCCTGGCCCGAGCCGGCGTGGTTGATGCCGGAGGGATGGGCTACGTGCTGGTGCTGGAGGCTCTCGAGCGTGTCATCGCCGGCGAGCTGGCGTCCGACCCGCGACGGGAGCAAGCGGCGCTCACAACATCCGATGCTCCCGGTTCTGCGGCTCACCCCGGACCGGCTGGGCACCGTCCGGGTGACCACGGCCAGCCTGACTGGGGCGGGCCGGCATACGAGGTCATGTATCTGCTCTCGGACAGCTCCGAGGCCGCAGTGTCCGGGCTCCGTGAGCGGCTGGATGCCATCGGCGACTCGGTCCTGGTCGTCGGGGGTGAGGATCTTTGGAACGTGCACGTGCATGTCGACGACGTTGGTGCGGCCATCGAGGCCGGCATCGAGGCGGGACGGCCCCATCGCATCGCGGTCACACACTTCGGCGACCTGCACCGGATGAGGACGATGCCCTCAACGCCCGGCGGGGTCGCGGTCGTGGCCTGCACGGCCGGCGAAGGCCTGGCCACCCTGTTCCACACAGCCGGAGCGGTGGTGGTGTTCCACGGACCGGGCCTGCGTGTCTCCGCCGGTCAGGTGCTCGATGCCATTCGCGCAGCCGGATCGCGGTGCGTGCTCGTGCTGCCCAACGACGCCGACACCCTGCTGGCGGCGGAGGTGGCGGCTTCGGCAGCCGCCGACGCTGGCATCGAGGTTCATGTTGTGCGGTCGCGGTCGGCCGTCCAGGGCATCGCGGCGCTCGCCGTGTTCGAGCCCGCCGCGAGCGCCCAGAACAACCTGGTTGCCATGAGCGGTGCGGCCGCGGCGACCCGATACGGAGCGGTCACCGTGGCCAGCAAGGAGGCACAGACGAGCGCCGGCCGGTGTTACCCGGGCGACGTGCTGGGCGTGGTCGGCGGCGATGTCGTCGCCATCGGCCAGGATCTTGCCGTGGTCGGAGCGGATGTGGTTGCCCGGTTGCTCGCCGGCGGTGGCGAGCTGCTGACGGTGATCAGCGGCGCCGGCGCGGGGCCGGAGCTCTCGTCCGCGGTCGCCGCCTCGGCGCGAGAGGGTGGCCGCGACGTCGAGGTCAGCTTCATCGACGGTGGTCAACCGACCCATGCGCTGCTGCTGGGGGTGGAGTGACGTGGCAGACCTGTCCACGCCGCTGGGCCAGGTTGTCGGCAAGCCCACGGCCAGCCCGCTGGCGAAGTACCGCAACCTCCACACCGTCGGCGACCTGCTCGACTTCGTTCCCCGTCGGTACTTCGAGCCCGGCAAGCTGACCGACCTGTCCAGCCTGGTCGAGGGGGAGGACGTGACGGTGGTGGCCCGGGTCGACCGCGCCACGACGCGCCCGATGCGTCAGCGCAAGGGTCGGATGCTGAACGCCACCATCACCGATGGCACCCACGAGCTCGATCTGACGTTCTTCAGCGCCTACGGCCACGAGGACAGGCTGGTGCCTGGCGCGCTGGGCCTGTTCTCGGGCGTCGTCGGGCGCTACCAGCGCACCTGGCAGCTGACCCACCCGGACTATGAGCTCTTTCCCCCGGAGCGCGAGGACGCGGCGGTCGAAGAACACATGGGGCGCCTCAAGCCGATCTATCTGCCTGCTGGCAAGCCCATGCCTTCGTGGAAGGTCGCCAAGGTGGTTCAGATCGTGCTCGCCTCCCTGGACGAGCTTCCGGACCACCTGCCGCCTGACGTCCGCACACGGCGCCGACTGGTCGACCTGATGTCGATGTACCGGTTGTTGCACCAGCCATCGACGGACAAGGACGTCTCGCGGGCCAGGTATCGCCGCAAGTACGACGAGGCGTTCACGGTCCAGACCGTCCTCGCCCAACGCCGGATTGCAGGCGAGGGACTGCAGACTAAGCCGCGACTCCCCATCGCCGGTGGCCTGCTCGAGGCCTTTGACGCCCGTCTGCCGTTCGAGCTGACCGCGGGTCAGCGCGAGGTCAGTGCCGAGATCGCCAAAGACCTGGCCAACGAGCACCCGATGCACCGGTTGTTGCAGGGCGAGGTCGGATCGGGCAAGACCGTCGTCGCCTTGCGCGCGATGCTCTCGGTCATCGACTCAGGCGGACAGACCGCGCTCCTGGCACCCACCGAAGTCCTTGCCTCACAACACTTCCGGTCGATCACGTCGATGCTTGGCGACCTCGCCGAGGGTGGAATGCTCGGCGGCAGCGAGATCGGCACCCGGGTGACGCTGCTGACCGGGAGCCAGCCGGCCGGCATACGGCGCAAGTCCTTGCTGGATGCGGCCTCGGGTGATGCGGGCATCGTCATCGGCACCCACGCCCTGATCCAGGAACACGTCCAGTTCTTCGATCTGGGCCTCGTGGTCATCGACGAGCAGCACCGTTTCGGCGTCGAGCAGCGGGATGCGTTGCGCAGCAAGGGCAAGCAGTCCCCACACGTACTGGTCATGACCGCGACTCCCATCCCGCGCACGGTCGCCATGACAGTGTTCGGCGACATGGAGACGTCCACCCTCACTGAGCTGCCCAAGGGACGTTCCCCGATTGCGACGCACGTGGTCAGCAACCCCCGCTGGTTCCAGCGCACGTGGGAGCGAGTCGCCGAAGAGGTTCGTGCCGGGCACCAGGCCTATGTCGTATGTCCGAGGATCGGCGACTCCGAGGTGAACTCTGAGCCGGGATCCGTTGCCACCAAAGGGGACTGGTCGGACGAGGACGTCGAGGTCGCCTTCGACGAGGACGAGTCGGAGCAACCCTCGACACGTGAGCTGCGCGGCGTCCTCGAGATGGAGGCCGAGCTGCGAGACAACCCTGCGCTCGCCGGACTGCGCATCGCGACTCTGCACGGCCGAATGGCCTCCGAGGACAAGGACGAGGCCATGCAGTCGTTCGCTGCCGGCACGATCGACATCCTCGTGGCCACGACCATCATCGAAGTGGGTGTGGATGTGGCCAACGCCACGGTCATGGTCATCATGGACGCCGACCGCTTCGGCATCTCACAGCTTCACCAGCTCAGGGGTCGGGTCGGCCGTGGCACATCGACCGGACTGTGCCTGCTGGTGACCGAGACCGAGGCCGAAGCGGTCCAGCAGCGGCTGATCAGCGTCGCCGCCACGAACGACGGCTTTGCCTTGGCCCGGCTCGACCTGGAGCATCGCAGGGAGGGGGATGTCCTGGGGGCGCGTCAGAGCGGCGGCAAGTCACAGCTACGGCTCCTGCGCCTCCTGCGCGACGAGGATCTCATCCTGCAGGCACGCGAGGACGCCTTCGCCATCGTCACCGCCGATCCGGGTCTTGAGCGGCACCCCGATCTGCGCAAGGTCATCGCCTCAGCCCTCGAC
This sequence comes from Dermatophilaceae bacterium, assembly GCA_036565395.1. Lineage (GTDB taxonomy): Bacteria > Actinomycetota > Actinomycetes > Actinomycetales > Dermatophilaceae > UBA4719. Next base: position 50,399 of record DATCNE010000101.1, read on the forward strand.
GAGGAACAAGCCGCCTATCTGGAGCGAGGGTGACGGGCCGATGACACGCATCATCTCCGGGCTGGCTGGTGGCCGCCGGATACACACACCGCCCGGCAGCGGCACTCGTCCGACCAGCGACAGGGTGCGCGAGGCGCTGTTCTCACGGCTCGAGCACCTCGACGCCGTTCACCACGCGAAGGTCCTTGACCTGTATGCCGGTTCGGGGGCACTCGGGCTCGAAGCCGCAAGCCGGGGGGCGACGAGCGTCCTGCTGGTCGAGTCCGACTGGGCTGCCGTCGCCGTGATCCGCAAGAACATCGCCGACCTCGACCTGCCCGGCGTCGACGTTGGGGTCCGCGCGGACACGGTGGAACGGGCGCTGCTCTCCGGTCCGGCCTCCGAGAAGGCGCGCTGCGATCTGGTTCTGGTCGACCCGCCGTACGACGTCACGGAGGAGGCGCTGGGTGACGTGCTCACGCTGCTCGTGACCCATGGCTGGCTCAGCCCCGACGCGCTCGTGGTGGTCGAGAGATCGGCTCGCTCTCCTGAACCGCGGTGGCCGGAGCGTCTCGATGGCGCGGGGGAGCGGCGTTACGGCGACACCAAGATGTGGTTCGCCGACTTCGCCGGGCCCCCCAGCGTGGCCTGAGTGGCTGCCGACGACGCACGACCCACACCGATGCTCTCGTCCCCAACGCGAGCGCCGGCGTCACGGTCGTGTACGCGAACATCCCCACCTCCAGCGGCATGGAGATCCTCATCACGGACCACACCTATGGCGCGGTGGCGATGGGCGCGGACCGTCTTGCCCGACGCTGCGGCGGTGTCGTCAGGATCGTGCGAGTTCCGCTCGACGCCGACGCCGCTGCGGCAACCGAGCTCGTCGTGTCAGAGGTCACGGACCGCACCGCGCTGATCGTGATCGACCAGGTCACCTCGGCCACCGGCCGCGAGATGCCGGCCGCGAGATGCCGGCCGGGGCCATCTCTGCCGCTGGCCGCGCGCTGGGTGTCCCGGTGCTCGTGGACGCCGCGCATGCGCCCGGACTCTTTGCAGAGCCGCTCGCAGGTATCGATGCCGATTTCTGGGTGGGCAACCTGCACAAGTTTGCCTGCGCACCGCGTGGTACAGCCGCGCTCGTGGCGTCCGGCTCGCTCGCTCAGCGGCTCAACCCGCTCATCGACTCCTGGGGCGCGCCGTACCCATTCCCCGAGCGCTTCGACCACCAAGGCACCCTCGACGTCACCGGCTATCTTGCCGCCAGTGCGTCGTTCACCACGATCGAGCAGCGTTACGGCTGGGATTCTGCGCGCACCTACGTGCAACGCCTCGGCGACTATGCGGAGATGATCATCTCCGCTGCGATGTCGGCGGCGACCGGCTGGGATGCCCGCGTCGATGTTGGTATGCCGGTATCCGCCCTGCGCCTGATCCGCCTCCCGGCGCTGCTGGCAGCGAATCTGGATGACGCGGCCGATCTGCGCCACATCCTCGCCGTGACCGCGGGCGTCGAGACCGGCATCACGACCTGGCGTGGCCAAGGCTTCCTGCGTCTGTCCATGCACGTCTACAACACTCCGGAGGACTACGAAGACTTCGCCGAACGCGTCGTCCCTCTCATCGTCGAGCTGGGTAGACGTGCGCAGTCGGGGGAAAGACCTAGCCGTCGCTGATAAGTTCGCTGCGTGACGAACCAGCAGCGCAGGTGCGTGTGCCCCGGCTCCTACGACCCGGTGACGATGGGCCACGTCGACGTGATCTCGCGGGCCTCAGCGCTGTACGACGAGGTGGTCGTCGCGGTGCTGCACAACCCGACCAAGGGGGGCAGCTTCGGCGTCGAGGAGCGGATGAGGCTGCTGGACGCGGCGCTGACGGGCCTGCCCAACGTGCGCATCGAGGCTTTCGCGGGGCGACTCCTGGTGGACGTCTGCCGCGAGGCGGGGGCTCAGGCGATCGTCAAGGGGCTGCGCGGTGATACCGACTTCGCCTATGAGCTGCCCATGGCCCTGATGAACCGCCACCTGTCCGGAGTCGAGACGGTATTCCTTCCGGGCGACCCCAGGTTCGGTCACGTCTCGAGCTCGCTGATCAAGGAGGTCACCGCCTTCGGTGGCGACGTCACGGGGCTCGTGCCTGAAGCGGTGCGGGTGGCCCTGCTCGCTCGGGTCCAGAACGTGGAAGGAAGCTGAACACATCATGGATGTCCACGACCAGCTCAACGAGATCGCTGCCACGGTTCGTGGGGCCAAGGCGATGCCGATGTCGGCGTCCTGCCTGGTCAACCGGGCCGAGATCCTCGATGCGCTCGAGCGGGTGCGCGCAGTGTTGCCGGTCGATCTTGACCATGCGGACGCCCTCTTGTCGGACCGTGAGGCTGTTGTCGCCTCTGGTCGCGAAGAGGCAGAGCGCCTGGTGGAGGCCGCCCGGGCCGAACGTGACCACTTGATCGAGCAGGCCGACGTGCTCAAGGCCGCCCGTGAGCGCGCCGCTGCAGTCGTCGAGCAGGCTCGGTCTGAGGCGACCCGTTTGCTGGCAGATGCGGATGACTACGTGGACCGCAAGCTCGGGGAGTTCGAGGTGGTGCTGGGCCAGCTCGGATCGCAGGTGAACAACGGCCGAGAACGCCTGGCCGCCCGGCGTGAGACAGACCTGGCCCGCATCGAGGCCCTGGTCGAGGGGGCGCCGCACGAAGAGGAGGCCCACCCTGGCCTGCTCCTCGACGTTGACCCTGCATTTGGGCGAACGCCGCCCCCTCCGGTAATCTGATTTGTCGGTCTGCGTCGTGTGTGGCGTAGGCCGAGCCATGCACACGGAATTGACGACAGTCCGCCATCATCGGAAGCCATGAACCGCCTGAACCCGCGCCTGCCCCTGGTGTTCGACACCCGGGAGCTCAGCCGACGTCCAGGCGCCATGATCGAGATGCAACGGACCGTCCCGGCTCCGAACGACCTCGGTGACATTGATCTGATCGCCATACCGCCGGGCCAGCCCATCGAGCTGGACCTGCGCTTGGAGTCGGTCATGGAGGGCGTTCTCGTGACTGGTTCGGCACATGCCACGGCAACCGGTGCTTGCGTGCGGTGCCTGGATCCGATCACCCGCCATGTGGGGGGTCATTTCCAGGAGCTGTTCGCTTATGCCGATCGCGCGGCTCACCACCACGAGGTGGCGGCCGAGGACGATGATGACGAGGCGTACGAGCTCGTAGGCGACCTGTTCGACCTTGAGCCCGTGCTCCGGGATGCCATGGTTCCGGCCATGCCGTTCCAACCTGTATGCCGGAGCGACTGTCCCGGTCTGTGTCCCGAGTGTGGGATGCACCTGGCAGAAGACCCGACGCACCACCACGACCAGCTTGATCCACGATGGGCGGCGTTGCAGAACCTCGCGACGCCTCCCGGCAACCAAGAGGCTGCCGACACCCGAGAGAAAAGGAACTGACGTGGCTGTCCCGAAGCGGAAGACTTCGCGATCCAACACCCGTTCGCGTCGTGCGAACTGGAAGGCGACCGCGACCACGCTGACCTCGTGCCCACAGTGCTCTGCCCCCAAGCAGCCGCACATCGCATGCCCCTCCTGTGGCACCTACGCCGGACGCCACTATGGCGTTGCGGAGCGCAGCGAGCACCAGGGCTGACCCGGTCAACGCACGCGTGAGTCTTTCTCAGTCCCCCGACGGGGACAGCGCGTTACAGCGGTCCGTCGACCGGCTGGGGGGGGG
>DATCNE010000102.1:0-15085 GCA_036565395.1 Dermatophilaceae bacterium
GTTGATGTAGGTGTTCGTCAGGATCCGGTAGAGCCAGGCCTTGAGGTTGGTGCCGGGCTTGTACTGGTGGAAGGCGGCGAACGCCTTGGTGAACGTCTCCTGGACGAGGTCCTCGGCGTCGGTCGGATTGCGCGTCGTCCGAAGTGCCGCGCTGTAGAGCTGGTCCAGGAAGGGCATCGCCTCAGCCTCGAACCGGGTGACCCGCTCTGCAGGCGTCTCGGTGCTCACGTCGACGATCGACTCGACGGCGATCGACTCGTCCGACGGGTCGGGGGAATTATTCTGCACGCTTGGGGAGGGGTGCTGGTCAGCTGTCATCAGGACCCAGCCTAATGCCGGGCGAGGACGCTCACTCCCGGAGGCGCGGGGAATCTGGGGACCCCAGGAGATAGGAGCCAGCTCGGCGGTCAGGATCACGTCGCTCCTCGCATGGTGTTCGTGGGCGGATCATGAGCGTCAACAACCGCGGACGCGCGTGACATTCCCCTCCGCGGCCGGCCCAGCGCAGGTGAGGCCGGTATGCGAGGGCACTGCGTCAACAACCGCCGGTCACGCTGACATACGTGTGGGCAAGTGCAGGGACCATAGACCCCTGTGCACGCCAGGGGCTTCCGCTGTAATGGAGCGGACAAGGGACGGCCTCGCGAGTATCCAGGAGGCGATGTGGCACAGCCGTCGACAGGCGTGGCGTCAGATCGCGTCACGGCCGTCAACCCTCAGGAGTCCATCGTCCGGCTCCTGCGCGACCTGCGGACACGTCGCGGCGGGCTCTCGAATCGGGAAGCTGCCAGACGACTGGTGGTCTTCGGGCCGAACGAGCTGGTGCGGCGTCATGGCCGGACGTGGCTACGCGAGCTCGTAGGCCAGCTCATCCACCCCCTTGCTCTGCTCCTGTGGCTTGCTGGGCTGCTCGCAGCCATCAGCGGCACCGCCCCGTTGGCAATCGCGATCGTCGTCGTGATCCTCATCAACGCGCTCTTTGCCTTCATCCAGGAACGGCACGCCGAACAAGCGGTAGAGGCGCTCTCGGCATACCTGCCCATCACCGTGCGCGCTATTCGCGAAGGGACCCCCAAACGCGTGGAGGTCCGCGAGCTCGTCCCGGGAGACGTGATCGTGATCGAGGAAGGCGAACGCGTCTCGGCGGATGCACGGCTGCTGTCCGGGTCGGTGGAGATGGACCTGTCCACGCTCACCGGCGAGTCGCTGCCGCTGTTGCGTACCGCCGATCCGTTCGACACCCACGGGCCGATCCTGGAGGCGCGCGATCTCGTCTTCAGCGGAACCAGCTGCACCGGGGGCGAAGCCACCGCAGTGGTCTTCAACACCGGCATGCACACCGAGCTTGGCCGGATTGCCGCGCTGTCACAGCGTGTTGGCCATGAGGAGAGCCCCCTCGAGAAGCAGGTCAAGCACGTCGCCCGGCTGATCGCCGTGGTGGCGGTCGGCATGGGTGTCGCCTTCATCCCGCTCGGGACCTTGATGGCGGGGCTTTCGCTGGGCGATGCGGTGAACTTCGCGATCGGGCTGCTGGTTGCCAACGTGCCCGAAGGGCTGTTGCCGACGATCACTCTCGCGCTCGCAGTGGGGGTCCGGGTCCTCGCGCGACGGGGTGTCCTGGTCAAGCGGATCTCGGCGGTGGAGACACTCGGGTCCACCAGCGTGATCTGCACGGACAAGACCGGCACGCTGACCCTCAACCGGATGCGCGTGACCCGGGGCTGGACGTCCGAGCAGATTCTCGACCTCAGCGCGTCGCTCCCTGACATCGAACCGGGATCGGCGGCGAACAGGATGGCCCGCGCCGTCGTCGCCTGCAACAACGCCGAGTTCGACCCGACCCAGCCTGACCAGGAACATGGTGACCCCACCGAGCTGGCGCTGCTGCACATGGCCAGGTCGTTGGGCGTCGACCCCACCGCCCGGCCCAGCGAACGGATAACCCAGTTCCACTTCGACCCCGCGTTGCGTCGGATGTCCACGGTCCACCGAGACGCTGATGGGGTCCGCATACACACCAAAGGGGCGCCAGAGGAGCTGCTGCCCCTGTGCAACCGAGTGTCCGGGCCGAACGGCCAGGAGCACCCCCTGACGCAGGAGGAGCGTGCGGCATTCAATGGGTTGGTCACCCTCTGGGCCGAGGAGGGGCTGCGCCTGCTTGCGGTGGCCGAGCGCGACGTCGACGAGAGCGAGCTGCCGGACCTCACCCGCGAGCAGGCAGAACACGACCTGACCCTGTTGGGGGTGGCGGCGATGATCGACCCGCCCCGGCCCGAGGTGGCCGACGCGGTCGCCCGCTGCCACTCAGCCGGCATCCGACTCATCGTGGTCACCGGCGACCACGGCCTCACCGCCCAAGGCATCGCAGAGTCGGTCGGCATCGGTCAGGCAGGCCTTCGGATCGTCACTGGTGCCGAGCTCGAGCAGATGACAGAAGACGCGCTCGACGAGCTGCTGGCCAGAGGCGAGGAACTCATTTTTGCGCGTAGCTCACCCGAGGACAAGCTGCGCATCGCCGACGCCCTGCAGGACCAGGGACACGTCGTTGCCATGACGGGCGATGGCGTCAACGACGCGCCGGCACTACGGCGAGCCGACATCGGTGTCGCGATGGGCAAGTCCGGCACCGACGTCGCCCGTGAAGCAGCCACGATGGTCCTCACCGATGACAACTTCGCGTCCATCGTCACGGCGGTCGAAGCCGGGCGACGTGTCTACGACAATGTCCGCAAGTTCATCATCTACATCTTCGCGCACGCCACACCGGAGGTCGTCCCGTTTCTGGTCTACGCCCTCTCCGGCGGCCGAATCCCGTTGCCCCTGACGGTGATGCAGATCCTGGCCATCGACCTCGGCACCGAGACCCTGCCCGCGTTGGCACTCGGGCGAGAACGCGCCGAACCCGGGCTGATGGAGCGCCCGCCGAGACAACGCACCCAGAACGTGATCGATGCCCCGATGTTGGCCCGGGCTTGGGGGCTGTTGGGCGGTGTCTCCGCACTGCTGGTGATGATGATCTTCCTGCTGACGCTTGACCATGGCGGATGGCACCTCGGCGACGACGTGAGCTCGGGTCCGCTCCTCCATGTCTGGCAACAGGCCACGACCATGAGCTTCCTCGGTATCGTGGCCTGCCAGATCGGGACCGCGATGGCGTCACGCACCCAGCACGCATCGCTTCGGCAAGTGGGAGTCTTCACCAACCGGTTGCTGCTCTGGGGCATCGCGTATGAGATCGTCTTCGCCGCCGCGCTGGTGGCCGTACCCCCGCTACAGGGCGTGTTCGGCACTGCCACACCTGATCTATGGCAGGTGCTGTTGATCCTGCCGTTCCCTCTGATCGTGTGGGGAGTCGACGAGCTGTGGCGGTGGAACACGAGGCGACGCACCGCGAGGGACCAGCAGTTCTGACAGGAACGCGCGGGCGATCTCGAGAACGTCGGTCGGTTCCTTGGTGAACGAGTGGTTGCCACGAGCAGACACCACCTCGGCTGCGCCTCCCAGAGCAGACCGAAGGTCGTCGGGGCTGCCGAACGCGTCCTTCTCCCCCTGTATGACGGCCAGCCGGGTCCCGGCGCCCGTCACCATCTGCGCCTCCGCCGCGCGGGACTTCTCCGGCTTTCCCGGCGGATGCAGCGGGAACGCCAACACCAACACCGCATCAGCGCCAACAGCTTTGGCCGTCCGACAGGCCACACGCGCACCGGAGCTGCGACCGCCGACCACCAACGGCCGGGGCAACGCACCACGCCCCGACGTCAGCGCCTCCATGACGGCAAGCCACGCCACGTCCAGCTGGGCTGGAGGCGTAGCCACCGCGCGCCCGGCCACCCGCCACGGCTGCTCGACCAGTACCACCAGCCATCCCTGCGCCGTCAGAGCCGTCAACGCCTGGAGGTCGGCCGACCATGACGCACCCCCGGCGCCGTGCCCGAGAACCAGCGACCCACAGGGGCGAGATGGGCGCGAGAGGTGCGCGCGCGCCATACCGACTGGGGTCTGAATCTCCCTGATGCTCTTGCGAACTGGCACGTCGCTTATTCCCCGATGATCTCGCCGGTGGTTGGGTCCACCACTCCCACCAGGTCCGCGCGCGCCAGCGGCAGCAGCAACAGCTCGCCGTTGTTGCGGGTCGAGTTGACCGCGGTGCCCACCGGGTAGGCGTCGAAGCGCCCGGGTTGGGAGCACTCCAGGTGGGCCTTGACCGCAGCGAGATCCTTCTGGGTCGGGTCGAGCCAGTCGTCCCAGTCGGCACGCTCGAGGACCAGCGGCTGCCGATCATGAATCCGGTCCAGTCCGGGCTCGGCACCGGTCGTGATGATGGTGTACGTCGTCAGCCAAGCGTCAGGGTCGTCCTCGGCCAGGGACTCGTCACGCCAGAACTCGTACAGCCCGGCCATCGCCAGCTGGGCGCCATCGGAACGGTGGATGAAGAACGGCTGCTTGCGCGGCTTGCCTTTGCCATCAACGGCGGTGGGGCTCACCTGCCACTCGTACCAACCGTCCGCGGGGACGAGACACCGGCGAGCTGCGGCTGCCCTGGCAAAGGACGACTTGTCCAGGAGCGACTCGGAACGGGCGTTGGTCATCCGCAGTCCGAGCTTGACGTCCTTGGACCAGCTGGGCACCAATCCCCAGGTCAACAGCCGCAGCTGGCGCACTGGCGCGCTGACGGCGTCACCCGGGGCAGCTCGGGTCAGGACCACCGGTGCCTGCTTGGTCGGCGCGATATTGAAGTCTGGCTGGCCGGCCGGCGGGTTCTGGGGAGTCGCGAGGATGCTTCGCGAAGCCTCCCCCGTGCGGTCTTCGTCGACATCGAACTCCTCGACCAGGTCCTCGGGGCGCGAGCTGGACGCGTATCGACCACACATGCCCTCAGCCTAGATATCCAAGCGCGTCGGCGAGGAACTACGGTAGAAGCTGCACGGACGACACTGGAGGAGATTTCAGATGACTGTGGTTCGACGGATCGCCCGACCGATGCTGGCTGTCGTCTTCGTGACGAGTGGCCTGGACTCCCTGCGTCACCCGGCCGCGCGTGCCCAGGCCGCTGCGCCGCTTGTCAAAGCGCTCTCCGGACCGCTGAGAATGCCCGACGACCCTGAGCTGATGGTCCGTGCCAACGGCGCCACGATGCTGGTCGCAGGCACGATGCTGGCTCTGGGCAAGTTCCCTCGAGTTGCTGCGCTGGCGCTGGCCGGCGCGCTCGTGCCGACCACCTATGCCGCCCACGCCTTCTGGGCCGTCGAGGACCCTGCAGCCCGGGCACAGCAGAGGACTCACTTCCTCAAGAACGTCGGCCTGCTCGGCGGCGTCCTGCTCGCGTCGGTCGACACCGCCGGCCAGCCCGGGTTGGCCTACCGAGCGCAGCACGTCCGCTCCGAGGCGCGTCGCCAGGCGGCACTGACCAAGCGCGAGGCGCGACACGCTGCCAAGTCCGCCCGACGCTTTGCCAAGAACGCCCTTGACTGACTGGCTATCCCCCCACGCGGCCGGTCCCGTCACCGCCACGGTGGCACTGCCGGGGAGCAAGTCGCTGACCAACCGCTTTCTCGTCCTCGCAGCCCTGGCCAACGGTCCCTCGCGGCTGCGGCGGCCCCTGCGCTCGCGCGACACCATGCTGATGGCGGCCGCCTTGCGTACGTTGGGCGCCTCGGTGACCGACCTGCCGGGCGACGACCGCGACTGCGACGACTGGCTGATCACCCCTGCAGCTCTCTCCGGCGCAACGTCCGTGGACTGCGGACTGGCGGGCACCGTGATGCGATTCCTGCCGCCGGTGGCCGCCCTCGCCGACGGCCCGGTCAGCTTCTACGGCGACGCCCGCGCCGGTCGACGGCCCATGGCTCCGGTCATCGACGCCTTGCGTGCCCTGGGCGCGAGGATCAACGACGAGGGTCGCGGGACCCTGCCCTTCACGGTCGAAGGTTCAGGCCGTATGCCGGGTGGCCCGGTGACCGTCGATGCCTCTGGGTCCTCGCAGTTCATCTCAGGATTGCTCCTGGCCGGGGCGCGATACGACCAGGGCATCACGGTCCGCCACCACGGCAAACCGGTTCCCAGTGAGCCGCACATCCAGATGACCGTCGAGGTGCTGCGCGATGCCGGCGTGATCGTCGACGACTCCGAGACCAACACCTGGCGGGTCGAGCCCTCAGAGGTGCAGTCCCTCGACGTCGAGGTCGAGCCCGATCTGTCCAACGCCGCCGCGTTCCTGGCGGCAGCCGTCGTGACCGGTGGCACCGTGCAGGTCCCGGGATGGCCACAACACACCACCCAGGCTGGCGACGCGATCCGCGACATCCTGGACGCGATGGGCGCGGACGTGCTGTTCGAACGCTCGGGCCTCACGGTGACGGGCAGTGAGCAGATCAGCGGGCTCGACGTCGACCTGCATGACGCCGGCGAGCTCACACCCGTCGTCGTGGCGATCGCGGCGTTGGCCGACTCCCCGTCCTTGATCCGCGGCATCGGACATCTGCGAGGGCACGAGACCGACCGCCTGGTCGCGCTCTCCACCGAGATCAACGCTCTCGGAGGATCCGTCGAAGCGACCGCGGACAGTCTGCGGATCACACCAAAACTGTTGCAGGGTGGGCTGTTTCACACCTATGACGATCACCGCATGGCGATGGCGGCGGCTGTTCTCGGCCTGCGCGTGCCCGGTGTCGTCATCGAGAACGTGGAGACCACGGACAAGACGTTGCCAGGCTTCGTCGCGCGGTGGACACGACTGCTCGACCATGACCACGGCGGGCAGGGCGGCGACGTGCGGGCAGACAACGGGCCGGAGCGCGGATGAGCCCAAAGGCTCGGCGGTACGACGAGAGTGACGTTCGGATCAGGCCGACCCGCCGAGGCTCGCGACCCCGCACCAAAGATCGCCCGGCGCATGAGGATGCCATACCCGGCTTCGTGACGGGCGTCGACCGCGGCCGCTACACCTTGATCGTCCACTCCGGCGGCGAGCGCGTCGTCGTCGCGATGAAAGCTCGCGAGCTCGGACGCAAGAGCGTCGTCATCGGCGACGAGGTGGCGATGGTCGGTGACACGTCAGGAGGTCCGGACTCGCTGGCCAGGATCGTGAGGGTCGAGCCCCGTCGCTCGGTCCTGCGCCGGACCGCTGACGACACCGACCCGGTCGAGCGCATCATCGTGGCCAACGCGGAGCAGCTTGTCATCGTGACTGCACTGGTCGATCCCGAGCCTCGACCCCGCATGATCGACCGCTGTCTGGTGGCGGCCTACGACTCCGGGATGGAGCCGCTTCTGGTCCTGACCAAGGCCGACCTGATCGACCCAGCACCATTCCTGGCCCACTACTCGATGCTCGAGGTCCGGCACCTGGTGACGTCGCGCGACCCCATCACGCATGCGTGGGTCGGGCTCAAACAATTGCAGGACATGCTGATTGGTCGCGTGAGTGTCTTCATCGGTCACTCCGGCGTGGGCAAGTCGACCTTGGTCAACGCTCTGGTCCCAGGGGCTGAACGCGCCGTCGGGGTGGTCAACGACGTGACCGGTCGCGGGCGGCATACATCGTCCTCGGCGGTGTCCCTGAGGCTGCCTGGCGGCAAAGGCTGGGTCGTGGACACTCCCGGCGTGCGCTCGTTCGGCCTGGCGCACGTTGATCTCTCCAGGATCATCCAGCACTTCCCGGACCTCGAGCCCGGCACAGACGAGTGCCCGAGAGGGTGCACGCACGACGAAGAGGAGTGCGGCCTCGACGCCTGGGTTGAGTCAGGTCGCGCCGGCCCCGCCGGACCCTCACGGCTGGACTCCCTGCGCCGGCTGTTGCGCGCACGCACGCCCCAGCCCGATGACTGAGGGATCGGCTCGCCTCACACGCGTCGCCTCACCAGCGTCATACCCCGGGTGACCCGTGGCGGTCGCCCCGTTGGTGACCGTCAGCGGATAACGTGGCCGCGTGCCCGTATATGACGATGACCTACGCCTTGCCCACGTGCTTGCCGATGCTGTGGAGCGGATCACGGTGTCTCGTTTCCGAGCCGAGGACCTGGTCGTCGAGTCCAAGCCCGATCTCACACTGGTCAGCGACGCCGACCGCGCGGCCGAGGAGATGGTGCGCCACCAGCTCAAGCGCACCCGCCCCCGCGACGCTGTCGAGGGTGAAGAGTTCGAGACCACCGGTCGCGGCCCGCGGCGGTGGGTCATCGACCCGATCGACGGAACCCACAACTTCGTCCGAGGGGTCCCCGTGTGGGCCACCTTGATCGCGCTCGTCGACGACGGGCAACCGGTTCTCGGCCTCGTCGCCGCCCCGGCGCTGGGCCGCCGATGGTGGGCAGCCATCGGCTCCGGCGCGTGGAGCGGTCGCAGTCTCTCCAGCGCGAAAAGGATTGGTGTCTCGAAGATCTCGCAGATCTCGGATGCCTCGCTGTCCTACTCGAGCATGGGCGGCTGGAGGCAACGTGAGCGTTTGGAAGAGTTCCTTGACCTGACCGATGACTGCTGGCGGACCCGGGCCTACGGGGACTTCTGGTCGTACATGCTCGTCGCCGAAGGTGCCGTCGACATCGCCGTCGAGCCGGACCTGCAGGTCTACGACATGGCCGCGCTCGTGCCCATCGTGACCGAGGCCGGCGGCCGATTCACCGCGCTGGATGGAACCCCCGGACCCTGGGGTGGCAACGCGGTGGCTACCAATGGCCTGCTCCACGACGAGGTGCTGGCCCGCCTCGGCTGAACCCGGGTACTTCTGGATTGCGTCCGTGGTGGGGTTGGATCGCCTCCGTGGGGTCAAGCAGGGAGGACGGTGACCTCGCCTCGCCCGAGACCGCGTACGCCCTCCGCATACAGGCTCGCATCGCCCACCACGATCACGGTCCACCCACCGGTGACATAGCGTCTGTAGGCCGTTGCCAGGGCCTCGGCATCGACGTCCGTAAGCGCAAGCAGGCTGGCCGTCGTGAACTCTGTGGTCAACCCTTCGAGTGAGAGTGCCGCGGCCTCATCTGCCACGGTGTCGGCGGTGGCGTAGCGACCCGGTGCCGTCTTTCCGATGAAGTCGACACCAGCCTGGGTCTCATCCTCCGTGAAGCCGTCACGGGCCTGGTCCAGGATGTCGAGCAGCAACCCCAGTGCCTCGACGGTGGAGTCCGCGCGAACCGAACCGCTGGTCAGGAACATGCCTGCGCACCGACGCGGACGAAAGCCCGAGCGGATGCCGTAGGTGAACCCCTTCTCCTCGCGCAGGACCGCATCAACCCTGGCGTTGGGGGAACCTCCGACGACGAAACCCAACACCGGGTATGCCGCCCAGCCGCCGTCGACCCGGCGGTCCGGTCCGGGACAGCCGACGTAGAACTCGGTCTGCACAGAGCCGGGGCGGTCGAGGAACACGATGCGCTCGGCATCCGTGGCCCGCGCAGCCTCACGCGGCTCGAGAACGTCAGCCAGCGCTTCGCGCCAGGACCCCAGCGCGATCTCGACCTCAGACACGACGTCCAGATCGCTCAGGTCTCCGGCGACGACGATCTTGGCTCCGGAGGGCAGGACGTTGGCGGAATGGAAGGCAACCAGATCCTCGGGCGTGATCGCCGAGATCGTCTCCTTGGCGCCAGCGGTCGGACGCGAAGCGCGCTCGTCGGAGTCGAAGTAGGTCGAGATGAACTCCATTGCCGCTCGGTGACCAGGCACCGCACGTTCTTGGTCGATCTCTGCCAGTCGGATCTTGACATGCCGGGAGACCTCGTTGGCCGGGAAGGCGGCTTCCCGCACAGCCTGGCTGAGCAGATCGAGTGCCTCGGTCAGATTTCGCTTCGGCACGTCGACATCGACAATCAGGCCCGATTCGCTGGCGCTGGCGCCGAGCGCAATTCCCTTGCGCTCCAACAGCTCGGCAAACTCCTCAGCGGTATGCCGGGCCGTTCCCTCATCGAGGGTTCGCGCCATGATCGTGGCGATGCCTTCGCGCTCTCGTGGCTCGCGCTCGAGCGGCATCGGGACAGCGAGGCGCACGGAGATGACGTACTGGCCGGGAATGTCGTAGGTGACCACGCCCAGTCCGTTGGCGAGCTCGGACCGCTGCGCCTCGGGGAACGACCACGGCTCCGGTGCGATCACGTCCGGCCGCTCGATCATGCTGTCCTGGGCAGGGGCGCCATCCTGCTCGGCCACGCTCTCCTGGTGGGTCATGAGGCATCTCCGTCATGCTTGAGGTAGGCCACGACGGCGCGGGAGTCGGGCATGAGCCACCGGGCAGCCGCCTGCCGCACCTGATCAGCCGTCACCTCGCCGAGGCGGTCCAGGAAGGTGTTGATGTAGCCGGGATCGCCCTGCAGCATCGCGTGATGGCAGATGTGGTCGGCGCGCTCCTCCTGGCTGGCGAGGGACGACAGCCACCCCCGCTCGGTCTGGGCCATCGCTGACTCCATCTCGATCTCGGTTGGTCCCTCGGCGGCGAACCGAGCCAGCTCCTCGCATGCAGCCGCCTCGACCGCATCAGCACCACAGTCATCGGCGACATCAATCGCCATGAACCCCAACGAGACTCCGTCCACGAAGCCCATGGCGTGAGCCGACACGCTGGTGGCGGTCTGCTCCCTTCGGACCAGTCGCTGGTAGAACCGTGAGGTCGCCAGGCCACCGATGATGTCGATCGCCAGCGAGGACGCAAAGAACTCCGGGGTGTCATCGACCGGAAGCCGGAAGGCGAGATGAAGACGGTCGGCGGGGACATCTTCGATGTGCTCGTCGCGAAGCGGTTCAGACAAGGGAGCCAGCGGCGCGACGGGCTCTCGAGATGCGGCCGCAGTGGCCTTCAAGGGGCCGAAATACCGCTCTGCCGAAGCGAAACCCTCATCCGGGGTGAGGTCACCCACCAATGTGAGAACGGTGTTGTTCGGACCGTAGTAGCGGCGGAAGAACTCGTGCACGTCCTCAACGCTGGCGGCATCAAGGTCCTCCATCGAACCTATGGTCGCGTGGTGGTACGGGTGACCCTTGGGGAAGACCGCCGCGTAGGTGTCGATCAGCGCATTGCCATAGGGCACATTGTCGTAGCGCTGGCGCTTCTCCTCTTTGACCACATCGCGTTGGTTGTCGAGGTTCTCCTGGTTGACGGCATCGAGCAGGTGGCCGTGGCGGTCGGCCTCCATCCACAGGGCCAGCTCCATCGCCCCCCGCGGCATCGTCTCGAAGTAGTTCGTGCGGTCGAACCACGTCGTGGCATTGAGCCGTCCACCGGCCGCCATGAGCGCCGAGAAGTGCTCTCCTGACGCCACGTTGCGCGACCCCTGGAACATCAGATGCTCGAAGAGGTGGGCAAAACCGGTGCGGCCCTCGACCTCGTGACGTGAGCCCACGTTGACCCAGAGGTTGACCGTGACGTTGGGGACGCTGTGGTCCTCAGAGACGATGACCCGCAGGCCGTTGGCCAGCGCGTGTTCGGCGATCTGATAGTCGAGCGGCATGCGCCCACACTAGGCGACGGTGTCCCACTTCTGGGCATGCGGCATCGCCGGGGTCAGGTCTGAATCGGAGGTCAGCGACGCGATCTGCGCCCCAGCAGATAGCCCACGATCAGGGCCACGGGGCCAAGGGCACGGGCGGCATAACGCGTCAGAAGAACCCTGCCGATGGTGCCGAGCAGGTGCAGCTCGGCGTCGGCCGGGGAAGGCGGAGGGGTCGCCGGCCGGTATGCCGGTGCCTGCGTCCCGGAGGCAGCCGTGACACCGGTGGTGCCCCCGGGCGGGGCAGGGACGACAGCGGCAGTCAAGGGGACCTCCGCTGCGGTGGGGACATCCGCCGTCAAACGCACCTCCACTGCGGGGCTGACCTGGGCGGCCTCCGAGGCTCCCAGCTTGGCCTGCAGGCAGGCGACGAACTGCAGGAGCAGCTTGTCGCTGACGTCCTGCATGACTCCTCTGCCGAACTGCGCGGGCTTGCCGGTGACAGCGAGATCCGTGGTCACGTGGACCGCGGTCCCGTCGCCGTCGGGAGTCAGCTGTGCCGTCACCGTCGCGTTGGCCGTACCGTTGCCCCGTTTGTCCCGGCCCATCGCCTCGATCACCGCCCGGCGCGCTTGCTCGTCGCGTTGGACATAGGTGCCGGTTCCGTTGTACTGCATGGCGATCGGGCCAAGCTTGATCTTGGCGGATCCGGTGAACTGGTCGCCGTCAACAGAGATCAGCGTCGCGCCGGGGAAACAGGGCGCGACAACCTCAGGGTCGTTGAACGCAGCCCAGGTCTCCTCGACCGAAGCCGGGACGGTGAACCGGTGCTCGAGCTCCACGAATATCCCCAGTCAGCCTGCCGCGGCCAACACGGCCCGACGTGCCAACACCGATGCCAGGTGACGGCGATAGTCAGCATCGCCGTTGAGGTCGCTCGGTGGTCTGGTGCCTTCGGCAATATCCGCGACGACCGCGGCGATCGCCGAGGCGTCGGCGGTGAGGCCCACCAGCGCCTGCTCGGCGGCAGTCGCACGGATCGCCACCGGGCCCATGTTGGTCAGTGCCACCCGAGCCTGCACGATGGCGCCGCCTTCCACGCGAACCGTGGCGGCCACGGCGACGATCGACCACTGCTGGGCGACCCGTGAGAACTTCTCGTAGTGGGCACCCCAGCCTGTGTGTTTGGGGACCCGGACCTCGATGAGGATCTCGCCCTGACCGATGGCGGTCGTGAACATGTCCTGGAAGAAGTCCACCGCAGCGACCGTGCGGGTCCCAGAGGGCCCGGCGATGACGAACGAGGCGTCCATTGCGAGCGCTGGCGCCAGCAGGTCGCCGGCCGGATCCGCGTGGGCGAGTGCCCCCCCGAACGTTCCCCGATGGCGAACCTGGGGGTCGGCGACCGTTCGGACGGCTTTGCTCAGCAAGAGCGCATGCGTTGCCACCAGGGATGACCGAGCCACGTCATCGTGCGATGTCATGGCGCCGATCACCAGGGTGCCGTCGTCCTCCCGGATCCCGCGCAGGGACTCGATCCGGCCCAGGTCGACGACGACCTCTGGCGCAGCCAACCTCAGCTTGAGGAGCGGGATCAGGCTCTGGCCACCAGCCAGAACCCTGACGTCGCCCGGCGAGCCGAGCAGCGCAAGGGCCTCCTCGACGCTGGTCGGGGCGAAATAGTCGAAGGCTGCCGGGATCATGCCGCACCACCCTTGGTCGTAGCAGAGGACGCTGTCCCAGCCGCCTGGATCGCGCGCCACACCTTCAGTGGGGTGCATGGCATGACGACGTCCTGGACGCCGAGATGCCGGATGGCGTCGATCACGCCGTTGACGATGGCGGGGGTCGAGGCGATCGTGCCCGCCTCGCCAACACCCTTGACGCCAAGGTCGTTCGTCGTCGAGACGGACACCGTGCGGTCGGTGATGAACGACGGCAGATCGGCGGCGCTCGGCACCAGGTAGTCGACGAAGGAACCAGAGACCAAGGTGCCGTTCTCGTCATACACGGCCTCCTCGAAGAGCGCCTGCGCAATGCCCTGGGCGAGCCCGCCGTGGACCTGGCCCTCGACGATCAGCGGGTTGACCACATTGCCGATGTCGTCGACGCAGACGTACTTGCGGAGCTTGACCGCACCCGTCTCGGTGTCGACCTCCATGGCCGCGAGGTGGGTGCCGTGGGGGAACGAGAAGTCCACCGGGTCGAACGTGGCGTCAGCGTCTATGCAGGGCTCGAACCCGTCGGGCAGGTTGTGGCCCTGGAACGCCGCGAAGGCCGTCTCGCCCAGCGCCATCCCCTTGTCCGTGCCCTTGACCGTGAACCGGCCACCGGCGAACTCGAGGTCGTCGGCATTGGCCTCGAGCAGGTGGGCGGCGATGGTGCGCGCCTTCTCGATGACCTTGTCGGCAGCCTTGACGACCGCCATACCGCCTACGACGAGCGACCGGGAGCCATAGGTGTCAAGGCCTCTCGGTGAGATTGCCGTATCTCCGTGCAGGACCTCGACGTCCTCGAACGCCACTCCCAGCCGGTCGGCCACGATCTGGCTCCAGGCCGTCTCGTGCCCCTGCCCGTGCGAGCTGGTGCCCGTCACGACCTCGACCTTGCCGGTGGGCAGGACGCGAATCGACGCATGCTCCCAGCCACCGCCGACGTAGTTCAGTGCGCCCAGCACCCGCGAAGGCGCCAGTCCGCACATCTCGGTGAAGGTCGAGACGCCGATGCCGAGCTGGATCGGGTCCCCGGACTCGCGGCGCTGCTTCTGCTCTGCGCGCAGCTCGTCGTAGCCGAACAGCTCCTTGGCTCTGGCGGTGGCGGCCTCGTAGTTGCCCGAGTCATAGGTCATGCCCGAGACCGTGGAGAAGGGGAACTCCTCGTGCTTGATCCAGTTCTGCTCGCGCAGCTCGATCGGATCTCGCCCCAGCTCGGCAGCCAGCTCGTCCATCAGCCGTTCGATCGCGAACGTCGCCTCGGGTCGGCCCGCTCCACGGTAGGCGTCGGTCCAGGTCTTGTTGGTGAAGACGTTGGTGTCGGTGAAGCGATAGCCCGCGAACTTGTAGATCGAGTTGAACATGAACGCGCCCAGCACCGGGATGCCCGAGGTGACCAGACCCAGGTAGGCACCCATGTCAGCCAACAGGTCGACCTTGAGCCCGGTGACCGTGCCGTCCTTGGTCGCAGCCAGGGTCAGCCGCTGCAGCTGGTCGCGGCCGTGATGGCCCGAGACCAGAGACTCGGACCGCGTCTCGGTGTACTTGCACGGCTTGCCCGTGTGCTGGGCCGCCAGAACCGTCAGGACCTCCTCTGGCGTGAACTGCAGCTTGCCTCCGAACCCGCCGCCGACGTCTGGTGCGATCACCCGAATCTTGCTCTCCGGGATGCCCAGCACCAGCGCGAGGAAGATGCGGACGAAGTGCGGAACCTGGGTGGCGCTCCAAACCGTGAGCTGCTCGCCGGTCGGGTCGACCAGGATCGAGCGAGGCTCCATGAACGCGGGGATCAGCCGTTGCTGACGGAAGGTCCGTTCAATGACGACTCCGTCCACTCGAGCCTTGGCGATCTCATCGTCGACGTCGGTGCCGGTGCCCGCCTGAGCCGAGTCATAGACCCAGGTGGCCGACACGTTGGTGCCCAGCTCTGGATGAGCGTATGGCGCGCCCGCAGCCGCC
>DATCNE010000103.1:0-4599 GCA_036565395.1 Dermatophilaceae bacterium
GTCGAGGAGTCTTGGATGGAGGTGCGGTTCCTCGGACGTCCCGAACGAGATCCCTGGGTAGGTGTGGACTGGGACGCCGACCCCAACTGGGAGTTCCGCACTGCCGCCGACCTTCGGCCCGAGGAGTTGCGGCAGCGTTACCGGGAAGCTTGCGGTCGCAGCCGACAAGTCGTATCCGACGCGACGAGCCTCGATCAGCAGTCGGTGCAGCCGCGTCGCGACGGGACTCACTTCTCCCTGCGGTGGGTGCTGCTGCACCTCATCGAGGAAACCGCCCGTCATGCCGGCCATGCTGACTTCCTTCGCGAAGCGATCGACGGAGCCGTCGGCGAGTAAACACGCAGTCGGGCCAGGAGACTGTTTGAGGATCCGCCACCGGGACGGCTCCGTTACAAGGCACCTGGCCACGTCACCACCCACGCGGCAACAGGCGAGGCGCGGCGGCACCTCGCGAAATGCGGCCAGATGCGGACGTTTGATGGCAGGTGGGAAATGGGTGAGTGGCCGACTACGACCTGCCTGAAACCGTTGCCCCATTCCTGGCGGGTTAACCAGCCGTTCGAGAGGTGTCCCTGGGAACCGAAGCGGCGCGGTGTTGACACAGTCGGCGTGAAGAGACTTTTGCCAATGCCCCGGACCCCGATAGCGCGCTGCGCAGCTATCTCGATCTGGGCCCGGTCGAGAAGACGCCACCGTCGCGCTGATGCCGGACACCATCAAACCGCCCGGGCCCGACCGGCTGTGTTTTCACCGTCACGGAAGTGCGTGCCTGAGGGCCGAGACTGGGAAGCACGCGGGTCGTCGGCAGCTCCAGATCGATGGGTCTAGCCTCCTTGGCATGAGCGAAGGGCCGGACATCGCCCCATCACCGAACGCAGCGACGGCGCCGGCAGAGCCAGCGTCCGCCCCCGACCGAGGACGGTTCTTGCCGCTGGCCAAGATCGCCGGGTTCGATATCGCGGCACCTTTGCTGGCCTATTCCCTGCTGCGATCGGCCGGCCTCAGCACTGTGGAAGCCCTGGTCCTTAGCGGTATCCTCCCGGCCCTCGGGGTCGCCCTCGGAATGGCCCGTGATCGCCGCGTGGACGTCGTCGGGGTCCTCGTCCTCCTCGGCATCGCCGTCGGTACCGGTCTCGGTCTGGCGAGCGGCAATGCCCGGCTCGTTCTGCTGCAAGGTTCCGTGCCCACCGTCGTCTTTGGTGCGGTCTGCCTGGGATCGCTTTGGACCAGGCGGCCGCTGATGTACCGCTTCGCCGTGGACTTCATCGGACCGGACACCCCCAAGGGTCGTGACTTCGCCGACCGATGGCGGTACCCAGACTTCCGCCACGCCTTCCGGGTCACCACGGTGGTCTGGGGGGTGGCCTTCCTGGCCGAGGCGGCCGCTCGGATCATCATCGTGGAGTCGACCTCTACCGGCAGCGCCCTAGGCATTTCCAAGGTGATGCGCTACGCCGTCGCCGGAGTTCTCATCGCATGGAACATCGCCTACGGCCGCCGAGCCCGGCGCAGAGGCGAAGCCCGAGGCGCAGCAGCCCGCGCCCGAGGCGAGGTCCCGCCACCCATGCCAGCCTAGGCAGCGGGCTTGATCGCCCTGTCGGGAGGCTCCAGCCCCAGCCGAAGCCGGTCCCCACTCAGCGATCCCTCACAACACACGGACGCCCGCCCACCTCGGCATTTTTCGGAATTATGGGGGGCCACCTGGGCGGGGCGCGTGAGGTGCCGCGTTGGCGCGGGTCGGACGTCTTCACCCCGCTGGAGCGTGACGTCCTCAAGTACGCCGAGGCGATAACCCACACGCCGCCCACCGTCACCGACAAGCTCTCCGCGCGCCTGTTGGCGGCGCTCGGTGCTCCTGCGTTGGTGGAGCTGGCAGCGTACGTCGCCCTGGCGAACCTCTACTCCCGCACCAACACCGCCTTCGGCATCGAGTCGCAAGGATTTGCGGCGTCGAACGAACTGTGGCCGCTCGCCGAGCCGAGCGGCGCCCGGCGCTGACCGTCGTGAATCGCGTTGCGTTGGCCGGGCCAGGGCGCCTAGCGTTGCAGAATGACTTCTTACGTCGACGCGCTCTGCTTCGATGCGAACGATCCGCTGCGTGTGGCGCGCTTCTGGGCCGGCGTCCTGGGCTGGGAGATGGCCGACGACCCCCACGACGGCATCGCGCTCCTGCCGAGCGACGACACCGGGTTCCGGATCCGGTTTCTTCTGACCCAGGAGCAGAAGACCGGCCCGAACCAGATGCACTTCGATCTGACAAGCGAGTCCCTGGATGACCAGGCGCAGACGGTGGCGAGGTCGCTCGGACTCGGCGCCCGGCACATCGACATCGGTCAGCGCCCGGAGGAGGGTCATGTCGTGCTCGCCGACCCCGAAGGCAACGAGTTCTGCGTCATCGAGCCGGGTAACAGCTTCCTCGCCGACTGCGGATTCATCGGAGCGCTTGCGTGCGAGGGTTCGCAGGAGGTCGGGTACTTCTGGAGTGAGGCGTTGGGCTGGCCGTTGGTCTGGGACCAGGACCAGGAGACCGCGATCCGCTCGCCGGGTGGCGGTCCGAAGGTCACCTGGGGCGGTCCGCCAGTGGGGCCGAAGTCCGGGAAGCGCCGGATGCATTTCGACCTCGCTCCACCCGTCCACGGTGATCAGCAATCGGAGGTCGACCGTCTCGTCTCCCTCGGGGCTACTCGCATCGACATCGGCCAGGGCGAGGTCAGCTGGGTGGTCATGGCCGATCCTGATGGGAATGAGTTCTGTGTGGTGACCCCCGATAGGGCGTCTCGCCCGCGGTCATCTCCTCCGTGACGTTGCGACGCCTTCAGCGAGGTAGTGGCTCGCCGCGCGCGCTGACGTCACCCAGTGCAATGCGGCCAATACTGGACAGCCTGCGTATCACATCCGGCGAATCCTGCCGTCCAGATCTGCGACTGAAGGGCCGACACCAGACCGCGAGCCGACCGCCGCTCGCGGTGCATCTGGGTATCCCCAAGGATCCCCAACCGCTACGCGAACGCGCGCTGTATGCGGCATGCAGTTGCGGATGTTTCCTAAGCTGAGTCACCGGTCGGTGGACAAAAGCGTGACCTACCAGTCGAACACCCCTCTCGTGCTTATGTCCGGCTGGCCAATGCCGGCTACCCCGGTTCCGCGCGGTCAGTTTTCTGAGCTCCTGGGAAGAGTCGTCTCGCTCCGGAGCCGGTGTTGGAGAGAGCATCCTGTGGGTTGTAGAGGCGGCACTGCGTCATCGAGAGGCAGCCACAGCCGACACAGCTGTTCAGATTGTCACGCACCTGTTGCAGATCAGCGATCCGTTGGTCGAGCAGCGGTTGCCAGGCCCCGGATATCCGCGTCCAGTCCTTCTTGCTGGGGGCGACGTCCAGGGGAAAGCCTGCGAACGCGGTTCGCACCTGCTCGAGGCTGAGGCCCACCTGCTGGGCCGCCCGGATCACGGCGACCCGCCGCAGGACAGCGCGCCGATAGCGTCGCCGGTCCCCGCCGGTGCGGGTGCTGGCGATCAGCCCCACGCTCTCGTAGTACCGCAGTGCTGAGGGAGCCAGCCCGCTGCGGGCGGACACTTCACCGATTGTCAGCAGATCCCGTCGATCCATGCCCTTGACCTCAAGTCCACTTGATGTCGTCTGATGGTCTCATGCTGACTACCACCGGGGCCTACGACGACGCCCTTGAACGCTTCCACCGCACCGGACCGGAGTTCGACGGCTACCTGTCCAACCATGGCCCCATGGTCGTGGAGGTGCTGGCACGGCGAAATCAGGACATCCTGATCAACCGATGGACGGACCGATATCTCCGCCGGCTCGACGAACTGCCCCGGGGCAGCTGGCCGATCGACCCGCTGCACTGGCAGGACGCACTGGGCGAGCCCGCCCGGAGCGCGGACTGGATCGAGCTCCTTCACCACGAGGTTGACCAGGACCCCTGGCGGGACGTCCTGACACGCTGGTGGCCTCGGCTACTGCCCGGGATCGCCGCTGGGGCCACCCACGGGGTAATCCGGGTCGGACACGCGGTGCGGGCGTTGCGCGAAGCGGAGTCCCCGCCGCGGATCGCCGAACTGGCCCACGCGCTCGGGTACTGGGCTGCACGGTGGCAGCCAACGCCCGCCATCCAACCTGTCGGTGCCCGGTCGCCCACCGACCTGGTCGCCACGCTGCCCCGAGTGGCGCGCCAGGAGTCTGGGATCCGCGACCGGCTGGCTCAGCTCGAACAGACCCCCGGGTGGGCCGACCAGGTGGCGACCCTCGCGGCCCCGGTCACTGACGAGGCGATCCCATCGGCCATCGAGAACATCGTGGACGCCGTAGTGGCGATGTATCCGCACTATGCCCATGGCAACCCCACGATGCTGGTCCACGCCGCGACCGCACCGAACGCTGTCGCCATGACACTGTCCGCGCTCCCGCCGCGGCTGTGGCGGAGCAGCTTCGACGCAGCCTGGTCGACCAGTGCCGCCGTGATCGCGGCGTACGCCCCCGTGAAGCCACACGACGCGGTGCCCGGACCGCCAACCCCAGATGACGTCCTGGACCAAGCGGTCATCCACGGCGGGGAGCACGTCATCAAGTTCACCGACACCGCCCT
>DATCNE010000104.1:0-2041 GCA_036565395.1 Dermatophilaceae bacterium
GGTGCAAATTGGCGGCGAGGACGTCTCAGACAAGGCTCCGAAGGACCGGGACATCGCCATGGTTTTCCAGAACTACGCGCTGTACCCCCACATGTCAGTCGCAGAAAACATGGGCTTTGCCCTGAAGCTGAGGGGCGTAGACAAGAAGGAGCGGCAGGCGAAGGTGCACGAGGCCGCAGCGATGCTCGACATCGAAGAGTATTTAGCTCGCAGACCCGGCGCTCTCTCGGGCGGCCAGAGGCAGCGCGTAGCAATGGGCAGGGCCGTCGTGCGAGAGCCGAGTGTCTTCCTTATGGATGAGCCGCTGTCGAACCTTGACGCCAAGCTGCGTGTCGAGACGCGTGCGAACATCGCCGCCCTTCAAGCGCGACTCGGCACAACCACGATCTACGTCACACACGACCAGGTCGAGGCGCTGACGATGGGACATCGTGTCGCGGTGCTCCGGGACGGGCTCTTGCAACAGGTAGACACGCCGCGCAACCTCTATGACTCTCCGGTGAACGAGTTCGTGGCCGGTTTCATCGGCTCGCCGGCGATGAACCTCCGCGAGGCACGTCTCGTTCCAGGCGGCGCCCTCCTAGGCGATATCGCTGTACCGCTGAGCCAAGAAACGCTTGATGTGGCACACCGAGCCGGCCTCGAGACCATCACACTCGGTCTCCGGCCTGAATGCTTCACGAGTAGCCTCGATGGTCCCCTCCGGCTGCAAGTGACCCTTGTCGAGGAGCTCGGCGCCGACACGTACGTCTACGGACAGCTCCCTGGAGACGACTCGGGCAGCAAGCCGTTCGTCGTGCGTCACAGCGGCCACGTCCCGCCATCCGTCGGAGATACGCTTCGCCTCGACGTAGCCCAGGGCACCGAGCTCATTTTTCATCCGGCCACCGGTTCTCGGGTGAAGTAGGGAGTCGCCGCACGAGCTCGCCGATCCCGAGCTCGTCGTCCGAGGTCAGACAAGTATTCGGCCAGGTTAGAGCGGTTTGGTGTCGTGCGCTTCGGGATAGGTGGATCGCCACTCACCGGCTGGCAGCC
Organism: Dermatophilaceae bacterium; assembly: GCA_036565395.1. GTDB lineage: Bacteria > Actinomycetota > Actinomycetes > Actinomycetales > Dermatophilaceae > UBA4719. The sequence goes on from DATCNE010000104.1 coordinate 1,036, forward strand.
CGCAGGAAGCGCTTGGAGAGATCGCATCCGTCGTTGGGGCGACCCTCGTAGGCATCGACAAGTCGAACCAGGACGGCATCAACTACGTCGACATGCTGCGCACGTTCTACTGGCCCAGCCTCGGGATCGCACGTAACCAACCCACCGTCCAAACCGCCCTGGCAGGCCAGGCCGACCTCCATGGTGGTGATAGCTATTGGTATACGACCGCAGCGAACGTCCTCTACTACATGCTCGGCGCTCAGTACCCGAATGCGGCGAACATGACCGAAATGCTGCGGAGCATCGCCGACAAGTTCTACGATCAGGTTGTCGCTCTCGGCGGCGCGAGCGCGAACTTCGACGGGCAGGGATTCAACTTCTCGACGAGGACGAAGAACGCCGGCAACCGAAACGAGGGTGGCGACGGGGCCGCCGGCACGGCTGCGATCGAGCTGTGGGCCCCATGCCAAGTTCGGTGACGCGAAGTACCTCCAGGCGGCGAAGTGGTCGATGGACTACCTCGAGCGCTCGAACTCGAGTCTCTTCTACGAGATTCTGCCCCAGATGGCGCCTTACCTCGCGGCGAGAATGAATGCGCAATTCGGCACCGACTACGACGTACGCAAGTACTTCGACTGGATCCTCGGTGGATCGGCCGTACGCCCCGGGTGGGGAACGATGCAACAGCGCTGGGGGAGCTACGACGCCTACGGCCTCATCGGCAGTCAAACCGACGCCGGTGGCTACGCATTCGCGATGAACACCCTTTCCGCCCCGCTCTTTGCGGCTACTGCGAAGTACGACCCGAGGTTCGCGGACACTGTTGGCCGGTGGATGTTGAACATCCACAATGCAGCCCGCTTCTACTACCCGGATCAGATGCAGGTCGGGAATCAGTGGTACGGAGCCAGCTACATCAACGACCCGGCGCACGTCATTCCGTATGAGGGGCTCCGCGCGACGGAGAACGGCCACACGCCGAACGCGACGGGCGACCCCTCCGCCTACGGGCAGCAGTGGGGGC
>DATCNE010000105.1:0-35792 GCA_036565395.1 Dermatophilaceae bacterium
GTACAACCTCGGTGTCCGCCCCGACGACCTCGTGGCTGACCTGGGTGTCGGCAGACGTCAGCGGGTCGAGATCCTCAAGGTTCTCTATCGCGGCGCCACGATCTTGATCCTCGACGAACCCACCGCGGTGTTGGTGCCCCAAGAGGTCGACGAGCTCTTCGACAACCTGCGCGAGCTCAAGAGCGAGGGACTGACCGTCATCTTCATCTCCCACAAGCTCGACGAGGTGCTGTCGGTCGCCGACACCATCACCGTCATCCGGCGCGGCACCACCGTCGCCACGGTCGACCCGAGGTCGGTGACCTCTCGTCAGCTCGCCGAGCTGATGGTCGGCTCAGAGCTGCCGTCGCCCAGCACCGAGGAGTCCACGGTCACGGACCGCCCGCTCCTTGCGATCACTGGCTTGACCCTTGCCGGAGCCGAAGAACGCGACCTGCTGCACGACATCACCTTGAGCATCCACGCCGGTGAGGTGTTGGGGATCGCCGGGGTCGAGGGTAACGGTCAGGCCGAGCTGGTCGAGGCCATCATGGGCATGCGTGATCCCTCTGCTGGACGAGTCCTGTTGGAGGACAAGGACATCACGGAGTGGCATACGCGGGAGATACGTGAGGCCGGCGTCGGGTACATCCCCGAGGACCGTCACCGCCACGCCCTGCTCCTGGACGCCCCGCTGTGGGAGAACGCGATGCTCGGTCACCAGACGCAGAAGCCCAACGTCAAGGGGATCTGGGTCGACTCCGGCGGGGCCAAGGCCGACACCGTAGGCATCGTCGCCGCCTACGACGTGCGCACGCCCTCCATCTACGTCACGGCCAACTCGCTGTCCGGCGGCAACCAGCAGAAGCTGATCGTGGGGCGCGAGATGAGCTACAGCCCAAGAGTGCTGATCGCCGCCCATCCAACCCGTGGTGTTGACGTCGGCGCCCAGACCGCGATCTGGGACCACATCAAGAAAGCCCGCCGCGAGGGCCTCGCCGTGCTGCTCATCTCAGCGGACCTCGATGAGCTGATCGGCCTCTCCGACACCATTCGCGTGATTCTTCGTGGTCAGCTGTCCGGTGAGTTCGACCCAGACGTGGTGACCGCCGAGGATCTCGGCGCGGCGATGACGGGAGCCGGCTGATGAGGGCAACGAATCTGCGCAAGTTTGGCCTTGCGCTGGCCGCGCCCGTCCTCGCCATCCTGGTGGCGTTCCTGATCACGTCTGTCGTGCTGCTGTTGGCTGGTGACCCTGTTGTCGAGGTGTGGACCCAGCTTCTGACTGTGCCACGGCCCCGGTTGGTCGTCGCGATCATCAACGGCGCCTCCGTGTATTACCTGTCCGCCATCGCGGTCGCGATCGGCTTCCGGATGAACCTGTTCAACATCGGGGTCGATGGGCAGTATCGCGTTGCCGCTTTCGCGGCGGCGGTCTTCGCCGGTCAGGGCTGGCTGCCCGGCCCGCTCAACATCTTGGTGTCGCTGCTGATCGCGGTGGTGGCCGGCGCGTTGTGGGCCGGCATCGCCGGCTGGCTCAAGGTCAGCCGAGGCGTGTCCGAGGTGATCTCGACGATCATGCTCAACGCCATTGCCACGGGTCTGGTGTCCTACCTGCTGTTCAAGGTCGCGGACTCGACCGCCGGCAGCAACGTGACCAATACCAAGACCATCCCCACGTCGTCACAGGTGCCCGGATTCGGCCTGATCCCGGGGACGCCGAACAAGATCTACGGCTTCATCCTGCTGTCCATGCTGGTTGGGCTCGCCTACTGGGTGGTCCTGAACAAGACACGCTTCGGGTACGACCTGCGCGCAACCGGTCGCTCCGAGTCGGCGGCGGTGGCCAGCGGTGTCAACGTCAAACGCATGGTCCTGACCGCGATGCTGTTATCTGGGGCTGTGGCCGGCCTGGTCGGCATGCCGCTGCTGTTCGGTCAGGACTTCAGCTACGGCACGACCTTCCAGCCGGGCCTGGGCTTCACCGGCATCGCCATCGCGTTGCTGGGGCGGAACAACCCGATCGGGATCGCTTTTGGCGCCCTGCTCTGGTCCTACCTGGAGCAACAGAGCAATGGCCTGCAGATCAACGTCGGTGTGAGCCCGGAGCTCGTCTTCATCATCCAGGGCGTCATCGTCCTGGCCGTGGTCATCGCCTACGAGGTCGTGCGTCGCGCCGGCCTGCGGATGGAGCAGCGCAACGTGGCGCGACAGCTTTCTGACCAACCCGGCTCCTCGACCCCCGAAGGAGCTGTGGTATGAGCACCGCGGGTTTGAAGGCCGGGACCAAGGTCATTACCGGCGCGGTGCGAAGGCCGCGACTGACCCCGGCACGGGTCGCCCTCATGGTGGTGGTCGCGGTGTTCCTGATCGCGGTCCTGCGCCTGGTGACCGGTGCCAACGACCTCGCGTCTTCGGGCGCTCTCGCGGCCGCCATCGGGCTCGCGGTGCCGATCGGTCTGGCTGGTCTGGGCGGTCTGTGGAGCGAGCGGGCAGGCGTTGTCAACATCGGGCTTGAGGGCATGATGATCCTGGGCACCTGGGGCGCCGGGTACTTCGGCTACCACTACGGCCCATGGGCTGGTCTGCTCGGCGCCGCGTTCTGCGGCATGGTCGGCGGCGCCATCCACGCCTTGGCGACGGTAACCTTCGGCGTCGACCACATCGTGTCCGGCGTGGCTATCAACATCATCGGCCTCGGCGCGGCGAAGTACCTGGCCGCCCGGACCTTCACCGGCACGCCCGGCGGCGGGCCGACCCAGTCGCCATCCCTGAAACCCCTGCCCAGCTTCAGCTTTCCCGGTGTCTCGTCCGCCTTGGGAACCCTGGAGCAGAAGCAGATCTTCTTCGTCTCCGATCTGGCCGGTGTCCTGCGTTCAGTCATGACGGATGTGTCGGTCGTGACGTTGATCGCGCTGGCCCTGGTGGCGCTGACCTGGTGGGTGCTGTGGCGCACGACGTTCGGTCTGCGGCTGCGCTCGTGCGGTGAGAGCCCGGTCGCCGCAGAGACGTTGGGTGTCAACGTCTACCGCTACAAGTTCATCGCCGTGCTGGTCTCCGGGGCGATGGCCGGGCTCGGTGGTGGTTACCTCGCTCTCGTCGCCGCCAACATCTATCGAGACGGACAGACCGGCGGACGTGGCTTCATCGGCCTGGCCGCCATGATCTTCGGCAACTGGCGTCCTGGTGGCCTGGTTGGTGGCGCGGCCCTGTTCGGCTACACCGACGCCGTGCAGCTGCGGGGTGGTGGCACCACGGTCCACGCCATGTTGCTTCTGCTCGCCGTTGTCCTCATCGGCATCGGCCTGTGGCACCTCCTGCGGACGCATCGAGTGGTTCAGGGCGGCATCGCGATCGCAGTTGGCGCCATCGTGGCCGGCTACTTCTTCGTCTCCGACACTGTTGCGGACGAGTTCACCGGTATGACGCCGTATGTCGCCACGCTGCTCGTGCTCGCCCTTTCCTCCCAACGACTGCGCATGCCCGCTGCAGATGGCCTTCCATATCGGAAGGGTGAGGGGGGCTAGTGGCCCAGACTGCGTCCGTCGACTGGGATCTGTTGCACGCCAAGGCAACTGAGGCGATGCAACGGGCCTACGCGCCGTACAGCAGGTTCCCGGTCGGTGTGGCCGGTCTGGTCGACGACGGCCGCGTCGTTGCCGGCTGCAACGTCGAGAACGCTGCCTACGGTGTGGCGCTGTGCGCCGAGTGCGGGCTGGTTTCACAGCTGCACTTGAGCGGCGGTGGGCGACTGGTGGCGGTGTCCTGCGTCAACGGCAACGGCGACGCGCTGATGCCGTGCGGGCGTTGCCGGCAGCTGCTGTGGGAGAACGGTGGACCTGGCTGCCAGGTCATGACATCCGCGGGTGTGCGCACGATGGCCGAGCTGCTGCCAGATGCCTTCGGTGGTGCCGATCTCGACGACTTCACTCCACCCCCGCGGATCTAGGCAGTTTGTACGGGTCAGCGGCGTCCCGGCATACCGCATGAGAGAGGATCTCCCACATGTCCGATTCCTTTGACGCCGTTGATGTCATCATCGCCAAGCGCAACAAGCAGGAGCTGTCCGACCGACAGATCGACTGGGTGATCGACGCCTATACGCGTGGAGTCGTGGCCGACGAGCAGATGTCGGCCCTGGCCATGGCGATCCTGCTCAACGGCATGAACCGTCGCGAGATCTCCCGTTGGACCGCGGCGATGATCGCTTCGGGCGACCGCATGGACTTCTCGTCGTTGTCCCGTCCGACATCGGACAAACACTCGACAGGGGGCGTCGGTGACAAGATCACCCTGCCGCTGGCCCCACTCGTCGCGGCGTGCGGCGTTGCGGTTCCTCAGCTTTCGGGTCGCGGGCTCGGCCACACCGGCGGAACGCTGGACAAGCTCGAGTCGATCCCCGGATGGCGTGCAGCCTTGTCGACGGGCGAGATGATGCGCCAGCTCGAGGACGTCGGGGCGGTGATCTGCGCAGCCGGCGACCGGCTCGCGCCCGCCGACAAGAAGCTCTACGCCCTGCGCGACGTCACCGGCACCGTCGAGGCCATCCCGCTGATCGCCAGCTCGATCATGAGCAAGAAGATCGCCGAGGGCACCGGTTCATTGGTACTTGACGTCAAGGTGGGGTCGGGCGCATTCATGAAGGACGTCGACTCTGCCCGCCGGCTGGCGCGCACGATGGTCGATCTCGGCACCGACGCCGGGGTGAACACCGTTGCTCTGCTGACCAACATGCAGACCCCGCTCGGTCTGACCGCCGGCAACGCCCTCGAAGTGCGTGAGTCGGTCGAGGTCCTGGCCGGTGGTGGCCCGCCGGACGTCGTGGAGCTGACGTTGGTGCTGGCGCGCGAGATGCTGGCCGCCGCAGGCCGTGGTGACGTCGACCCGGCGGATGCACTCAAGGACGGCCGAGCCATGGATGTATGGCGCCGCATGGTCACCGCCCAGGGCGGAGACCCGTCCGCCACACTGCCCGTCGCGAGGGAGACCCACCAGATTCTGGCCCCGGGCTCCGGCGTGCTGACCCAGCTCGACGCGCTCCAGGTCGGCATGGCGGCATGGCGGCTGGGTGCTGGTCGGGCCCGCAAGGAGGACAAGGTCCAAGCTGGTGCGGGCATCGAGATGCACGCCAAGCCGGGCGCGGTCCTGCGAGCCGGCGACCCACTCATGACGCTGCACACCGACACCCCTGAGCGTTTCGACCGGGCGATCGCGGCACTGGAGGGTGCCTATTTCATTGCGCCAGAGGACTCCCGACCCGATCTGCTCCCGCTAGTGATCGACCGGATCAGCTGAACGACCTGGTTCCGACGGCCTGCCCTGGCCCTGCGGCTAGGGTGAACGCGTGCCTCGACTCATCAGTGAACCCACGCGGATCCCTGTCCCTGGCGGCAAGATCATCAGCGAGCACGTTGGCCGGGTCACCACCGGCAGCGAGGCCGTGTCGGTCGCCCACATGATCGCCCCCGCCAACTGGCACGAGCCTTTCCAGACACCGGAGTTCGACGAGATCACGCTGGTCCTCAAAGGTTCGGTGATCGTCGATCACGAGGACGGGCCCACGATCGCCCACGCCGGTCAGTCGATACTCACGGGCGCTGGCGAGCGCGTCCGCTACTCCACCGGAGCTGATGGTGCCGAGTACGTCGCCGTCTGCCTCCCGGCATTTGGTCCCGACACCGTCAACCGGGAGGACTGAGTGCTCACCGACGACATCCTGCGCCGCGCCCCAAAGTCGCTGCTGCACGATCACCTGGACGGCGGACTGCGCCCCCAGACGATCATTGAGCTCGCCGAGACCGTTGGCTACCAAGGTCTTCCGGCCCAGGAAGCCGATGCGCTCGGCGCCTGGTTTCGCGACAGCGCCGACTCGGGGTCGCTCGAGCGTTATCTCGAGACGTTCAGCCAGACACTGGCCGTCATGCAGACGGTCGACGGACTGCACCGGGTCGCCAGTGAATGCGTGATGGATCTCGCTGCGGACGGGGTCGTCTATGCCGAGGTGCGTTATGCCCCGGAGCTCCACCTGGTCAAGGCGCTGTCCCTGGAGGACGTGGTTGAAGCGGTGAACGCCGGTTTTCGCGACGGCGAGAGCAAAGCCGCGGAGTCGGGTCGGCGGATCCGGGTGACGGCGCTGCTGACGGCGATGCGCCACGCCGCCAAGGGTACCGAGATCGCCCGGCTCGTCGTGCGTTATCGCAACGACGGCGTCGTGGGTTTCGACATCGCCGGCGCCGAGGCCGGGTTCCCGCCCACCCGGCACCTCGATGCGTTCGAGTACCTTCGCCGCGAGAACGCCCACTTCACCATCCACGCCGGCGAGGCCTTCGGGCTCCCCAGCATCTGGGAGGCGATCCAGTGGTGCGGAGCCGACCGGCTCGGTCACGGCGTGCGCATCATCGACGACGTTCGCATTGCGGGCAGACCGTATTCCGAGGACGTCGCCTACGCGGCCGCAGCGGATCCGTCCGACGTCGTCCTCGGCCGCCTTGCGTCATACGTGCGCGATCGGCGTATCCCGCTAGAGATGTGCCCGAGCAGCAACGTGCAGACCGGCGCGGCCGAATCCGTTGCGCTGCATCCGATCTCGCTCTTGAAACGGCTCAAGTTCCGGGTCACTGTCAACACCGACAACCGACTGATGAGTGGCACGTCGATGACGCGTGAGATGTCCCTGCTCGTCAATGACGCCGGATGGACGTTGGAGGACATGCGCTGGGCGACGATCAACGCGATGAAGTCGGCCTTCATCCCGTTCGACGAGCGTCTGGCGATCATCGAGGACGTGGTCAAGCCCGGTTACGCGGCCCTGGTCCAGACCTGATGAGCTCTTCCAGAACCGAATTGCAGGTCTCGCACGACCGACCGGTTGGGCTGGCGCTTGGGCTCTCGTCCATTGGGTAGATGCATCGAAAGGTGCCGCGAATGTCGTTGACCGGGCTGGTGTTCCTCGGTGCGATCGTGGTGGTTACCGTCGCGGCGTTCGTTGTCCTGGTGCTTCTGTGGCCGTCGCTGGCTGGGCGCAGCCCTGGCAAGGTCGGCGCGAGGGCGGGAATGTTGCTGGGAGTCAACTTCCTGGTGCTGCTGACGGCTGCCACACAGCTCAATGCCCAGTTTCTGTTCTTCGCGGACTGGACGGACCTCAGGGGCGCTTTCGGCGGTGCCACGACCGTGACAGCACTGACGCGGGGCACCACCGCCTCCGAAGCGACGGGCAGGGTGGCAGGCGGCGCGGCCGCAACGGCCGGCGGGTCGCTTCCGCCCATACCCGTTGCCCGTATGAGTTCGTCGGGGGTGATCTCGTACAAGGTCACGGGGCCATTGAGCGGGATCGTTGGCACGGTCAAGGTCCAGCTGCCGCCGGGCTACACCGACGCCGGTAACGCCTCGGTGCGGTATCCCGTGATCGAGGCCTTCCAGGGCTACCCCGGCAGCGTTGATTCCTGGATCGGCGCGATGAACCTTGGTGGCGAAGTGGCGCAGCAGGCAGCAGCGAAGCAGATGCGTCTGGCCCTGGTTGTCTCCCCGCAGGTGGAGATCCCCCCTGGTGTGGACACTGAATGCGTCAATGGCACCCCCGGTGACCCGCAGCTGGAGACGTGGCTGGCGCAAGACATCCCGAACTGGGTGACGCACACGTTCCGCGTCCAGACCGACCGAGCCTCCTGGGCCGCGATCGGGCTGTCAGCCGGCGGCTGGTGCGCGGCCATGGTGGCCATGTTGCACCCGGCCCAGTACGCGGCGGCCATCGTGATGAGTGGCTACTTCCGCCCGGAGTTCGGCCCCTTCTACGACGCCTTTCCGCCAGGCAGCCCGCTCGCCGCCCGCTACGACCTGGTGGCCCTGGCCAAGCGAGCGCCGCCACCAGTGGCTCTGTGGCTGGTGACGTCACACACGGACAGCGTCTCGTACGGGTCAAGCGCTGCACTCCTCAAGGCCGCCAAGCCGCCACTGGCCGTGAGCGCCACGGTCTTCCAGAATGCCGGGCACCGGGTCAGCCTGTGGCAGGGCCTCTTGCCGGGCAGCTTGACCTGGCTCGGCGCCAACGTCTCCGGGTTCAAAGCCACGCCGTAGGTTTCGCGGCTGCCCTGCGGCTTCCCCGTGGCTGCCCCGTGGCTATGGCAGGGAGTCGATCGGGTCCGCCGGGATGAGTCGACGTCGCAGAGCGGCGTCCCGCGCCAGCCGGATGGCGTCGCGTCGGCGTCGATCGGCGATGACCGCAGCGAGCACGACCTCGGGATGGACACCGAATGGGGGCAGGGGAGACACGTAGGCGACCACCTCGTCGTGCAGCTGCGCACCGAGGGTCGCGCGCGACTGCGGGCTCAACAATGGCGCGCGCATGAGGAACTGGCGGACCGCCATGGCCAGGCCGTCGGGCAGTCGGGCGATGTCAGCGCCGGCAGCCCATGCAGCCAGCTGGGGAGGCATCATCGGAGGCGGCGGCAAAGTCATGTGGACCCGTTCCCGCACGACGTACGTGCCGGCGGCATAGTCACCGAGCCGTTTGCCCTTGTTGCTCACAATCGCGCTTACCAGGGCGGGCACCCCGATCAAAGCCCAGATCTCGACGAAGCCGACGAGCGCGCGGGTGAAGGCATGGCGAAACCCGATCGGCCCCGCGTCGTCGCGCACGGTCCGAAGACCCGTGGCGAGCTTGCCCACCGAGCGACCTCGGGTCAGGGTCTCCAACGTGGTTGGCAGGACGACGGTGACGAGCACCAGAAGCAGGGTCATAGCGATCCGGATGATGGCCTCGTCAGCGTTCTCGGTCATCGCCGAGGACACGAAGAGGCCGATCCACAAGGCCGCGCCGGCAGCCAGCAGGTCCAGGAAGCCGGACAGTGCGCGGATGGCGATGCCGGCTGCGGGCAGCTCCAGAGCGACCGCCTCGCCGGTCACGAGGTCGTCGGCCCCGACGCCCACAGTGCTGTTGCTCATGCGGTGTTGTCGCTCATGATTGCCAAGCGTATCCGGCCGGGGCGGGCGCCGGACGGCCGCGAATACAGTGTGAACGTGGATCTCGACGCGTTCGTCGCAGCGCACCAGGGTGAGTGGAGCCGCCTTGAGTACTTGGCGCGTCACGGATCGGCCAGCGGCGCGGAGGCCGACGAGATCCTCGACCTGTATCAGCGGGTGGCCACCCATCTGTCCGTGGTCCGTTCGGCGGCCCCGGACCCCAGCCTGGTGACGTACCTGTCGTCCCTGCTTGCGCGAGCCCGCACCCGTTCTGCCGGAACGAGATCGGTGGCATGGTCGGATCTGCGGGGCTTCTTCACCGACACGTTCCCCGCGGCTCTCTACCGGACCCGGCGGTGGTGGATCGTCACCGCGTTCGCCAACATCGGGGCATCGCTGGTCATCGGGTGGTGGTTCCTGTCGCACCCGCAGTTCGAGTCCTCGCTGATGTCTCCGTCCGAGATCGACAAGCTTGTCAACACCGACTTCGAGCACTACTACAGCGAGTTCGCGGCGTCGCACTTCGCCGCGCTGGTCTGGACTCACAACGCCTGGCTCACGGCGATCTGTATCGCGCTCGGTGTCCTCGGCGTCCCGGTGGTCTATCTGTTGTTCGAGAACGTCCTGAACCTGGGGTTCATGGGCGCGGTCATGATCAACCATGACCGCGGCGCATTGTTCTTCGGTCTGATTCTGCCGCACGGACTGCTGGAGCTGACGGCGGTCTTCGTGGCCGGCGCGACCGGCCTACGGTTGTTCTGGGCCTGGATCGACCCTGGCCCGCGGACCCGTGGGCGGGCCGTTGCCGAGGAAGGTCGTTCAGCCATGGCTGTGGCCCTCGGCCTCGTGGTGGTGCTGGCCGTCTCGGGAGTCATCGAGGCGTTCGTCACCCCCTCGCCGCTGCCCACATGGGCCCGCATCACCATCGGTGTGATCGTCGAGGTGGCCTTCATCGCGTATGTGTTCACGGTCGGTCGATGGGCGTGGCAGCGGGGCGCGACGGGCGATGTTTCGGCGCGCGATGCGGGCGACACGGCGCCCGTCGCGGGCTGATCGACCCGGCCCGGCGGCCGTGGCACTGCGTCGGCCTGCGGTGGCACCTCGGCTACAACAGGCCCTTGCTCTTGAGCATCAGATAGTGGTCGGTCAAGGCCACCGGAAGCTGCTCCGGCTCGGCGTCGATCACATGGACACCGAGGTGTCGCAGCACTTCTGCGGTGCGTTCGCGCAGACCGAGGGTGCGTTCGGCGGCCGCCGCGTCATACACGCGGGAGGTGCTGCTGACGTCCGCCGCCATCGCCGAGAGGGCAGGGTCGGCGACCGAGGCCAGGACCACCCGGTGGTGCCGGGTGAGCGTGGCCAGCGTCGGCAGCAGACTCTCCTCGATGGCCGCCGGCTCAAGGGGAGTCAGCAGCACGACCAGGGATCTGCGGCGGCTCAGCCCGGAGATCGCGCCTGCCATCATCGACCAGTCGGCCTCCAGCAGGGCCGGCTCGAGTGGTGCCATCGCCGTCACAAGGTCGCCCAGGAGGGTCGTGCGGGTCGCGCCGCTGAGACGGGCACGGACCTGCCGGTCGCCGGCGAGGAAGTCCACGTGGTCACCTGCCCTGGAGGCGAGCGCGGCCAACAACAGCGAGGCGTCCATGGCCGCATCCAGCCGAGGCGTGTCACCCACCCGCCCCGCCGATGTTCGGGAGGTGTCCAGGACCAGGATCAGCCGTCGGTCGCGCTCTGGCTGCCAGGTGCGCACGACGACTGCGGTGCGTCGAGCGGTCGCCCGCCAGTCGATGCTGCGGACGTCGTCGCCGACGACATAGTCGCGCAGGGAGTCGAACTCGGTGCCGGCGCCACGCGTGCGGACCGCGGAGCGTCCGTCGAGCTGCCGAAGGACGGAGAGCCGGCTGGGCAGGTGCTTTCGTGAGGTGAACGGCGGCAGGGCACGGATGACCCCTTCGATCGGGAACGACCGCTGGCGGGCGGCCAGGCCCAGCGGACCCAGGCTGCGAACAGTGACCCGGTCGGCTCGCCGGTCGCCACGACGGGTGGGCGTCAGGCTGGTCAGTAGGGCAACGCGCTCACCGCCGCGGACATCGACCGTATGCCGGTCGCTCGCAGCCCCCGCGGACGGTTGCCAGGCGTCGCGAACGATGCCGCGCAGACGCCGGGGCGTCGGATTTGTCAGCCAGAGTGTGGTCGATCCGCTGACGCCGAGCCGCACCTGGTGGACGATGTCGCGACCGAGCACGAGCTTGCTGGGGCTCGGCGCGAGCAGGAGGTCGAGCCCGATCGCGCACAGGGAGACCAACCACCAGAGCCGGACGGTGGTCATCGTCGGCTGGAGCCATACGGCGACCAGACCCAGCATCAGAAGCGCGGGCGTGCGCCCGGTCAGGGCCATGGTCAGCGGGGGACCGGCACGGAGGAGAGTGCGCTGGCCAGTACGGACCCGACGTTGACGCCCTCCAGCTCGGCCTCCGGTCGCAGCGAAAGCCGATGGGCCAGCGTCGCGTGCGCGAGCGCTTTGACGTCATCGGGGGTCACGAACTCGCGCCCGCTCAGCCAGGCCCACGCACGACTGGTTGCCATCAGCGCAGTGGCCCCACGGGGGCTTGCGCCGAGAGAGAGGGATGGAGACTGTCGCGTCGCTCGTGCGATGTCCACGATGTATCCGGCCACCTCCGGCGAGACGGTCACAGCCAGAACAGCGGCCACCCCGGCATCGAGGTCGGCGCAGCCGGCGACGGCTCGTAATCCGGCCGCGGCCAGGTTGCGGGGGTCGAAGCCGGAGGCGTGCCGTTGAACCACCGTGATCTCGTCCTCGCGCGGGGGCAGAGGCAGCTCGACCTTGAGCAGGAAACGGTCGAGCTGGGCCTCGGGCAGCGGGTAGGTGCCTTCGTACTCGACCGGGTTCTGGGTGGCGGCGACCATGAATGGCGACGGCAACAACCGGGGTACGCCTTCGACGGAGACCTGGCGCTCCTCCATGGACTCGAGCAGTGCGGCCTGCGTCTTGGGCGGCGTCCGGTTGATCTCGTCGGCGAGCAGCAGGTTGGTGAACACCGGCCCTTCGCGGAAGGAGAACTCGGCACTGTGCGGGTCGTAGATCAGCGAGCCGGTGATGTCGCCGGGCATCAGGTCCGGGGTGAACTGCACCCGTTTGGTCTGGACGTCGAGGGCCGCGGCCACCGCGCGGATGAGCAGGGTCTTGGCGACGCCGGGCACGCCCTCGAGCAGGATGTGCCCACGACTCAGCAGCGCGATGAGGATGCCGGACACCGCAGCGTCCTGTCCCACGACCGCCTTGGCGACCTCGTGGCGGACGGCAGTCAGCGCGGCCCTGGCCTCGTCGGATGAGGTGCTGGCCCTGGTTGTCTGGCTGACGTCAGTCATGGTCGGCGTACTTCCTTCTCGAGTGCAATGAGGTTGTTGGCTAGTTCCAGGAGCGACGAGTCGTCATGCACCGCAGACGAGCTCAGCAGGTCCAGCACGTGGTGGTAGCTCCGACCGCTGACCGCAGCCGCCGCCGCCGCCACGCTGCTGACCGCCGACGATGCGGACAACCCAAGGTATGCCGTCAGCCGCCTTCGCGTCGCAAGCTGCAGCACCGCAAGGGCTCGGGTGCGGTCGCGGGACTTGCGATACATCCGGCCGCGGCTCTCGGTGGTCTCCACAGCGCGGACGATGACCGGCAGCGGTTCGGTGACCAAGCGCCCGAGACGACGCCCCCGCCACAGACACAGGAACACCACGGCTGAGGTCGCCAGGGCAAGGCCTGGCCCGAACCACCCGGGCGCGATGGAACGCGAGGAGCTTTCAGAGGGTGCGATGTCGGCCAGGGAGGGGACGTACCAGATCAGACGGTCGGTCTGCCCGAAGAGATGCAGGGCGATCGCGGCGTTGTCGGAGTCGAGGATGGTGCCATTGCTGATCAGGGTGTCGTCCCCGAGCAGGATCACCGGCGGTCGACCTGCGGCGCCCGGCAGGCTGACCATCGCGCCGCCACCGTCGCTCTTGTCGGGGAAGCAGGTCGTCGCGCCTGAGTCGCTTCCGGTCGCCGTATATGCCCGGCCGGCTTGCGCCAGCCGGAAGTCCGCTCCCACCCCGGCGCCCGTGCACGAGGCTGTCAGCTCCGTCAGATTCGCGAGGTGGGAGTCGACCGGCAGGCCCATGCCCTTGGTGACCTCAGGGTCGGGGCCGAGCAGGATCACGCTGGCTGCGGGCGCAGCGTGTGCCAGCGCCGCTCGGGCCGTCCGACCCGACAGACGCAGGGTGTGGGTGATCACGACCGTCGAGGTGCCGTCGACGGTCTCGTCGAGCAGCTCGCGTTGGCTGCGCACGACGGTCACGCTGACGCCGTGGTCGCTCAGCACGTGGGCCAGGCCCTGGGCTCCGGAGTAGCCGGGGTTGGCCGGATCGAGATCGTCGGTGTTGCCGTGACCAGCGGGGCTCAGCAGGGTCATTGCCAGGGTCGCGGCCAGGAGCACGCCGACCACGATCAAGGGCGCAACCCATCGAGGGCGTTTGAGCGTGAGGGGTCTGGACACCGCGGCGACTGTGGTCATCGTCATACGGTCAGGCCCCGCAGGGATGCAGCCAGCGGCGCGGGGCGGGTCTTGGCCAGCTCGGCGTCGAGCTGCCGGACGTGGCCCGCCTGTTCCGAGGTGGCACGGCGATGGCCATAGCGAACGGCGTCGAAGATGTTCGCCGCCTGTGCGAGTCGGACCACGTGGTCGGGGAAGGGCTGCGCCAGCTCGAGACTGACCTCATGCGCAGTGCGTCCTGGCGAGTCATCCAGGAGCATGCGATCGCTCATGTCCTTGGCGATGGCGCGGAATCCATCCAGGACAGCGTCGTCATAGCGTCCGTCGGCGAAGGCCGCGGAAGCCAGCGTGCGATAGGTACCGGGGGTGATCGTCGGGTCCACGAGCACTGCCCCGTCCGGGCGGACGGCGACCGGATTTCGGCGGACCTTGGGCAGGACCCAGACGAGGAGGGCGATGGCGACCACCGCCATCAGCGCGGTGATGACCGGGGATAACCCGCCGTTGGCCAGGTTGTTTGCTCCCTCGAGCAGCTTGCCAAGCTGCTCGAGGATCCACCGAATCGCGGTGTCAAGCCACGGGTCGTGGTAGTCGGGACCGCTCAGCTCGTCACTGAGCCATCTCCGCGCCTCGGCCGGTGTGGGATCCAGACCACGCTGAGCTGACCAGCTCGCCGCAGCCATGACAGGTGACCAGTTTGCCGGCGTCATGAGCTGCCGTTCAGACCCGCGGTGCGGGGTTGGACTGGGCCTCACGGATCAGCACGACATCGAGCGCCTCGAGGCGCATCCGACGATCGATGTAGAGCAGGCCGGTCACGGCCGCCACGAAGGGTGTCGTGATCGCCCCCGAGAGTAACGCGGACAGGTGCGAGACGAACGTGACGACCATCTGCCCGCCTTCGGTGTCCTGCCCAGCCATTGCCGCGATCGCGACGCCGGCGATCGAGAACGGTATGCCGAGCATCGCCCCGAGCATCGCCGCCAGAACTCCGGCTGCCAGCGTGATGCCCAGGATGCGCCAGAACGCGGCGGCCCCCTTGGTGAGCGCGAACGAGCGGCGCAGCCCGGCGAACACCCCATGGCCCTCGAGCACGATCGCGGGTGCCGCCAGCGAGATCTTCGTCGAGACATAGACGGCCAGGACAATGGTGCAGAGGACCCCGAGGAGCAGCAGGGCTGCTCCCGCGCCGACGGTGTCGTTGACCAGCAGCAGGACTCCGGGCCCGATCAGCAACACCGCTGACACGAGGCTGAACAGCCCGCTCAGGATCAACAACGCGAGCAACGACAGGAGTCGTCCGCGCGTGGACCGCCACGTCTGACCGAGATCTGGTTTGCGGCCCAGGACCGCTTGGCCCACGACAAAGATCAGCAGCCCGCTCAGGAGGGCGGTCGCGAGTGCGGTGGACAGGCTCTGGATCAGCGTGGACGGAATCCCGACGAACGCCCCGGCCTCCGGGCCGTACCTGCTCACGACCCTGGCCATCAGATGGGTCGCGCCGATTCCCAGAGCGGCCGAGGGGACCAGGAACACGGCCAGCACCAGCGCGGACATTCCGACCATCGACTTCGGGTTGAAACGAACAGCCTTGACCGCGCCGTCAAGGATGTCACCGAACTGCAACGGTCGCAGCGGCACGATGCCCGGCTTGTGCGCGGTGAGCATCGGGATCTGTTGCATGGAGCCGTGTGACTGCAGCGGGAGACCGCCTGGTGGCGGCCCGGCGTACGACGGACCGCGCGCAGGGTCGCCACCAAGCGGTCCAGGGGCGGAAGACCCGCCGGTCGCCGTCATGTGTCTCCCAGGTCGGTCGGGTATCGCCCCATGATGTCAGGGGGTCGTCCCGACGAGTGCCGCTACGGCGGTTATCGCCTCGGCCGCGGACACGGGTTGGGCCCCGAGGCGGACATGTCGGGCCACGATCTCGGGCTCCTTTCGGCACAGGATCAAGCCGCGACGCCACAGCACCCACGGCGACTTGCGGCGTTCGGCCAGGTCGCGGATCAGGCGGCGGCAGAACGTCAGCCATGGGCCGGTGTGGACGCAGAAGGCGACCGCGAGGACGTCGGCGTTCGCCAAGGGTTCAATGATCTCGGCGGCGAAGATGCCCTCGGCCAGGATCAGCTGCCCCGGCTTGGCCGTCATTGCGGAGTGCCCCACGGCGCGGGATGAGCTGATGTCGTAGGTCGGCAGGGTCACAGCTCCGTCCCGGCACAGGTCAACCAGTGCCTGAACCGCCGCGTCGGCGTCCCAGGACCGCGGGTTGTCCCAGTCAGGGACGCCCATCGGCAGGATCGGTAGGGACGGGTCGTCCCCGTCGCGGTAGAAGTCGTCCAGCCGGACGATCGGCCATCCATGGCGGTTCTGGAGGTGGGCCGCCAGTCGTGACTTGCCGGCACCGCTCGGGCCGGCCACGATCACGACACGTCGTCGGCCGTCGCGGGGCAACGACTCGTCCACGGTTGGTCGACCCCCTTCACGGCGCCGGAGTCTCATGGGCGGCCGTCCAGCGGAGACGCACTAGTGGCCTTTGGGGTGCCAAACGGTCTTGGTCTCCAGATAGGCCTTCATCCGGCTCAGGTCCGGCGTAGGGGACCAATCCGGCTCGATTGCGTCCGCGTCGTTGCCAGCCGGGCGCAGGACGCGTTTGAGATTCTCGGCTGCGGCGCGTTCAAGGTCTGCCCATGCGAGGCCGTCGACGTCAGCGGCGCCGGCCAGGTCCATGGCATTGACGTCCTGGTGCGAGGCCAGCCACGGTGCGACCTCGGCGGTGCGTCCGGTGATCAGGTTGATGACTCCCGCAGGCACGTCGGATGTCGCGAGGACCTCCGAGAGCGTGATGGCGGGAAGAGGCCGGTGCTCACTGGTCAGAACCACCGCGGTGTTGCCGCTGACCACGATCGGCGCGAGCACAGAGACCAGACCCAGCAGCGAAGAGCGTTGCGGCGCAAGGGCGGCCACCACTCCGGTGGGCTCGGGCGCGGAGATGTTGAAGTACGGCCCGGCGACCGGGTTGACCCCACCCAGGACCTGGGCGAGCTTGTCCGACCACCCGGCATACCAGACCCAACGGTCGATGGCCTGTGAGACGACCTTGTCCGAGCGGTCCGGCGTAAGCCCCTCGGCCGCTGCGACCTCCGCGACGAACTGTGCGCGTCGGCCTTCCATCAGCTCGGCGACGCGATAGAGCACCTGACCACGGTTGTATGCCGTGGCCGCGGCCCACTTCCCGAGGGCACCCCGGGCCGCCACGACGGCGTCGCGGGCATCCTTGCGGGAGCCCATCGCGGCGTTGGCCAGGAACCTGCCCCGGCTGTCGCTCACCTCATAGGTGCGACCCGACTCGCTGCGCGGGAACGCGCCACCGATGTAGAGCTTGTAGGTCTTGCGCACCTCGATCCGTTGTTCCGCAACGTCATTCGGCCGAGTCGCCTTGCGTCGAGCCGCGGTGGGACTCATCGGTTCGCTCCTGTCGTGACGTAGCCCTCAAGGCCATGGCGGCCACCCTCGCGGCCGTAGCCGGACTCCTTGTAGCCGCCGAACGGAGAGGTTGGGTCGAAGCGGTTGAAGGTGTTGGCCCAGACCACTCCGGCGCGCAGCTGGTCGGCCATCCACAGGATGCGGGAGCCCTTCTCGGTCCAGATCCCGGCGGAGAGCCCGTATGGCGTGTTGTTGGCTTTGGCGACCGCCTCCTGTGGAGTGCGGAACGTCAGCACTGACAGAACCGGCCCGAAGATCTCTTCCTGGGCGATCCGGTGTGACTGGGAGACCCCGGTGAAAACCGTTGGGGCGAACCAGAACCCGCGCTCTGGCAGCACGCAGGGTGCACTCCAGCGAGTCGCTCCTTCGGCCTCCCCGGCATCCGCCAGCTGGCGGATCCGGGCGAGCTGTGCTGCGGAGTTGATGGCACCGACGTCGGTGTTCTTGTCCAGCGGGTCACCGACGCGCAGCGTCTGCAAGCGCCGTTTGAGTCGCATGATCACGTCTTCGGCGACATTCTCCTGGACCAGCAGCCGGGACCCGGCGCAGCAGACGTGGCCCTGGTTGAAGAAGATCCCGTTGACGATCCCCTCGACCGCCTGGTCGATGGCGGCGTCATCGAAGACGATGTTGGCCGCCTTGCCGCCGAGCTCGAGAGTGGCACGTTTGCGCGTCCCGGCGATGGAGCGGGCGATGTCCTTGCCGACTTCGGTCGATCCGGTGAAGGCGATCTTGTCGACGTCGGGGTGGCGGATCAGCTGAGCGCCGGTGCGGCCGGTCCCGGTGATGATGTTGACCACCCCGGCCGGCAGGTCGGCTTGCTGGCAGACCTCGGCGAACAGAAGGGCGGTCAGCGGTGTGCTCTTGGACGGTTTGAGGACGACGGTGTTTCCCGCAGCCAGGGCGGGTGCGATCTTCCACGACAACATGAGCAGCGGGAAGTTCCAGGGGATCACCTGTCCGACGACGCCGATCGGTCTTGGTTGCTGGCCCGCGCCGCCCGAGAGCCCGGCGTGCTCGAGCTTGTCGGCCCAGCCCGCGTGGTAGAAGAAGTGCGCCGCGGCCAACGGGATGTCAACGTCGCGCGACTCCTTGATCGGCTTGCCGTTGTCCAGCGTCTCCAGCACTGCGAACTCCCGCGCGCGCTCCTGCAGGATTCGCGCGATACGGAAGAGGTACTTGCCGCGCTCGGCTCCGGACAAACGACCCCATGGTCCGTCGAAGGCCTTTCGGGCCGCCCTGACCGCATGGTCGATGTCGGTCTCGCTGGCCTCGGTGACCTCGGCAAGCACCTCCTCGGAGGACGGGCTGATGGTCTTGAACCGTGATCCGTCCTTCGACTCGATGAACTCGCCACCGATGAACAGCCCGTACGACGGGCGGATGGAGACGACGGCGCGCGACTCGGGCGCCGGTGCGTACTCGAACTTAGCCATGGTGTCTCTGCTTTCAGCTCAGTCGATCGTGACGTGGTCGGCACCGGTGTAGCGGCCGGTGGCGAGCTTCTGCCGTTGCAGGAGAAGGTCATTCAGCAGGCCTGAGGCACCGAAGCGGAACCAGGTGGGGCTCATCCAGTCATCACCGGCGATCTCGTTGACCATCACCAGGTACTTCATCGCGTCCTTGGTGGTCCTGATCCCACCAGCCGCCTTCACCCCGACCTGGGCGCCAGTGAGGTCACGCCAGTCGCGGACCGCCTCGAGCATGATCATCGCTACAGGCGCCGTCGACGCTGGCGATGATTTGCCCGTCGACGTCTTGATGAAGTCCGCGCCTGCCAGCATCGCCAGCCACGAGGCACGCCGCACGTTGTCGTAGGTCGCCAGCTCGCCGGTCTCAAGGATGACCTTCAAGTGCGCCGGAGCGCCGCTCGGCGCATCGCTGACGCAGGCCGCCTTGATGGCAGCGATCTCGTTGAACACCTTCAGGTATCTGCCGGTAAGGAACGCCCCCCGGTCGATGACCATGTCGATCTCGTGGGCGCCCGCTCTGATGGCGTCACGCGTGTCGGCCAGCTTGACCGCCATGGTTGCGCGGCCGGACGGGAAGGCCGTCGTCACGGCCGCAACGTGGGCGCTGCTGCCCTTGAGCGCCTCCACGGCCACCGGAACCAGGTCGCTGTAGATGCAGACCGCCGCGACATGGGGCGTGGCCGGGTCACCGGGGTCCGGAGCCATCGCCTTGGCACACATCGACCGCACCTTGCCCTCGGTGTCGGCACCCTCGAGCGTCGTCAGGTCGATCATGCTGATGGCGGTGTCGATGGCCCAGGCCTTCGAGGTGGTCTTGATGGAGCGGGTGCCCAACCCCGCTGCGCGGGAGTCCGCGCCGACACGGTCGACACCCGGCAGCCCGTGCAACCACGTGGTCAACGAGGCATTGGTCAGGGCCCCGACTCCGAGCAATTCGCGTGCGTCGGAGGTAACAGTGCGAGTGTGGGCAGTAGCCGGGGGGGAACTCACGTTCGGAGTCTATCGGCCTATGCTCAGTAGTCGGGACGCGCCGGATCGCAACGGCTGGTCACCTTGGGACCGGCTAGCGTGCAACGAAATTGGCCAGAGCGCAAGGACATGGATGAGCAACAAGATCTCGACCAAACAGCAGCTGATCCGCCAACGTTCACCGTTGGGGTTGGCGGCTGTATGCGGCGTCACCGGCCTGGTACTTCTCGTCTCCATGGCCTGGCAGTGGGCCGAGCACCCGGAGCCGTTGTTCGCCACGTGGGTGGTCTTCATCTTGGCTGTCGTGTGGTCGCTGTTCGTTCGTCCGGCCGTCCTGCTCGATGAGGACGGCGTGACCATTCGCAACGTTGTCAGGGACATTCGCATCCCGTGGGTCCGGGTGACCGACGTGGAGTGCCGTTGGAGCCTCAAGGTCTTCGTGGGGGATCGGGCCTACACCGCGTGGGCCATCTCCGCGCAGGCAGGACGTCCCAAGGTTGCCCCCGGCAGGTTGCTCGGGATGACGTCCGGGCGGCTCGACACGTTTGCCAGCACCGGTGCTCACCCGCCCACGTCCGCTCCGAAAGTCACTGCAGCGACGGTCGCGAGGGCGATTGAAGATGCCAAGGAGGACTACTCCGAAGGTGTCGCGAGGGGTGCGATCGCGGTAGCGCCTGACCCCCAGGTGCGGATGACGTGGGTGCCGGTGGCAATGGCCATCATGTTCCTGCCCGCCATCGCCGTCGTGGTCCTCACACTGGCCTGACCGCCTCGCGTCAGGTCACGGCGCGGTCAGCCTCTTCATCGCGGCGCCCACCCGGTCCAACCGTCCTCTGGCCTCCGCCTGGGCAGCAGCCAGGCCCGTTGAGGCTTCGACCGCGACGATGACCTCGAGATACACCTTCAGCTTGGGCTCGGTCCCACTCGGGCGCACGATCACCCGGCTCTCGTCCCGGAGGTGATAGCGGAGCCCGTCGGTGGGCGGCAGCTGTTCCGAGCCCTCGGACAGGTCGTCGATCCGGGCTACCGGGACGCCTCCGATGTCGGTCGGTGGCTCCTCCCGGAGCCGGGACATCAGGGTGCAGATCAGGCTCAGGTCATCGACCCGGACGGCGAAGGAGTCGGTGGCGTGGACCCCGTGCGTCAGCGCGAGGTCGTCCAGGACATCGAGCAGCGAACGGCCCTGTGCCCGCAGACCCGCTGCCATCTCGGCCAACAACAACGCCGCACTCACGCCGTCCTTGTCGCGCACCTGGTGGGGGTCGACGCAGTACCCGAGCGCCTCCTCGTAGCCATAGCGCAGGCCCTCCACCCGCGAGATCCACTTGAAGCCGGTCAGGGTCTCTTGGTGTCTGATCCCGGCGCCGGCGGCCATGGCCGCAAGCAGGCGGGAAGACACGATCGAGTTGGCGAAGACGTCGTCGGGCGCCACCCCGCGCGCCAGGATGTGCGCTCCCAACAGCGAGCCGACCTCGTCGCCGCGCAGCATCCGCCATCCCGACGGGTTGTCCAGGGTGGCTGCCGCCGGGTCCGGGACGGCCACCGCGCAACGATCGGCGTCGGGGTCGTTGGCCAGGACGAGGTCGGCATGTTCTCGGGCCGCCAGTGCCAGTGCGGCATCGATCGCGCCCGGCTCCTCGGGGTTCGGGAAGATCACCGTGGGGAACTCGGGGTCCGGTTCGGACTGGCTGGGCACGACGATGGGGGCGCTGAAACCGGCACGCGCGAAGGCGGCCACGATGACAGCACTACCCACGCCGTGCAATGCCGTGTGGACGACCCTCAGCTGGCGGGCGCCACCGGGGGCGACGACTGCCGCTGCAGCATCGAGGTAGGCCTCCAGGAGGTCGTCGTTCAGGGTCGTCCAACCCGAGCTTGCGCGAGGGACATCAGCGACATGCCGGACCTCCGCGATGTGCGCTGCGATCTCGGCATCCGAAGGCGGCACGATCTGGCTGCCGTCGCCGAGATAGACCTTGTAACCGTTGTCCAGGGCAGGGTTGTGGCTCGCCGTCACCATGACGCCGGCATCCGCTCCAAGGTGACGGATCGTGAAGGCCAGCACCGGAGTCGGCAACGGGCGGGGCAGCACCATGGCCCGGCCACCAGCAGCGACAACCACGGCTGCCGTATCTGCGGCGAAGACGTCCGAGTTGTGTCTGGCGTCGAGCCCGATGACCACCAAGGGATGCGGTTGGGTCTCTTTCAGGTATGCCGTCAGCCCGGCTGCCGCACGGATCACCACGGAGCGGTTCATCCGGTTGGGGCCGGCCCCCAGCGCACCTCGAAGTCCGGCGGTGCCGAACTCGAGCATGCCCACGAACCGGTCGGCCAGATCTGCCCCCGCCTCGGCATCACCCGACGCCGCGGCCTCGATCACGGCGTCGAGCTCCGCGCGCGTGGCCGCGTCGGGATCGTCGTCCCGCCAGGAGGTGGCGCGCTCGAGCAGCTCGAGGGGCGCGACATACGTCGGGGGCGTGGGTCGTGTCTTCGGGTCTGCGGCGGCATCGTGCGCGGTCATCGCGGGATCTCGATCCTGGCGACGATGGCAGCGAGGAGGCGACCGCAACGCTCGGCCGCGCCCTGGCCGGCCTCGAGCACCTCGTGGTGGGAGAGCGGCTTGGCGCTGGGGGCACCTCCCGCTTGCGGGGGAATGCCCGCCGCCAGGTTGGTCACCAGGGAGATCCCGAGAACTTCCATGCCGCTCTGGCGGGCCGCGATCGCCTCGAGGGTCGTCGACATCCCGACCAGATCGCCTCCCAGGATCTTGGCCATCCGGACCTCAGCGGGCGTCTCGTAGTGCGGTCCGCGGAACTGCACGTAGACGCCCTGGTCGAGGCTGGGATCGACTTCGCGAGCCAGGTCGCGCAACCGCTGCGAGTACAGATCGGTCAGGTCAACGAAGTTGGCGCCCTCGATGGGAGAGGCTGCCGTGAGGTTGAGGTGGTCCCGGATCAAGACGGGGGTGCCGGGCGTCCATGCCGGGTTGAGACCGCCGCAGCCGTTGGTCAACACGATTGTTCTGCACCCAGCCGCAGCCGCGGTACGCACCGCATGGACGACCGACCGGACGCCGCGCCCCTCGTAGAAGTGGGTCCGCGTGCCAAAGACCAACGCCCGACGGTCGGTGCCTTCGATCGCGACCGACCGCATGACGCTCGAGTGCCCGGCGACGGCCGCCTTGGCGAAGCCAGGGACAGCCGCATTCTCGATCGTGGCAACCGTCTCGCCGATCAGGTCTGCGGTCTGCCCCCAGCCGGAGCCGAGCACAAGTGCCATGTCGTGGCGGGGCGAACCCGATTGTTCGGCGATCACCTCGGCCGCCGCGGCTGCGACCGCGAACGGGTCGACGGAGGGGTCGCGCAGATCCAGGGATTCAGTCCTCGAGTCGGTCACGCGGGCAGCCTAACGCGACGCTATCGCCCGTACTTCGGGCGCTCGGGCTGACGAAGATCTCGGCTGGAGTGTCTGCCACACAGCTCCCACCGGTGGCACTTTCCAAGTTGGCCCGGGAGGTGCTGTCTGCCAAGATCGAGCCGAACCGGATGGTCCTCTTGAGAGTTTGGTTTCGCATGCCCGCTGTGTCGTCTCGTTCGCTGCGCCCGATCGCGGTCGGCGCCGCAGTTGCCATGCTCCTGTTGAGCTCCTGCTCCGGCAACGTCTCCGGGGATGCCACGGGGTCGGCGTCGACCTCGACTGCCCGGTCAGGCCCGCCCGTCTCATCGTCTCCCGTGTCTCCCCTGTCTCGGACGTCTGCGACTTCGGTCGGCCCGCTCAACGTCTATGCCGGTGCAGGTGCGGGCAAGCTGTCGCCCGTCGCCAAGCGGGCCAAGAACCTGGTCTACGTCCCGAACGGGGCGGCCAACACCGTGCAGGTGATCGACCCCACGACCTTCAGAGTGATGGCGACCTATCCCACCGGGGCTCAACCGCAACACGTCGTGCCGAGCTGGGACATGAAGACGCTCTGGGTCAACGACGACATCGGCAACGACCTGGTCCCGATAGACCCGATCACCGGCAAACCCGGTAGACGGGTCCACGTGGAGGACCCCTACAACCTCTACTTCACGCCCGACGGTGCCCATGCCCTCGTGATGGCCGAACGGCTGCGACGCATCGACGTGCGCAACCCGCACACGATGGCTCTCGAACGCTCGCTGCCGGTGCCCTGTCACGGTGTCAACCACGCCGACTACTCAGCAGACTTGTCCTTCTTCGTGGCCAGCTGTGAGTTCAGCGGCAGGCTGCTCGTGATCGACCGCAATGCAACCAAGCTCATCAAAGTCATCGACCTCAACAGCACCAAGACTCCCGGTGCCGTCAGCCCCGCTGATGCCATGCGCATGGGTGGGGCCAGGAGCAACCTGCAGCCGGGCGCCTCGGCGATGCCTCAGGACGTGCGGCTGACCCCTGACGGCACCCGGTTCCTGGTGGCCGACATGTTGCGTAACGGGATCTGGGTCATCAAGGCAAGCACCCAGAGCGTCGAGCGTTTCATTCCCACCGGCAAGGGTGCTCACGGCATCTACCCCGACCGCGATGGCAGGCGGATGTTCGTCAGCAACCGCGATGCGGGCTCTGTCTCGGTCTTGGATGCCGCGTCCCTCGCCATCATCGCGACGTGGAAGATTCCGGGCGGAGGGTCGCCTGACATGGGCGGGGTCACCGCAGACGGCTCGCAGCTGTGGCTCTCGGGCCGCTACAACAGCGAGGTCTATGTCTTCGACACCGTGACCGGAGCCCTCATCAAACGGATCAAGGTCAATGGAGGTCCGCACGGCCTGTTGGTATGGCCGCAGCCGGGCTCGTTCTCGCTCGGGCACACGGGTAGCACCAGATAGAACCATCACGCGTAGGTCATTGCCCGCTGGGCCGCCGGCGGTGACGTGGTCACCTCACTCTGCAGCTGCCACGGCCAGAGCGGGGTTGGGTCGCGCGGTGAGCGTGACCTTGTCTCCGGGGTTGAATGTGGCCACCGCGTCATTGTCGATCTGCGCCAGGACCGTCTCGCCAGACTCGGTCACCGCATGCAGACTCCCCGTCGAGCCCAGGAAGCTGGCCGTGACAACCGTGGCGCGACCGGTCGGATCGGCTGTGACTGCAATGGATTCGGGGCGGACCAGCACGAACGCGGCCCCACGCTGTACTGAACCCGGCAGCAGCGGCACCGAGGTCCCCAGGAGGCTCGCGTGGTCGCCCTCGACGGTGGCTCGCAGACGGTTGGTGAGGCCGACGAAGTTGGCCACGAATGCGGTCGCAGGTCGGGCGTAGAGATCGTGGGGCGATGCCAGCTGCTCGAGGTTGCCTGCCCGCATGACGCCGACCCGGTCGGCAACGGCCAGGGCCTCTTCCTGGTCGTGGGTGACGAACAGGGTCGTGGTGCCGACCTCGAGCTGGATGCGGCGGATCTCATCCCGGAGCTGCACCCGCACCTTGGCATCCAGTGCCGACAGCGGCTCGTCGAGCAACAGGACCTGCGGCTCGATGGCCAGGGCGCGGGCCAGGGCGACCCGTTGCTGCTGACCGCCGGACATCTGGTGGGCGTAGCGGTCGGCTTGGTCCGAGAGCTCAACGAGGTCCAGCATCTCAGCGACGCGCTCGCGCCGGCGGGCGGACGGGATGCGGCGGAGCTGGAGCCCGAACTCGACGTTCTGACGCGCGGTCATGTGGGGGAACAGGCTGTAGGCCTGGAACACCATCCCCATGTCACGTGCGCTGGTCGGCACCGCGGTGATGTCCTGGCCCCCGACCTCGACCCGACCGGAGTCTGCGTCTTCCAACCCTGCCAGCACCCGAAGGGCAGTGGTCTTGCCGCAGCCTGAGGGGCCGAGGAGCGCGACGAACTCGCCGGGTGCGATGTCCAGCGTGAGTCCATCCAGGGCGCGGATCGAGCCATAGGAGCGGTGCAGGTCGGACAGGGTCACTGCCACACCTTGGCCACGTCCGGTTCCGGCCAGCGAGTCTGAAACCGGCGTGCGGGTGGGGGACATCAGCTCTCCTCGGGGCGGTTCGTCCGACGACCGCTGCCGACGAAGGACATCGCCAACAGAACAACAAAGGCAAGGATCATGAACGCAAGGGCGGCGGCAATCGCCAGCGAGGAGTCGCGTTTGCCGAGCAGGTTGATGGCCACCTGCAGGTTGTCGCGGCTGAAGAGCGAGGCGATGGTGAACTCGCCCAGAACGAGCGCGACCGACAGGAACGCAGCCGAGAGCACCGCGGTTCGTACGTTGGGCAGGATGATGCGCCACATGACCGTCGGCCACCCCGCACCGAGCGAACGGGCTGACTCCGCAAGGGTTTTCACGTCGATGGCGCCCAAGCCGGCGTCCAGCGCCCGGTACGCGTAGGGCAGGACGAGGATGACGTAGGCGAGGGCCAGCCACAACGAGGACTCGCCCAGGAGGTACGCCACCCATGCATAGACGGGGGCGAGGCCGACAACCAGCACGATCGCAGGAATGGTCAGCGGGAGGAGACAGATGAACTCCACCAAGCGGCGCAACCCCGGCAGCCGTAGCCGGACCCAGGTCATCGTCGGGACCAGCATGACGAGCATGATCGTCACCGTCAGCAGAGTCAGACCGGCAGAGGCCAGAACACCGTGCTTGAGCTCGGGATAGTCAGTATCGATGACGCTGAAGTTGAACAACGTGGCCCAGGTGTCCAGCGTTCGGCCACCGCCGGGGGCGCGGGTCGTGAACTCGACCATGCCCACGATCGGGAGTGCGAAGAACAGTCCGATCATCCCGACGACAGCCCACCGGAAGCTGGCCTGCCTGCGTCGGCGGGTGGCACGCAGGCTCATGAGCCGAGCCACTTGGTCGTACGTCGTTGGAGAACGACGTAGATGGTCATGACCACGGCGACGATGGCGACCATGCCCAAGGCCATGGCCTTGCCGACGTTCTCCTGACCGAGAATCACCTCTGAGCTGAGGGTGTTGCCGATCTGCAGGGAGATGAGGGGGGCGCCCTGGGAGATCAGTGCGGCAGCCGTCGCGTAGGCGCTGAAGGCGTTGGTGAACAGCAGCAGCATGGCTCCGATGAACGAGGGTGCAAGGATCGGTCCGGCCACACGTCGCCAGTAGTTCCAGGTGCTGCCGCCGAGGGACTCCGTCGCTTCGCGCCACTGTGGCCTCAGCCCCTCCACCGCGGGCAGGAAGACGATGAGCATCAGCGGGATCTGGAAGTACGTGTAGACGAGGACCAGCCCCTTGTACGGCTCGAACAGCCAGGTGCTCCCGGCGAGATCGATGCCGTACTTCTGCAGCCAGTGGGTCACGAATCCTTCGAACCCGACTGTAGCGAGGAACGCGAAGGCGAGCGTCACGCCGCCGAACTGCGCCAGGACGCCACACAAAGAGGTGACCAGTCGCCGCAGGAGGCCGCCTTCGCGGGCGGTCGACACGGCATACGCCAGCAGTGCCCCGAAGGCAGCGCCTAGGACGGCCGTGACCGCCGACAGCACGATCGAGTGGACGAAGGCCGACACGATCTGCGGTTGAGCCAGCGCCGACAGGTTGCCAAGGGTGGGATGGCCGTTGCCGTCCAGGAACGCGCCGACAACGACGATCAGGGTCGGTATCCCCAGGAAGATGGTCGTATAGGCGAAGAAGGGTAGGACGCCGAGCAGGGCGCCCATCGGCTTGCGGCCGATGGGCGCCGTGGTGCTCGGGCTCTTAGCCAATGGCCTTTGCCCAGTTGGCCGTCAGGTAGGCCTTGGCCTTGTCGCTCTGTGCACTGGTCAGGAACACCGGTGTCCCTTCGGCTTTGGGCAGTGCGTCATAGGCGGCCTTGTCGATCGTCCCCGCCGTGACCATGGCCTCTTCGCGCACCGGTCGTGCGCCACCCTTGAGCCACAGGTTCTGGCCCTCATCCGAGTAGAGGTACTCCTGCCACAGGCGCGCCGCCGCCGGGTGAGGGGCGTCCTTGTTGATGGCTTGGACGTAGTAGCCGCCGACCACGGCGCCGGCCGGAACAAGAGTCTTCCAGTCCATCTTGCCCTTGAGCTTGACGCCCTGTGCGACGTTCAGGTAGTCCCAGTCGAACACGACCGGCGTCTGGCCCGACTCGATCGTGGCACCGGTGGGGTCAACCGGCAGGAAGTTGCCGGCAGTCTTCAACGAAGCGAAGAAGGCGACACCCTTGCTGATGTCGTCGGCCGTTCCGCCTTGGCTGAGGGCCGCCATGACCACACCGCTGAAGGCCGCGCCAGCCTTGGTCGGGTCGCCGTTGAGGGCGACCTTGCCCTTGTATGCGGGCTTGAGCAGGTCCGCCACCTTCGCCGGAGCCGGGACCTTGCCTGCGTCATAGCCGATGCTCATGTAGCCGCCGTAGTCGTTGACCCAGAGGCCGTTCGCGTCCTTGAGCGCGGCGGGGACGTCGGCGAACGTCGCTACCTGGTAC
Organism: Dermatophilaceae bacterium; assembly: GCA_036565395.1. Lineage (GTDB taxonomy): Bacteria > Actinomycetota > Actinomycetes > Actinomycetales > Dermatophilaceae > UBA4719. The sequence goes on from DATCNE010000105.1 coordinate 27,814, forward strand.
GCCGCGAACATGTCGGTGTTCGCGCTGGCCACGGCACCGCCGAGGTCGAACACGTCAGGTGCCTTGGACTGGCCCTTGAGGTTCTTGGCCGCGGTGATCTCATCGGCGCTCGAGGCGTCGGGCTGCGCGCTGTCGACCTTGAGACCGTACTTGGCCTCGAAGCCCTTGATGACCTCGCCGTAGTTGGCCCAGTCCGGAGGAAGCGCAATGACATTGAGCGTCCCCTCCTTCTTGGCGGCCGCGATCAGTCCGGACATTCCGCCGAGGTCCTTGGCTGAGGTTGCGGAGGACGCCTTGATGCCCCCGGTGCTGGTGCTGTCCGAGGTCTTCGCCGGTGGGGCGCAGGCGGCGATTCCGATCAGGGTGAGTGCGGCAAGAGCCGCAACACCGGTTCGACGAGCCGTAAGTGTCTTCACTTCAACCTCCGGAGATGGTGTGGGAGCTCATCCCGGCAGGTTAGCGCCGAGACATCCCATCGATGCAGGGTCTCACGAAGCCAGGCGTAGATGAACCACAAACCAGGCGCAGATGAATGACAAGCCAGGCGCAGATGAACCATGAACCTGGCGGGGTAATGAGCCGTCGTTCGATCGCCTCAAGCGTCGGCACGTGTCACGCCGAGTGGTTGGATGGTGCCCGTGAGAGATCGAAATACGTCAGTCGTTGTCCTTGGCGGCGGCCCCGGAGGATATGAGGCGGCGCTGGTCGCTGCCCATCTCGGAGCGGCTGTCACCGTTGTCGATCGCGACGGTTTGGGGGGTGCCGCAGTCCTCACCGACTGCGTACCGAGCAAGACCCTGATCTCGACCTCGCACTCCCTTTCCCGCATCGAGGTGGCGGGCGGACTCGGAGTTCGTTTTGACGGGGTGAAGAGCGGGCATGACGCCGCGGCGGACCTGGGCGCTGTCAACGAACGCATTCTCGAGCTGGCCGCAGCGCAGAGCCGCGACATCGAGGAGCGACTCGAGACGGTTGGCGTCCGAATCTGCTGTGGAGTCGGCCGGCTGGTCTCACCCTCGAGGGTGTCCATGGAGCTCGACTCCGGAACGACTGAGGAGCTGGACGCGGATGTCGTGCTGGTGGCGACCGGCGCCACTCCTCGCGTCATGGACTCGGCCTTGCCCGACGGGGAGCGGATCCTGACCTGGCAGCAGCTGTACACGCTGACCGACGTCCCGAAGCGGCTCATCGTCGTCGGTTCGGGTGTGACCGGCGCCGAGCTCGCGGACGCCTATCTTGGCCTTGGCAGCGAAGTCGTCCTGGTCTCGTCGCGTGATCGGGTGCTTCCGGGTGAGGACGCCGACGCTGCCACCGTGATCGAAAACGTCTTCCGGCGGCGCGGCATGCAGGTCATGAACCGTTCCCGTGCGGCTGGCGCCAAGCGGGTGGGTGATGGCGTGGTCGTCACGCTGGAGGACGGTCGCGAGATCACCGGCTCGCATGTGCTGCTCGCCGTGGGCTCGATCCCGCAGACCGGGGACATGGGACTGGTCGAGGCAGGCATAGCGCTCACCGACTCAGGACACATCCGCGTCGACCGGGTCTCGCGTACCTCCGTGAGAGGCGTGTATGCCGCGGGCGACTGCACGGGGGTTCTCCCCCTGGCGTCGGTGGCTGCCATGCAGGGTCGCATCGCGATGTCGCACGCGTTGGGGGACATGGTGGCTCCCCTCAAGCTACGAGTCGTCAGCGCCAACATCTTCACCGATCCCGAGATCTCGACCGTCGGATACTCACAGAAGGACATCGACGAGGGGCGGATCGATGCGAGGTCCGTCATGCTGCCCCTCTCGACCAATCCCCGAGCGAAGATGCAGAACGCGCAGGACGGCTTCATCAAGCTCTTTGCCGCCACCGGCAGCAACACGGTCGTCGGCGGTGTCGTGGTGGCTCCGCAAGCCTCCGAGCTGATCTTCCCGGTCGCCCTTGCGGTTCAGCACCGGCTCACGGTGGATCAGATCGCCAACACGATCACGATCTATCCGTCACTGTCAGGCTCCATCGCTGAGGCGGCCCGGCGCCTTCACTCCAGCGACTGATGCGCAGGGCGGGCTAGGTCTCCGGCTGGTCCGAACGAGCCCCTGACCCAGGGTCAGTGGTCGGCGGGTCCATGAGCCCCTCCTTGACCCATCGACGCTTTCGGCTCTCGGAGGCAGCCGCGCGCACCTTACGGAGCAGGGGCACCGCGACGACAAACGCCACGATCAGGACCAGCAGCTTGATCGGGACACTTGCCCCCGTCGAGGCCGCGGCGCTGACAAGGGTGGGGTACATGAGCGATGGCTAGGCGCGGCGGGATGCCGCGTCAGTCCTTGATCTCGGCGACCACGGCGCCATTGGTCACGGTCTCGCCGACGCTGGCGCTCAGATTGGTGATGGTTCCGGCCTTGTGGGCGTTGATCGGTTGTTCCATCTTCATCGCCTCGAGGACAACCACAAGATCGCCTGCCTCGACCATCTGGCCGTTCTCGACCGCGATCTTGACGATGGTTCCCTGCATCGGTGCGGTCAGGGAGTCCCCGGATGCCGCGGCACCGGACTTGGTCCCTCGGGAGCGCTTCGGTGCCTTCTTCTTGGCCGCGCTGCCGGCACCACCGAATGACAGGCCCCCGGGCAGAACCACCTCGAGCCGTTTGCCGCCGACCTCGACCACCACACTCTGGCGCTCGCCGGTGTCCTCAGGGGCAAGCGCCACGACTCCGGCGTACGCGGGAATCTCGTTGACGAACTCGGTCTCGATCCAGCGGGTGTGCACCGCGAACGGCTGGGCGGGGTTCTTTGGCGCGAAAGCCTCGTCGGCGACGACCGCCCGGTGGAACGGCAGCACGGTGGGCATGCCGTCGATGACGAACTCGGCCAGTGCCCGGCGTGCGCGGGCCAAGGCCTGCGTGCGGTCCTTGCCGGTGATGATGAGCTTGGCCAGCATCGAGTCGAACCCCCCGCCGATGACGTCTCCTGACTCGACGCCCGAGTCCAGCCGCACGCCGGGACCGGACGGAGGTCTGAACTCGAGCACGACGCCGGGCGCCGGCAGGAAGTTGCGGCCGGCATCCTCGCCGTTGATCCGGAACTCGATCGAGTGGCGCGTCGGCGCGGGGTCGGAGTAGCCGATTGCCTCACCACTGGCGATGCGGAACTGCTCGCGGACCAGGTCGATGCCGGTGACCTCTTCGGTGACTGGGTGCTCCACCTGCAGTCGGGTGTTGACCTCCAGGAAGGAGATGACTCCGTCCTGGCCGACGAGGAACTCGCAGGTGCCGGCACCGCGGTAGCCGGCCTCCTTCAGGATGGCCTTGGATGCGCGGACCATCTCAGCGTTCTGTTGGCGGGACAGGAACGGCGCAGGCGCCTCCTCCACCAGCTTCTGGTGGCGCCTCTGCAGCGAGCAGTCGCGGGTCGACACGACGACGACATTGCCGTGGTGGTCGGCCAGGCACTGGGTCTCGACGTGGCGAGGTTTGTCCAGGTAGCGCTCGACGAAGCACTCGCCGCGGCCGAAAGCAGCGACTGCCTCACGGGTGGCGGAGTCGAACAGCTCGGGGATCTGTTCCATGGTGCGTGCGACCTTCATCCCTCGGCCGCCGCCGCCGAAGACGGCCTTGATGGCAACAGGGAGACCGTATTTCTTGGCGAAGGCCACAACTTCTTCGCTGCCCTCCACGGGGTCGGATGTGCCGGGGACCATGTGTGCGTTCGCCTTGGTGGCGATATGGCGAGCCTTGACCTTGTCGCCCAGGGCTTGGATCGCCTCGGGGGGTGGGCCGATCCAGATCAGCCCGGCGTCGAGAACTGCCTGGGCGAACGAGGCATTCTCGGCCAGGAACCCATAGCCGGGGTGAACCGCGTCTGCGCCGGCCTTGACGGCAACGGCCAGCAGCTTCTCCTGCACAAGGTACGAGTCACCAGGTGTCGAACCGCCAAGCGCATAGGCCTCGTCTGCGACCTTGACGTGCAGGGCATCTCGGTCCGGATCGGCGTAGACGGCAACCGAACGAATCCCGCTGTCCTTGCACGCCCGAGCGATACGGACGGCGATCTCGCCGCGGTTTGCGATCAACACTTTACGGATGGGCGCCATAGTGTCGGGAGCCTAGCGCCTGACGCGGCGATGGCGGAGGTGACCCGTCCCACCCCGCTCAGTCATGGCCGAGCGCCAGGAGATCGTCGTGGCAGCGCTGCTCGAAGTCGTCGAGCTCCTTGAGCGCCTCCTCGATGTCGCGGCGCCGGCGCTCGAGGTCAGCTCTCCGGTCGTTGATCTGGTTCAACACGTACCGCAGCTGGCTCGCCTGACCCCGGGGCTCGTCATACAGGTTGATGATCGTGCGGATCTCCTCCAGCAGGAAGCCAAGTCGCTTGCCCCGCAGGATCAGGTTCAGCCGGGTGCGGTCGCGGCGGCGGTAGACGCGCACGGTGCCACGCCGTTCGGGGGAGATGAGCCCGAGCTCCTCGTAGTGGCGCACGGCTCGGTGGGTGACGCCGAACTCGTCGGCAACCTGCGCGATCGTCCAGGTTCTCGCGTCGCTCGCCGTTGCCGAGTCGCTCAAAGCACTCGCAAGCTTCATCGCGGAGCTCTTGTCATGTCTGTCAGGATGCTTTACGTTTACGTGAACGTCAAGTGACTCCGACCAGTCCTCGGTGCCAACGAAGGGCCACCCCACATGTTCGAGCTCAGCAAGGAACACGAAGACTTCCGCGCAGTCGTGCGCGAGTTCGCCGAGGCAGAGGTGGCTCCCCACATCGCCGCATGGGACCGCGAAGAGCACTTCCCTGTCGACCTGATCCCCAAGATGGGCGACCTCGGGCTGTTCGGTCTCGTGGTGCCGGAGGAGTTCGGAGGCGCCGACGGTGACTTCACGAGTCTCTGCGTGGCGATCGAGGAACTGGGCCGGGTCGATCAGTCCATCGGCATCACGCTCTCGGCTGGCGTGGGCCTTGGCATCAACCCGATCCTCACCTACGGGTCCCAGGAACAGAAGGAGCAGTACCTGCCCGATCTCGTTGCAGGGCGTGCTCTCGCGGCGTTCGGTCTGACCGAGTCCGAGGCTGGCTCTGATGCGGGCGCCACTCGCACCAAGGCGCGCCTCGATGGCGACGAATGGGTAATCAACGGTTCCAAGGCATTCATCACCAACAGCGGCACCGACATCACCTCGGTCGTGACGGTCACGGCCCGCACCGGCGAGAACCCTGACGGCTCAGCCCAGATCAGCGCGATCCTGATCCCTTCTGGCACAACGGGATTCGTCGTCGAGCCGCCCTACCACAAGCTGGGCTGGCACGTGTCGGACACTCACGGCCTGACTTTCGAGGGCTGCCGCGTTCCGGCGGCAAACCTTCTGGGACACCAGGGTTCGGGCTACAGACAGTTCCTCAAGACTCTCGACGACGGACGCATCGCGATCAGTGCCCTTGCCGTCGGACTGGCCCAAGCCTGCCTCGAGGCCTCGACCGCCTACGCCAAGACGCGGATCGCATTTGGCCGGCCCATCGGCGTGAACCAGGGCGTCTCGTTCCAGATCGCCGACCTGGCAGTGATGGTCGAGGCGGCCCGTACGTTGACCTACAAGGCCGCCTGGCTCAAGGACGAGCTCCACGCAGGGCGACGTTCGGTCAAGGACGTCAAGCACGCCGCTGCAGTGGCCAAGCTCTACTCGACCGAGGCCGCGGTGACGGCCACCCGCATCGCCACGCAGGTCTTCGGCGGCAACGGATTCATGGAGGACTTCCCTGTCGCCCGCTTCTACCGGGATGCCAAGATCCTTGAGATAGGCGAAGGTACGAGTGAGGTCCAGCGCATGGTCATCGCGCGGGGCCTCGGTCTACCCAGCACCTGATCTGCCCGGATCGCGCACCATCACACCAACAGATGCCACATGAACGGATGCCAGGAGATGTCGGTATGACGGACGTTCACTCCCAGCCCACGTCACATTTCGCCGGCCCCACCGATGGCGGCGACCCCCGCGTGGCGGATGTCCGTATGCGGCTGAATGTGGCTCATGCCGCCTCCGCGACGCCCCCGCCGAAGGCTGCCGCCAAGCTCATCTCACAGAACAAGCTGTACGTGCGTGAGCGCATCTCGTTGCTGTTCGACGAAGGCTCCTTCGTCGAGGACGGGCGTTTTGCGAACGCTATCTCGGGCGACCTGCCGGCTGACGGCGTGGTGACGGGCAGAGGGATGGTGGACAGCCGGCCGGCAATCGTCGTGGCCAACGACCCGACGGTCAAGGCCGGATCGTGGGGCGCCCGCACGGTGGAGAAGATCATCCGCGCCACGGAGATGGCGTTGCGCGAAGAGCTGCCGATCTTCTGGTTCATCGACTCCGCTGGCGCGCGGATCACCGACCAGGTCGACCTCTTCCCGGGCCGTCGCGGTGCTGGCCGGATCTTTCACAACCAGGTGGCGCTCTCGGGGAAGGTGCCGCAGATCTGCTGTCTGTTCGGACCATCGGCCGCTGGCGGCGCATACATCCCCGCCTTCACCGACATCGTGATCATGGTCGACGGCAATGCGTCCATGTACCTCGGCAGCCCCCGCATGGCCGAGATGGTTGTCGGCGAGATCGTCTCGCTCGAGGACATGGGCGGCGCGCGTATGCACTGCACCGTCTCCGGCTGTGGTGACCTACTTGCGTCAGACGACAGTGATGCCATCGACCTGGCCAAGCTCTACTTCTCCTACGTGCCGTCGAGCTGGCGAACCGAGGGCCCGACGTATGTGCCCGAGGAGCCGCTGCGCCCCTTGACGCGATCCACCGTCCCCGAGATCGAGAGCCAGCCCTTCGACATCCATGAGGTCATCGACGGGCTGGTGGATGACGACTCCTTCTTCGAGCTCAAGCCGTTGTATGCCGCGGAGCTGGTTACCGGGTTCGGCCGGATGGTCGGACAGACGGTGGGCGTGGTCGCCAACAACTCCGCGGTCAAGGGAGGGGTTCTCTTCGTCGACAGCGCAGACAAGGCGGCACGGTTCATCTGGTTGTGCGATGCCTTCTCGATCCCGCTGATCTATCTGGCCGACGTCCCCGGCTTCATGATCGGGTCGGAGGTCGAACGAGCCGGCATCATCAGGCACGGCGCCAAGATGATCACGGCCGTGTCGGAGGCCACCGTGCCGCAGATCTCGGTGATCGTGCGCAAGGCCTACGGCGCCGGTCTGTACGCCATGGCCGGCCCGGGATTCGGCCCGGACGCAACTCTGGCTCTGCCGACTGCCCGGATCGCGGTGATGGGTCCAGAGGCGGCAGTCAACGCGGTCTACGCCAACAAGATCGCGGAGATCGCGGACCCTGCCGAGCGCGAGCAGTTCGTGCAGGACAAACGTCGCGAGTACGAGCAGGACGTCGACCTCGAGCGTCTGGCCTCTGATCTCGTTCTTGACGCGATCATCGAGGCAGACGAGCTGCGATCCGAGCTGCTGCGACGCCTGGCCTATGCCGCACGGCGGGATCGCACCTTCAGTGATCGCCGCAGAGGGGTCCCGCCGGTCTAGAACGCGCTCTTGGCCGGGCTCTCGGGAACGGCCTGATTCGACCCTGCTCATCGCAGGGGCGACGACGGTCGACTGGCCTAGCACGCGGCGGCGAACGCCGTTGCAGCGCCTCGACATTCGACCGTGCTGCATGCTCGAACGACAGGTGCGCCCAGGGGCGGATCCGCGTGGTCAAGGACGGGGCGAAAACGGTGCTAAAGTCGTCCACGGCCCAACAAGCCAAGCCCTGCAGAACCAGCCCTGATCCACGGATCAGAGCGCGTTTGACTGGGCGAGGCGGGTCAGGTAAGTTTGAACGGTTGCCCCGATGTGCTGCTGGGAGGTGGCGTGTTGGTGTGCGTGCGATTCTTGAGAACTCAACAGCGTGCCAAAAATCGATGCCAAGTTTGATCTCGTTCTTGTGGGTGGCTTTCGGGTTGTCTCATGGGTTCGGGTTTTTCTTTGGTTGATTTGGAATTGAGTCAGTTTGACTCGTTCTGCTCAGCTG
>DATCNE010000106.1:0-11891 GCA_036565395.1 Dermatophilaceae bacterium
CCCCGCATCACCATCGATATACGTGATCGCCGACGAACACGACGCCGTGTTGACGAACCCCGGATCAAGGGTGACCCGACCCGTCTCCTTCAACAACTTCGAGATGTCATACCCATCACTGCCCTCGGTCGACTCAACCAGCGGGAGATGGAGCTCGGTATCTCCGGCGCGCAAGATCGCGCCAGCAGTGTCGGTGCTCATAAAGTAGTTGACCTCCTTGTTGGCCGGCTCCATTGCCGGGGTCAGACCTGCAGGGGACGCTACTCCAGCACCAGTCAGTCGCACCGCGCGGTGTGATACTCAGCACATCTAGCCCACTCAAGCGCACTGAAAGCGCACAAACAAGTGCGCGCTAGCTGTACTCAGCCGCGAGGTGGGCGAGTCGGTGGACCGCCGCACCGATCCGTTCATCGGTGGCGGTCAGCGCGATTCGCACATGGCGCCCGCCGGCGACTCCGTAGAAGCTGCCAGGCGCGACGAGGATGCCCAGGTCTGCCATCTCGTCAAGAATGGTCCAACACGAGCTGGCCCCTGCGCCCTCAACGCCCCCTCGGGTTACCCAGAGGTACAGGCCTGCGTCGGAGTAGTCGATGCGATAACCGGCGTCCTCCAGAGCGGAACGCAGATGCTCACGCCGTATGCCGTAGCGCACCCTTTGCTCTGCCACATGGGTGTCATCCGTGAGAGCCGCAAGCATCGCCTGCTGAACTGGCCAGGGAACCATCATGCCCGCGTGCTTGCGGATCTCGAGCAGCCGGCCGACCAGGGCCGGGTCGCCCGCCACGAACGCGGCGCGATAACCGGCCATGCTGCTCTGTTTGCTCAATGAGTAGACCGCCAGCAGGCCTTCGTGGCTGCCTCCGGACACCCTGGGGTCAAGGATGCTCGGCACGGCTCCCGGAATGGGCAGCCCCGAGGGAGTCCAGCCCACATCATCTCGCCAGTCCAGCTCGGCATAGCACTCATCGCTCGCGACGATCACGCCATGCTGCCGGGCCCATCGGACAACCTTCGCGAGGTGCTCGTGGCCAAGGACCTGCCCCGTGGGGTTGCTGGGACTGTTGACCCACAACAGTTTTGGCGTCGTCGCGGAGGTCATCGGGCCGAGACTCGTCAAGCTGTGCATCGGCTGCGGCGAGGCGCCGGCGAGACGCGCCCCCACGTCATACGTCGGATAGGCCACGGCCGGGAAGGTCACAACGTCACCGGGGCCGGCACCGAGCAACGTCGGTAGCCAGGCCACCAGCTCCTTGCTGCCGATCGTGGGGAGGACGCCGTCGGGGTTCACACCCGGCACGCCACGACGGCGTGCGAACCACGCCGCCACCGCCTCCCGAAGGGCAGGCGTCCCCCACGTCTGCGGGTAGCCGTGGGCATCTGCCGCGGCCGCGAGGGCAGACCGGACGACGTCTGGAGTCGGGTCGACCGGAGTGCCCACCGAGAGGTCGACGAGCCCCCCAGCATGAGAACTCGCCCGCTCCTTGTACGGAGCGAGCGAGTCCCATGGAAAGTCCGGAAGGCTGTCCATCGTCGGCTGTCGAGCTGTCTTGTCGGCCCTACTCGTCGTGCTTCTGCGGCGGCAGCGCCATGATCAAGGGGTGGTCCTTCGGGATCTTGCCGAGCTTGGCGGCGCCACCGGGGCTCCCGAGGTCGTCGAAGAACTCGACGTTGGCCTTGTAGAAGTCTTTCCACTGCTCCGGTGTGTCGTCCTCGTAGAAGATGGCCTCAACCGGGCAGACCGGCTCGCAGGCGCCACAGTCGACGCACTCGTCAGGGTGAATGTAGAGCGTGCGCTCACCCTCGTAGATGCAGTCGACAGGACATTCCTCGATGCAGGCCTTGTCCTTGACGTCGACACAAGGCTGGGCGATGACGTAGGTCATTTGGACGATCCTCCTGGGCGCGACATGGGGGTACAGGCCTATTATGCCGAATCCACGGACGCCGGCGGTACCGGGGGCCAACCAACGTGAAGAATGCCTGCGAAAGAAGTGGAGGCCCCACGATGACCGACTCAGACCCAGTCGAGGGACTCAGGCCCGGCATGCGCGTAGTGGTCCGCCGACGCATCGAGCACGGCGTCACGGATGCGTTGGGCGACCTCGTGGCGATGGACGCCAACAACGTCTCGATCCTCACCCGACGAGGCCTGGTGGTGATCGATCGGGCCGCCGTCGTGGCAGCCAAGGAGGTCCCGCCGAAGCCGAGCCGTCGGGGCGCTGCGCACCTGGCGATCTCCATCCACGACCTGGAGCGGATCATGGTCGACGGGTGGCCGCCCGTCGAACGTGAGCAGCTCGGCGGCTGGCTCCTACGGGCCGCAGCCGGGTTCACCGGAAGAGCCAATTCGGTTCTGCCACTTGGCGATCCGGGCATGCCAGTGTCTGCTGCGGTGGATCGCTGCGAGGGCTGGTACGACGACCGTGGACTGCGGCGTCTGTTCTCCCTGTTCGGCCCGGCGGGCTTCTCCGCCGATGACGATCCGCTGGGCCAGGAGCTCCTGCGCCGTGAGTACGAGCCGTTCAACGACACCCTGGTCCTGACCGCTGCCACCGCAGCCCTGCCGCCCGAGGCCCCCCGCACCTCAGGCGCTCATGTACAGCTCGAATCGGCACCCTCACAACCTTGGTGGGACACCTGGGCCGCCTGGGACGCACGGGTCGCCCCAGTCGACGAGGACAACGTCGGACCCGCCGTGGCCCGGACCGTGATGACGAGCTCGCCGGATCAGCTGTTCGCCTCGCTCGAGCGCAATGGCGATGTCGTCGGCGTTGCACGTATCGCCTTCGCCCATGCCTGGGCCGGGGTGTTTGCGTTGCACGTGGCGCCGGATCATCGACGCACCGGCGTCGCCCTGCAGGTCATGGGCGCGCTTGCGAACGCGGCGCGCGCACGCGGCATACCGTCCATGTATCTGCAGGTGACCAAGGCAAACTCACCGGCGAGGGGCCTCTATGAGCGAATGGGCTTCAGCGTCCACCACGAGTACCGATACCTCGGCGGGTGATCGCCTAGCCGGGTGTGGCGCTGGTGCACTTCACGCCGTCTTCGGGCAGATAGTGGGTGTTGAACGTCGAGGTCTTGACCTGCACCCCGTTCTTCTTGAAGATCCTCGTCACCGTCACGTCGAAGCCAGGATTCGGCGACTGCGGCACACAGCCCGGACGATCGTCAACGATGCTCTTGGGCTGCACCACATTGCGCCTGGGCCCTTTGACGGCCTCGATGTCCCACTTCTTGGTGCCGAAGAACGTGACCGTGAGGTCGCTCCCCTTCAAGTACGAGCTGATGAGGATCGCGAATCCTGAGTCGTTGGTCCACTTCTGATCGACATCAGGCCAGGACAGGGTGGCTTCGCGACCCTCGGGGTATCGCGAGATGTAGAATGAGTGTGGGGTGTGCTGCTCGATCCTGACCCCGGAGAAGAAGACCGCGTTGAAGAGCGTCGTCGAGACCTGCGAGACGCCACCTCCGAAGGCATTCTCCAGGCGACCGGCATAGATGACGGGGGCCCGCAGGTAGCCCTTGGCCGGGGTCCGTTCCCCCAGAATGCCGTTCAGGCTGAACCCGGCACCAGGCCGCACGATCGTGCCGTTCAGGACGGCGGCCGCGATCTTCATGTTGTTGGTGCGCGGTGGGTTGAACGGGAACTGCGTCGTGAAGGTCGAGACCTTCTCCTTGATTCCCCAGCCCCTTGCCATCTCGGTCGTCACCTTGGGCGGGGTCGAGACCATCGTGATCGGCGCGGTGCGTGTCGGCGAGGTCAGCGCCGCCAGAAAAGACGTCGGGATAGTCAGCAGGTCGAACCTCGACCCGACCTGCGCAGGCACGACCTGCGGCGTACCGGCGACCAGACTCACCGTGGCATCGACCGGATCGCGCTCGACACCGGGGATGGCCGCCCGAACCACAGCCAGGAGCTTTGCGGTGTCGACCTTGGGCTGGAGCGCGCCGTTGCCGTCGGCGACCAGGGACAGGGCGGGAGCGTACTGCACAGGCTGGAGCGCCACAGAGATCCGGCCCGCAACGAGCCTCACGGGTCCTGACATGGCGGGTGCTGCGAACTCCGCCGCGGCGCGGTTGACCTCCGCAGCAGAGACCTTCGGTTGGGTGATGGTCATGACGGCCTGGACCACCTGCTGTCCGGGCCAGGTGGACGCCACGGCATCTGTCGTCTCAGGGACGTTGAGCGCTTGCCCAGCCACGGACACCACGGTGATCGCCCTGCCGCCGGTGAACGTGATCGAGCCCTCCACCACGGGGGCGTCGACGGCCCTGGCCGCTTCCGTCACGGCGGCGGTGAGCTTGGCGCGGTCGACGCGGACCCTGAGGGGTTGGTCCTCTCCTCCGGTGAGACGCACCCACATCTCGACAGGGTTCACAGTGAACGCGGTCAGATCCGAGAGCGTGGCGTCCAGGTCGACCTCGATCCCTGCGGTGCCGGGCTCGATGTCGACGGTACGTGACGGAGTCTCGAGATGTACGGGCTGCGAAGCTCTCGCGGCCAGAACGCGTTTGAGGGTGACCGTGGCCTCGTTGGGCGTCATCCCGCCGATCGCGATCCGGTCGATGGTGGTGTTGGACGGCACGTGGCCGCTCAGAAAGCCCGCCAGCCCCAGGTACACCGCGCCCAGCACTACGAGGGCCACGACCAGACGCACGATCGCACGACTAGCTTGCATGGGCTCCACCGATACGTTCTTGATTGCGGTCAAGCACAGTGCTCGTCCTCACGTCAATGTCTCGTACCGTCCGCGGTAGTACAGCAGAGCCTCGCCGGGATGAGCGGCTGTTGTTACCGAAACGACTTCTCCGACCACGATGCTGTGGTCGCCGGCCGGATGGATCTCGGTGGTACGGCACTCGAACGTCGACAGAGCATCGTCCAGCAACGCCACTCCGGTCTGTGGCCCGCGATGGTGAGGGATGTGGTCGAGCTGAGCATGAAGCGGCCGCCCGCGAGTGGCCAGCCAGTCGGCACCAGGCCTGTCTTTGGTGGACAGCACGCTGATCCCCCAGACCCCTGCGTCGACCACGGCGTCATGGAAGCGTCCCTCGCGTTCGACGCAGACGAGCAGGAGCATCGGTTCGAGCGACACCGATGTCAGGGCACTGGCTGTCATCGCATAGTCCAGATCGCTGATGCGGGTGGTCAGCACTGTGACGCCGGTCGCGAAACGGCTCATCGCCCGACGGAACAGATCGGTGTCGGGGGTGTCCGGGGCGTCCTGGGTCATCAGCGACCCTCCAAGTCGATCAGCAGGCCGGCATGCCACGGTGCGCCGTGCGCCGCCGGCACGAGATCACCAGTGGCGAGGTCAAGACGTGCGAAACCCTCGCGGCCGGACAGTCGAGCGGCCACGTGGTTGGACAACGTGTAGTAACCGTCGTAGACGACGACCTGGGTCTTGTGTTGAGCCAGCGCCCGGCTCTGCTTCTCGACGAGGGCCGGTTCGTCCACCACGTGGGTGACGACCTCGTCACGGACCACCGATGGTGGGTATGGGTCATCCTGTTGCAGTACAACGGATGTCGAGCTGGTTGAGGACACATTCTCCTGCAGCCACAACCGGTCCTGCGACGCCCAGCTCTCGGGGGTGAGGATGCAGTAGGCCACTGGCGCCGCCATCGCGTCGAGCTCGGCCGAAGCAGTCCGAGCCGAGGGTGCCGATCGGGCCGATCGGGCCGACAGGGCCGACAGGGCCGACAGGGCCGACATCGTCACTCGATGGGCCTGGACGTGGTCCGGATGCGAATAGCCTCCTTGCCTGTCATAGGTCACGACCACGTCCGGCCGTAACGCCCTGATGTGGGCGGCCACCATGGCAGCTGCTTCGTCGACGTCAGCAGCAGCAAAGGCATCCGGATGTTCTGCACCAGACGTACCGACCATCCCCGAGTCGCGATAGCGAGAAGCCACACCTCGCGCAGGGTCCTCCCCCAGCACGGCATGCTGGACGCCCAGCACCGCCATGGCCGCCCGGAGCTCTCCGCGACGCGTGTATCCAAGACTGTCATCGCGGTCGGAGCCACAATGGGCCAGCTCCGCCGGGATCACCTCGCCCTCCTCGCCGAGAGTGCACGTGAGCAGATGGACGTCGTGCCCCTGAGCGGCATATGCGGCCATGGTGACCCCCGTCGTCAACGTCTCGTCGTCGGGGTGGGCGTGGACGAACAACAGCCTGGCCCGTCTGGAGGAGCCCTGGGCCGCCGGATGAACGGTCACTGGACGCCCACGTCGACCGTGGCCAGGTCGACCGTGCTGGCCAGCGCCGGGTTGTCGATGTAGTTCTTGACGCCGTCACCGTGCACATACATGTACTTCTGGTTGGTCAGAGCGATGGCTGCGACCTGGGTCGCCAGCTGCATGTCGAGGTCTCCCCACGCCTTCTCGCGCTGGGATGCATCGGGGATCTTCGCGGCGGCGTCGATCTTCGCGTTGAACTCTTGGCTGGCGAACCGTCCGTAGTCCTGACCTGATGAGCTGGCCGTGAGGTTGAGCCGGCTGTCGAACAGCGACGGAATAACGCTCGAGCCGGATGGCCACTCGGCGGACCCCACGGCCCACATCACGTCATAGGCGCGACTGTTCTGGACGGACGTGATAGTCGTGAAGTAGTCACTCTCGAGGCCCTCGAGGGTGACCGAGAACCCGGCGTTCTGCCATCCGTTCTGCAAGGCCGCCATGGCCGTGTCAGCGATGGCGCCCTTTCGGTAGGCCACCGTGATCCTGACCGGCATGGCAAGCCCGGAGGCCTGCAGCAGACTGCGTGCCCTGGCGGCATCCCCACGGGGTGGGACGTTCAGGGGGTTGACATCGTGGTAGGCGGGGAGGGACTTGTTGATCATCGCGTAGGTCGACTCTGCCGCCGTATCTCCACCAAGGGCGGTGACGTATGCCTCTCGGTTGGTGCCCACAGCCAACGCCTGCCGAACCTTCAAGTTGGCCATCGTCGGCCTGCTGAAGTTGGGCAGCAGATAATCCACGAACGGCGCGCGGGGGTTCGTCGACAGATCCTTGATCGCCGGAGTGGACATGATGTTGTGCTGTAGCACCGGCGGCGCAGAATCCCCAGTCAGCTCAAGGGAGTCCGAGCGCGCGTTTCCCATGATCGAGCTGATCGCTGTCTCGACCGGGATCCCCTCCTTGTAGACGATCTGTGTCGGCCTCGCCTTGCGGATCGGGTCGGACGCCATGTCCCAGTGAGGGTTGCGGACGAATGTTCCGCCCGCACTGGGCGTCCAGGCGGTCTTGAGCATGTAGGGGCCGTTGGAGAAGATCTCAATGGCTGACTGGGCGCCGCGGTCCTTGTCCACCCGCACCGGGCCGAAGGCCGACAGTGCCACCACCTGGTTGAAGTCCGGCACCGGTCTGGCCAGCGTGAATGTGATCGTCTGACCCGAACAGGTCACCGCCCTGTCGAACCCCGCCTGCCCTGTCTTGAGGTAGGGGCCGGCATAGGTGCTGGAGCCGTCAGTGTTGCGGGGCACATCCAGCAAGGCCAGAGCGACGGTCGAACCGCCGGTGATCTGGGTGGTCGCGAAGGTGCGTGAGATGCCGTACTTCACGTCGGCGCACGTGACGGGCTTGCCGTCCTGCCACGTGGCGTCGCTTCGCAGGGTGAACCGCCAGCCTCTCCCCCCAGCGGAAACCGTCCCGGTGTCCGTGGCCAGGTCGGGTGCGAGATCCGGCAGCGTGTCCTGGTGGGTCGCCGGCGCCCAGGCTGTCAGCGTCCGCTCGAAGACACGACCCGCGAAGGCCATCTCGGCTCCAACCGACAGCCGTTGAGGATCCCATGCCGCCACTGGACCCAGGCGCAGGATGGTCAGCGCAGCGCCTGACGTGCTGGGACCAGCCGACGTGGGCTTGACGTCCGACCCCAGATGCACTGAGCACGACGTCGTCGCGAGAATGACGCCAACGCTCAACGCAAGAACGGCGGTACATCTTCTGGCGGGCATGTGCTGGTGACTCCTCAAGTGCACGGGCGATGAACGCGCGCCGGACGCGTCTCGGCTCATGACGACCGTACGCTTGCCCAAGAAGTCCCTCCGCAGGCTCAGGACTTGGCGGCCGTCTTTGCCCTGGCCGCGGTACGTGCGCGCTCGTTCTGGGCTAGCACGAGCTTGCGGATGCGGACCGCGTCCGGGGTAACCTCCACGCACTCATCCTCGCGGCAGAACTCCAGCGCCTGCTCCAGGCTCAGCTTGCGCGGCGGGATCAGGCGCTCGAGCACCTCTGAGGTGGCCGAGCGCACGTTGGTGAGCTTGCGTTCCTTGCAGATGTTGACGTCCATGTCCTCAACGCGGGAGTTCTCGCCCACGATCATGCCCTCATAGACCTCGGTCGTCGGCTCCAGGAACATCGCCCCGCGCTCCTGGAGGTTGAACATCGCGTAGGACGTCGCCACACCCGTGCGGTCGGCCACCAGCGAACCGTTCTGTCGGGTCTTGAGCTCCCCCACCCACGGTTCGTAGTCCTCGAAGACATGGTTGGCGATGCCGGTGCCGCGGGTGTCGGTGAGGAACTCGGTCCGAAAGCCGATGAGACCACGGGACGGTACGACGAACTCCATCCGCACCCAACCGGTGCCGTGATTGACCATCTGCTCCATGCGGCCCTTGCGGACGGCCAACAGCTGGGTGATGGTGCCGAGATGCTCCTCGGGCGCGTCGATCGTGAGGCGCTCGAACGGCTCGTGGATCTTGCCGTCGATCACGCGGGTGACCACCTGCGGCTTGCCGACCGTCATCTCATAGCCCTCGCGGCGCATCTGCTCGACCAGGATGGCCAGCGCCAGCTCACCACGGCCCTGCACCTCCCACGCGTTGGGCGTCTCGGTAGGCAGAACCCGGATCGAGACGTTACCGACCAGCTCACGTTCGATGCGGTCCTTGATCAGACGCGCCGTGACCTTGGTGCCCTTCGTCCGCCCGACCAGCGGGGAGGTGTTGGTGCCGATCGTCATCGAGATAGCCGGCTCATCGACGGTGATCAAGGGCAACGGGATCGGATTGTCCGGGTCGGCCAGCGTCTCCCCGATGGTGATCTCAGGAATCCCGGCCAGCGCGATGATGTCGCCGGGGCCAGCGCTGTCGACGGGCTTGCGCTCGAGTGCTTCAGTCATCAACAGCTCGGTGATCTTGACCCGCTCGATGGTGCCGTCGGCACGGCACCATGCAGCCTGCTGGCCCTTCTTGATGGTGCCGTTGTAGACGCGGCAGAGCGCGAGACGACCGAGGAACGGCGAGGCGTCCAGGTTCGTGACGTGCGCCTGCAGCGGGGCCTCGTCGTCGTACCGCGGCGCCGGGATGGTCTCCAGAATCGCGGCGAAGAGCGACTCGAGGCTGTCCTCGTCGGGCATGCCGCCGTTCTTGGGGCGGTTCAGCGACGCACGCCCGGCACGGGCTGAGGCGTAGACGATCGGGAAGTCCAGCTGCCCTGAGGCGGTGTGAGCGTCGTCGAGCAGGTCCATGAAAAGCTCGTAGGTCTCGTCGACGACCTCGGCGATGCGGGAGTCGGGGCGGTCGACCTTGTTGATGCACAAGATGACCGGCAGCTTGGCCGCGAGCGCCTTGCGCAGGACGAACCTGGTCTGGGGCAGGGGGCCCTCGGATGCGTCGACGAGCAGCACCACACCGTCGACCATGGACAGACCACGCTCGACCTCGCCACCGAAATCGGCGTGACCGGGGGTGTCGATGATGTTGACGGTGATGCCGTCGGGGTGGCCCGCCTTGTCGGCTGCCGGACCCTTGAACCTCACCGCAGTGTTCTTGGCGAGGATCGTGATGCCCTTCTCGCGCTCGAGGTCACCCGAGTCCATCGCGCGCTCTTCGACGTGCTGATGCGCACCGAACGCGCCGGACTGCCAGAGCATGGCGTCGACGAGCGTGGTCTTTCCGTGGTCTACGTGGGCGACGATGGCAACATTGCGGATGTCACCGCGGGTCTGCATGGGCATGGGGCAATTCTCTCAGCAATCGGTGAGCAACTTGACCACGCCTGATCAGGGGTGCCTCGGCGGGCTCATCAAGGCCTCGAGCCGCCGGACGATCGGGAGGTCCGCGGGCAGCCACGGGACGGCATACAGGTCGGGCTTGGTGAGCAGGCACAGCCGGTCGTGGTCCTCGAGCGGACGTGGCTCGCCCTCAGTGATCCGTGCCAGCCACACCCGCATGACGTAGCGGCCGCCAAGCGGCCAGGCGCCGGCCAGTGGGCCCTCCAGGAGGGCCCCGATCTCGATGTCCACCCCGAGCTCCTCCAGGATCTCTCGGAGCAGTGCGGCCACCGGCTCCTCCCCAGCCTCGACCTTGCCGCCGGGGAGCTCCCAGCCACCGGCAAGCTCCGGCGGATCCGTTCGTCGGGCGCTGAGCAGGGTCGTCGGACGGTCGAGGTCGTCGACGATCGCGGCCCCAACAACGAGCTGGGGCGGCGACACATCGGGCAGAGCTGGAGTCATGGGACGGTCAGTCTCCCCCAAACGACGTCGGACAGAACCATCAGAAGGGTATGGACGACGGAGCCTTGCTGGACACGACTGCTGGAGCCGGGCAAGGTCTGGGTATGACCCCACTGCCTCCCGCCGAACTCGACCACCAGGAGCCCCACCAACCGGGAATGGCGCGCCGGCTGAACTGGCTGCGTGCGGGAGTCCTCGGCTCCAACGACGGGGTCGTGTCAACCGCAGGCCTGGTGATCGGCGTGGCTGGCGCGACCACCTCGCGAACGGTCATCATCACGGCTGGGATCGCAGGCCTCGCGGCCGGAGCAATGAGCATGGCCGTGGGTGAGTACGTCTCGGTCAGCAGCCAGAGGGACTCCGAGCACGCGTTGCTGACCAAGGAGCGCCGCGAGCTCGAGGAGACCCCTGAGGAGGAGCTCGAGGAGCTCACCGATCTGTATGCCGCGAAAGGACTTACGCGAGAACTGGCCAAGGATGTGGCCATACAGCTGACAGCACACGACGCTCTTGGCGCGCACGCAGAGGCCGAGCTCGGGATCGACCCCAACAATCTCACCAGCCCGACCCACGCGTCAGTGGCATCCTTCATCGCCTTCACGATCGGATCGCTGCTGCCGCTGCTCGCGATCGCACTCCCCCCAACGTCCTGGCGAGTGCCTGTCACCGTGGTCACGGTGGTACTCGCCCTGGCCGGGACGGGGTTGCTGGCTGCTCGCCTGGGCTCGGCTCCGGTTCATCGATCGCTGTGGCGCAACGTGATTGGCGGGCTGCTGGCCATGGCTGTCACCTATGGCATCGGCACACTGGTCGGCCGCGCCGTCTGAGCAGGGAACTCGCCGAACAAACCTACGTCACGATTCGGCAACAGCAGGCGCTGATCGGTGGTCTGGGCACCATGATGAGCGCCTAGCACCATCGAGTGATGGCGCCGCCGCGATTCGTGACGCAGCAGGAGGTGTTGGAGCCGGTGACCTCCCCCCTGGAAGTCAGTCCCGCAGCGCTTGTCGCCGACCCCGAGGCAGTCCTGGCCGGAGCGGGCAAGATCCAGGGACGGTCCCTCGGGCAGATCGCGTGGATGCGGCTCAAACGCGACAAGGTCGCGTTGGGCGGTGGCGTGGTGATCACGTTCTTGATCGCGACCGCGATCTTCGCGCCGTGGATCGTGGACTGGCTGGGCGACCCGCCGAACGAGTTCCACCAGAACCTGATCGACACCGCGGGCGGCACGCTGACGCCAATCGGTCCCCGGGGCGGGATGAGCTGGGACCACCTGATGGGGGTCGAACCGCTCAACGGACGTGACATCTTCAGCCGCATCCTCTACGGCTCCAGGATCTCGCTGCTCATCGCCTTCTTCGCCACTCTCCTGTCCGTGGCCATAGGCACGACCATGGGTGTCGTCGCCGGCTTCTTCGGCGGCTGGGT
>DATCNE010000107.1:0-17588 GCA_036565395.1 Dermatophilaceae bacterium
TATCAAGTCGCGGACGTAATGACGAACGACCCCTTGAACCGGGATCCCGCGGATTAGCTCGCTGGTGATCGGTTCGCCGTTGTCCTGGCGGATGATGCGCATTTCTTGCACCACGTAGCGCCGCCCTTCGAGGACTAGGACTGCCGTGACGTCAGCGCCGACGCCCTCGATCGGAGTGCGAGGCAATACAACGCGTGCCGGTGCGTAGAGATCGACCCCGACATGAACCTGAGTGTTCCCCATGACCGCAGCGTGACAGCACGCATAGCGGTCTGTCAAGACTCGATGAAGATGGTTGACAACGGTCTGCATCTACCGTTACCGTTCATGCAGAGGCCTGACGCGGGTCTGCATCACTGATCCAAGGGAAACGGAGTCCAGCCATGGACCTGCTCACAACGCACGAGGCAGCGGAGTTCCTGCACATCCCGCTACCCACGCTCAGCTTGACGAGGTACTCCCCGAGCATGTTCGTCCGGTAGCCGATGCGCCAGCTGATGTTCTCCCAGATGCTCAGCTGGTGCTCGGTCTCGGTGGTGTCGATGGTGGTCATGATGTGTTCCTTCCCTTGTTGGTTGCGGTGCCCGTTTAGTGCCCGCTTACTACTACGGAACAGTAGACACCCATAGTTATCATCCGTCAATAGGTCTGGTGTCATTGCTTGCAATCGGCTCACAACCGTCAACGTCAGATTGCTCTGTGAGTAATCAGCGGGTTGGGGGTTCAATTCCCTCACGGCGCACCATGTCCTGTCTCAGGACATAGGAAACCCTCGAACCCTCAGGTTCGGGGGTTTTTGCGTGTCTGGGGGTGGCCGGTGGGTTGGTATCCCTTGTTGGGGTCGAGGGTTAGCTCGACAACACTCAGATCCGCGTTCACCTCTCATCATCGGACGAGCGTGTCGGGGAGGGGCTTGTTGACATGGAACCGTGTGATCGGCAAATATGAATGCAAACATGCGTGCAATTGTGAAGGCGAGGCCACCCGCGACCCGTTCCGGTGACTGGGGCATGGGACATCAATCAACCCTTCGCCGATGGAAAGGAATAATCGTGCAGCGTCAGGATTCTTCGCTCAGAGCGGTGGGCTCAGTTACAGCGTCGACGTATGGGGTATTCGTCGACGGCCGTATGCGTCTTGGTGAAGGTGAAACTGTCCCGATGGTCAACCCTGCGACCGGACAGACTTGGGCTCATCTCGCACAGGCCTCGATCAGCGATGCTGATGCCGCTGTCGAGGCGGCCGTTGCCGCCTTCAGCACAGGTGGATGGCGCGACTGGAAGCCGCTCGAACGGGCCGCCGTCATGAATAGGCTCGCCGAACTCATGCGGGAGAACGTCGAGGAGATCGCCCTCGCAGAGACCAGGAACGTCGGTCGACCCTTGCGTGAGACCCGCGTGAACGTGAACCTTGCCGCCGATGCGTTCGCATACTTCGCATCGCTCACCACCAATATGAGGGGCGCCACCATCCCGATGGGCCCCGGAGTCTTCGACTACACGGTGAAGGAGCCCATCGGGGTCTGCGGACTCGTAGTGGCCTGGAACAACCCCATCGACCTGTTCGCACGCAAGGTCGCGCCCGCGTTGGCTGCCGGCAACAGCGTCGTGGTCAAGCCGTCAAGGCTAAGCCCGATCTCGGCCCTCATCATTGCCGAGCTATTCGACCGTGCGGGTCTTCCCCATGGCATGCTCAACGTCGTCGCCGGCCCGGGATCGACCGTCGGCTCACGAATTGTCGAGCATCCGGATGTCAAAAAGGTATCCCTGACAGGGGCCACGACCACCGGCACCCAGATGATGAAGAACGTGGCGTCCAAGATTGGCCGGCTGAGCCTGGAGCTCGGCGGGAAGTCAGCGGCAATCGTCTTTGCCGATGCCGATCTCGACATGGCCGCGACGGCTTCCGTGGCCGCGATGTACCCCAATGCAGGCCAGACTTGCACGGCGCGGAGCCGCATCCTGATCCAACGGGAGGTCTTTGACGCCTTCCTGGCGAAATTCGTTGCACGTGTTCAGTCCTTGGTCGTCGGGGATCCGCTGGATCCGTCCACCGACTTGGGGCCGGTCATATCCGAGGCCGCTAGGAATGGAATCCTCGGCTTCGTAGAGCGGGCCGTCGCGGACGGGGCGAAAGTCCTTACTGGCGGAAACCCCGCGAAGCCGGACGGTCACGAGGGTGGGTTCTTCTTCGAGCCGACGATCGTGGTTGATGCACGCCGGACGTGCGAGATCGTCCGAGAGGAAGTCTTCGGACCCGTCGTCGTCGTTGACGTCTTCGATGACGAACAGGAGGCCGTAGACACGGCTAACGACACGCGCTACGGGCTGGCGGCAACGGTCTGGACGGCCGATCTCAACCGAGCGCTCCGCATGGCCGCAGCTCTTGAAGCGGGAACTGTCACCATCAATACACCCAAGGTGAGCCACGTGTATGCACCCTTCAGCGGATTCGGACAAAGTGGCCTTGGCACCGAGCTCGGCATCGAGGGCCTCGCCGAGTACCAGAGGACGAAGAACGTCGTCGTGGGTGTCCAGCCCAACCAGTCCCCACATAAATCTACGAGCTAGGGAACAACAGCTCAGGATGGCGAGAACATGTCGACCGATACTGTTTCATGCGGTACTCCCGGCCCGGAGCTACGGACAGCTCAACGTCGACGGACCACACGAGGTCGCTCCTTTCAACGTTGTCGAGCCACAGAAGGGGATCTGAGATGGTCGTCGAGGTAGTAGCAGATCACTCCAGCGGTCGCGGCGAAGACGCCGTGATGCGAGCGATGACGGAGCTGCGCATGCGAATCAAGTCTCGTAAGCTCCTGCCCGGTGAGCACATCCGACAGGAAGACATGGCGAAGATCCTCGGCATCAGCCGGGTTCCCGTGAGGGAAGCACTGAAGGCGCTGTCAGCCGACGGCGCCATTGTGCACCACCCCAACCAAGGGTATTTCGTGGCCAAGATGAGCGCGAACGAGGTGGCGCAGATTTACCGGATGCGCCAGCTGCTCGAGACCGAGGTGCTGTCGACCATCTCGTGGCCTAGCGAGAGCGGCTTAGGCGAGTTACGTGGTCTCAACGAGACGATGCGCGCCCACTCAAAGGCCGAGGACGTGAGCCTCCTGATCGAGCTGAATCATGAGTTCCACTTCAGGATCTTCGATTTGTCGCCCACGAAGATCGTCTGCGCCGAGATCGAACGGCTATGGGCGCGCTCCGAGGCCTACAGGGCCCTCTATCACTACGCGCCGGAAGCTCGGCTCCGCATCACCCAGGAGCACGGTCACATCCTCGACGCGCTTGAGCATCGCGATCTTCCGTCCCTGATTCTGTGGTCCGACACGCACCGCGGCGCGGCCGGCGCGCATGTGCAACAGATGCTTGGTTGATGCTCTTCCCGTCGTAGGAAGCCTTCGCACTTCTCTCGATAGTTTGTCGCCTGTTCTCATAAAGAGAGTGGGTGGGATCGCCCTTGAGCGTTCCGTACTTGGCGTCGACCTTGCGGTGCAGGCCATCAGCCGCGTCGGCGGCCGCGGGAGGCAGCGCGATGTCGTCAACCACCATCCAGTCTGCTCGCAGCGCACGCAGTTGCCGTGGGCTTTATTTGAATCTAGTATCGAATGCTAGATTGTACTCAATCTGGAGGATCGATGGATTTCCGGTTCGATGAGGAGCAACAGGATCTCAAGACGTCGGTCGAAGGATTTGCCCGACGAGAGCTGGCACCGAATGCCCTTCGACGAGCCCACGAAGCGGGGTACTCCTGGGACTTATCGCGGTTGATCGCCAAGCAAGGTCTCCTTGGTCTCACCATCCCGGCGGACAAGGGAGGACAGGGTGGGACTCTGATGGATGCAGTCATCGCCATAGAAGCAGTGGCGTCCAGCTGCCCGAAGAGCGCAGACATCGTCCAGGCTGGCAACTTCGGCGCCGTGCGGACGTTCGCCGAATATGCGTCCGACGAGCTCCGGCACCGGCTCCTGCCGGGGTTCCTGTCAGGCGAACGCCTCCTCGGCCTGGGAATGACGGAACCGGAGGCGGGATCAGCGGTCACCGAGCTGACCACCTCGGCGCGTCGCGATGGGGACGAGTACGTCGTCAATGGCACGAAGATCTTCTCGACTCACAGTCCCGACGCGACCCACTACTTGGTGTACGTGCGGTTTGGGCCGGGCCTGGGCGGGATCGGCTCGATCGTGATCGACCGCAGGGCACCCGGCCTCAGCGTGGGCTCGCCCTCGGCCTTCATGAGCGGCGAGGAGTGGAGCCAGCTCTACTTCGAGAACTGCCGCGTCCCGGCGTCGGACCTACTCCTTGGCCCCGGCGGGTTCAAGAAGCAGATTTCCGGGTTCAACGTCGAGCGGATAGGCAACGCCGCGCGGTCGCTCGCACTGGGCCGCTACGCCTTCAACCAGGCCCGCGAACATGCCAAGTTGCGCCACCAGTTTGGTCGTCCGTTGATGGAGTTCCAAGGCCTACAGTGGATGTTCGCCGACATGGCCGTCGCGTTGGAGAGCGCGCAGCTCCTCCTCTACAAGGCAGCTCTAAATGCCGACTCCGGTCTGCCGTCGGCTCATGACACCGCGGTGGCAAAGCTCGCATGCAACACGGCGGGCTTCTCGGCATCCAACGCATCCCTTCAGATCATGGGCGGTCTGGGCTACTCCCAGGAGTCGCTCGTCGAGTACTGCGTCCGGCGGACGCGGGGCTGGCAGATCGCCGGTGGGTCCACCGAGATGCTCAAGAACCGAATCGCGGAATCAATCTTCGAGACACACTTCAGCCAGCGTCCCCGCAAAGGTGTGAACGAATCGTGACGGTGGACGACCCTGCAAAGCTCGCTGCCGACCTCTACCGGCCGATGTTCAGGCCTTCGAGCATTGCGCTGGTCGGCGCTTCGGATGACCCTTCCAAGACCGGCTCGCGTCCGCTTCAGTACTTGCTCGAATCGGGTTGGAAGGGACGCATTTATCCGGTGAATCCACGGCGAGAGATGGTCCTCGGGGTGACGGCGTGGCCCTCGATGTCTGCTCTCCCAGAGGTGCCGGACCACGCGTTCATCCTTACCGACGCGGACCTGGCGCTGGAAGCCGTGGCCGCATGCGTGGAAGTCGGCGTGGCCGTCGTCACCGTTATGGCGAGTGGATTCGCCGAGGCCGGCGCCGAGGGACGGCGACGTCAGGAGCGACTGCTGGATATCGTGGCCTCCTCCCGGACGCGCGTCGTCGGACCCAGCAGCCTTGGTGTCGCGGACCTTGAGACCGGATTCCTCCTCACGGCCAACGCTGCGTTCGCTGACTCAGCGCCTGCCCTCGGGGGAACCTTCGTGGCATCGCAGTCAGGCAGCGTGATTGGTGCGATCCTGTCCCGTGGCAGCGCCGCAGGGGTCGGCTTCTCCGGTCTTGCCTCGACCGGTGGAGAGGCGGATGTAAGCCTCGGTGAGATCTGTGCCGCCGCGCTGCAGGACCCGCGTATCGAGAGCTTCGCGCTCTTTCTCGAGTCGTTGGGTGACACCAAGACACTGCGTCACTTTGGACTGCAGGCTGCCCGCCAAGGCAAGCCGGTCCTAGCTTTCAAACTTGGACGGACAACGGAGGCCGCGCGGTTATCGGTGTCGCACACGGGAGCGCTAGCTGGAGACGACCTGGTGTCGAGCCAGGTGCTCGCGGACATGGGCATCGCCCGCGTGACCACCCTCGATGCCTTGTCCGAAGGCCAAGCGCTCGCCCGCCACCTCCCCATTGGTCCTGCCGGGTCATCCACGCGGGTTGGAGTCATCACGTCCACGGGTGGTGGTGGCGCGATGCTCGTCGATCAGCTCGCCCTTCGGGACCTCACCGTTCAGCCACCGAGTCTGGAGACCCTTACTGCGCTCGCCACCGTTGGGATCGAGGTCTCGGACTCACCGTTGATCGACCTGACCCTCGCTGGCACCAAGGCCGAGGTCATGCGCGCTGCACTCGCTGTCCTGCTCAAGGCGCCCGAGTTCGACGTGGTCGTCGCCGTCGCCGGTTCCTCGGCCCGAGGCAACCCGGAGACCATCGTCGGTCCGATCGCTGAGTTTGCCGATTACGGGACACCCCTTGCTGCCTTCGTCGTCCCTGAGGCTCCCAAGGCCCTACGCATGCTGAACGAGGCTGGGGTTTCCGCATTCCGGACACCCGAGTCATGCGCCGACACGATCGCCGCGCTCAGCTCCCGTCGTCAGCCGGTTGATCGCCCACCGTTCGCCACGCCGGCGGGTCCGGCGGTGCAGCTGGACGAGGCGAACTCCTACCGTGTCCTGGCTGCGCTAGGAGTTCCCCATGCGCCGTTTGAGACGTACGACGTCCGGGACGACCACCCCATCAAGCCGTTCGCCGAGAATGTCGTCGTGAAAGCGCTTTCCGCCGACCTCGCCCACAAGTCTGACGCAGGCGGAGTGATCCTCAATGTCGGGAGCGACGCCGACTTGCGGCGGGCGATCGCACAGATCAGATCGAACATGGAGCGGCTCGAACCGAACGTTCGCGTAGCGCGGTGCCTCGTGCAGCCGATGGTCTCAGGGATTGCTGAAGCACTGGTCGGGTATCGGGTTGACCCGGTGGCAGGACCTATCGTGATGCTTGCGGCTGGTGGCGTAAACGCGGAGGTCTATCGTGACCGCTCGCTGCGACCGGCCCCGGTCGACTTGGCGACGGCGAAGGAGATGATCTCCGAGGTCAAGGCCCTCGTGATCGCCGACGGCTACCGCGGTGCCACGCCGGGCGACCTCCGTGCCCTCGCCGAGGTTATCGTCAGCATGTCCCGTGCTATCCAGAGGCCGGATCTGGAGATCCGCGAGGCTGAAGTGAATCCCGTAATGATCCTCGAACGGGGTCACGGAGTCCTCGCCGTCGACGCGCTGGTTTCCGTGGCTTCGGCTAAGGCATGAGATCGGTGCCCCAGCGGCCGGGCGGGGCTGCCGTGACGTTCCACGTCGACCACGGCATCGGGTACATCGTCATTGACAACCCGCCGGTCAACGCGAGCTCCGCCGCAGTGAGGAGAGGGCTCATCGACGCGCTGAAGAAGCTGCGTGACGTGGCTGGCCTGGAAGGCGTCGTCCTCGCCGGCTCCGGGTCATCGTTCGTGGCCGGCTCGGATGTAACCGAATTCGCCGGAGAGATTCCGCCGCCGCTCCTCCCAGAGGTCATCGAAGAGATCGAACGGTTCCACCGTCCAGTCGTGGCGGCGATTGATGGCTTTGCGCTGGGCGGTGGGCTCGAGCTCGCATTGGGATGCGATGGCCGAGTTGCCACCCCGACCGCCACCCTCGGGCTGCCGGAAGTGACGCTGGGCCTGGTGCCTGGAGCGGGCGGGACTCAGCGCCTCCCCCGGCTGATCGGGGCGGTGGCCGCTGCCGAACTCATCATCACCGGTCGACGAATCCTCGGTGAAGAAGCACTTCGGCTCGGGGTCGTCGACCAGGTGAGGACCCTGGCGGACCTGTTCGAGGGTGCTGCCGAGATGGTGCGTGGGTTGGGCGGCAAACGAGCGCTCATCCATAGCGAGCTTGACGCCTCGGAAGGTGCCGCGTTGCGGGCCTGGGGGTCCCAGCTCTCGTCCCGCCGAAGACGTCGTCCCGCCGCCGCGCTGTCGCTGGAGCTCGTTGAGCTGGCGTGCTCCGGCTCTGGCCGCGAGGCCCTGTTGACCGAACGTGCGACCTTCGACCGGTTGAGGTGCGGCGACGAGGCCGCGGCCCACCGGTACCTATTCTTTGCGGAGCGTGCCGCAGCCACTGTGACCGGGCGCGGCGAGGCCAGGCGGGTACAGCGTGTGGGTGTGATCGGTGCGGGCACAATGGGTGCCGGCATCGCCGCAGTGTTCGCCGGCAGGGGCATAGACACCGTCCTCGTCGAGGTAAACCCCAGCGCTCGGGAGAGGGCCCGCGCGAACGCGTCACCTGGTGTGAGGGTGCACGGCGACCTTGAGGCACTGGTCGGCTCGGATCTTGTCGTCGAGGCCATCATCGAGGACCTCGACGACAAGGCATCTCTGCTGCGCAAGCTCTCAGCCGTCGTTCCTCGACCGGCCCTGATCGCATCGAACACGTCTTACTTGGACATCAACGTCCTGGCCGAGAGCTGCGAGTGGCCGGCGCGCTTCCTGGGCATGCACTTCTTTAACCCGCCGGGACGGATGGCCCTGCTCGAGGTCGTCCGTGGCGAACGCACCGGACAGGACGCTTTGGCGACAGCCACGAAGGTTGGCAAGCGGATCGGGAAGACACCCGTCCTGGCGAACGTTGGCGAAGGCTTCATCGGTAATCGCATGTACGCCGCGTACCGGAAGCAGTGCGAGTTCCTGCTTGAGGAAGGCGCCTACCCGCAGCATGTCGATCGTGTCCTGGTCGACGCCGGGTTCGCGATGGGACCCTTTGCTGTGGGCGATCTCTCTGGCCTTGACATCGCCTGGAGCATGCGGAAACGCATGGCCGCGAACCAGGACCCGAATGGTCGGTACGTCGAGATCCCGGACCAGTTGTGTGAGCGCGGGTGGTTCGGGGTGAAGGTCGGCCGCGGCTATTACCGCTACGGAGCGACGCCAAAAGACCGCAATCCAGACCCGGAAGTGGCGCAGATCATCGAGGAGTGCTCGAAACGAGCTGGAATCCGGCGTCGCGAGATAGGAGCAGACGAGATCCGGCTCCGTGCCTTCGTCGCGTGGGTGAATGAGGCCTCGCTCCTGCTGGAGGAGGGCGTTGCGAACCGGCCGTCGGACGTTGACGTTGTGGCGACCTTAGGCTTCGGCTATCCTCGCCACCTGGGCGGGCCGCTCTGGTGGGCGCTGCACCTCCCGGACGGTGAGCTGCAGCGGGGCCTGGATCTACTTCGCGAGAATTCCGGTCGCAGCTACCGTCGCGGGCCAGTAGAGACGTATCTCCAGGAGCTGCGGAGGGGGAGCCGTGAATAGTGTCTTCATCGGCGAACCACTTCGTAGGCCTCTCCGGGTTCGGCGAGGAATTGCGGGGTTGGGGCAGCACGGTCTGCGAGTGTTTCTGTCCGTTGGCCCCGGCTGTCAGAATGCCCCAGAACCTGAACTCATACCCCCAACGGAAGAGGACGAGCCAGCACTGGACATCGTCGGCTTTCAAGTACGTGCCGGACGCCAAGTCGGACCGCACGTTCAACGAATCTGATAACACCACTGATCGCGTGGGGGTTGACGGTCTGCTCCCTGAGCTTGACGAGTACGCGGTCCAGGCAGGTCTCAACATGGTCGAGAGTGATGCTGGGGAGGGGGCCGATGAGAGGCGGGTGACCGTACTGACCGTGGAGCCGGACTGGGCCGCCGATGCCGTCAAGAAGGCCCTGCAGATGGGTGCCCACCGCGGGGGCCCATGTCCACGACAAGGCGACCCACGGGTCCGACGCGGGTCGCCACCTCGCTGATCCTGGCCGAGGCCGTGAAGAAGATCGGGGACCCGGACCTGATCCTGACCGGCATGGCGTCCACGGATGGCGCGACGGGCGTGGTTCCGGCCATGCTCGCCGAGCGCCTGGGCCTGCCGCAGGTGAGGCTGGCCTTCGAGCTGACCGTCGAGGGCGGCACCGTGACCATTCGTCGCGACGGCGACGTGGCCTCCGGTCAATTCGTCGTCCAGACTGTGGATGCCGCTGAGGTGAGCGTAACGCGCTGCGCGGCGTCTGCTGCGGCTCGTAGGCCTTCTTGTATCGAGCCGCCGTTGCCGCCAGCATCGCCGATCACCTCAACGCCGAGGCTTGGCTCGAGGGCGCGACTGGCCGCGACCAGGTCATTGATCGGCTCGACTCCCTGTGAGACAAGCAGTGGGCCGGGCGCGTCCACCCATTCGTCCGATCCGTTGTGACTCACCAGTACTCGTTCGGGCTCGATCCGGCGGAGGACGACGTCGAGCACGACCCGGACCTTCGGATCCTCGAGCAGGCGTGGGATGACGAGCATCTTGGCCCGCCGACCGACGTCTGGCGCCAGCGACTGCTGCGTACCGACCACCAGCACCCTGGTGCCCTGGGCCGCCAGGTCGTCGGCCACGGCCACACCCTCGCGGTCCGCACCGAAAATAGTGCAGGTCGTGGGTGCAGGCGCCCCAGCGGCCAGGAACGTCCGTAAGTCCACGACGTGGGGAAGATCGATACCTGGGACGGCGGGGAGGTACCCGGAACCGCCGGTCGCCACCACGATGGCGTCGGCACTGTGCTCCGCGAGCAGCTCTGGGGTGACCTCGACTCCGAGGTGCAGCCGGATACCGAGGTGGTCGAGCTCGGCGGCGTACCATCCGAGAAGATTGTGGTACTCGGGGTACTCGTGCAGAGTTGAGGCGAGAGCGAACTGGCCGCCAATCTGCTTCGCGCGTTCGAACAGCTCGACATCCAGGCCCTGCTGGGCGAGGGCACGAGCGGCTTCCAGCCCCGCTGGGCCGGCGCCGATCACCAGGACCGAGGATCGCTTCAGATCGGCCGACGTCGGGCGCCTCTGCTCGCGCTCGCGCCCGACCCAGGGGTTGACCGAGCAGCCGATGGCCTCGCCGGTGCCGAGTTGGTCGATGCACAGGTTGCAGGCGATGCATGGGCGGTAGCGCTCGCCGGCGAGGGCACGTCTGGGGAAGTCGGGGTCGGCGTGCAAGGCGCGGGCCATGCTGACGAAGTCGGCCTGGCCGCCTTCGACGATGGACACCGCGGTTTCCGGCGCGTTGATCCGGCCTGCGACACCCACCGGGAGGCCGAGCGAGCGGTACCGCTCGGCAAATGGCGCGAGCACCCCGCGGGGGAACTCACCCGGCTGAATGATCCACTGCCCCGCCTCGTAGTTGCCTGCGGAGACGTCGAGGAAGTCCAGAAGGTCAAGGCGAGCCGCCGAGATGATCTCGAACATGCTGTCGGCATCCAGGCCTCCGTCGCTGCCCTCGAACGCCGAAACGCGCATCCCGATCGCCAGGTCCGACGCGTTGGCGCGCACCGCCTCAATGACCAGATTCAGGAACCGCAGCGGGTCGGCGAATTCGTCGGCCCGCAGGTTCGTTGTCGGGGAGATGAACTGCTGCACAAGGTAGCCGTGGGCACCGTGGATCGAGATCACGTCGACCCCTGCCGTGACGCAACGACGTGCAGCCTCGCCGTAGCATTCGACCAGGTCGTACACCTCCTCGGTCTCCAGTTCCATCGGCATGTCACCACCTGCCACCATGCAGGGGATCGCCGAGGGCGCCACCGGCTGGAAGCCGCTGACCTTGCCCTGGGCGGTCCGTCCACCGTGGTTGAGCTCCATGCCGAACAGCGCGCCGCGGAGATGGACTGCGGCGGCAAGCCTGCGGATCCCCGGAACTCGCTCGTCGTCGTCCACGCCGAGCTGGCGCAGCCGTCCCTTGCCGTCGATGCGCACGTAGCTGGCTTCAGCGAACAACAGCGCAGCGCCCCCCTCCGCGCGCCGCTCAAGGTAGTTGACATAGGCGTCCGTGACCGTGCCGTCGATCTCGCAGTAGTTGCGCTCCATGGGCGCCCCAACGAACCGATTGCGCAATGTCTTGGGGCCGATTCGGAGGGGTTGTGCAAGCACGGGATGGCTCTCGTCGAGCTGGGTCACAGTAGCCCCCAATGGTCCTCTGCGGTTGGCCGCACGGTTTCGAGCTGGGTGTGTTGGCGCACCACCACTTGCAGGTCCTCCATGAAGGGAAGGGCTGCCTCGTGCAGCCCTTCGCCGCGCGACGAGCGTGAGTCCAGCTCCCACAGCCGCAGGCCCACCCGGAGCTGGTGGTCTTCTGCCCGTTCGAGCAGGCCCTGGGTCACGAGTTCGCCCGCGAGCCGTTAGCCGTGGTGACCGGGAGCCCCGACCGCCGGGCGACCTCGGAGACGGTCAGCATGGCATGGGAGGCGTCGAAGGCGGCCCGGACGCGAACGACCCGAGCGGTGACCGACTCACCTGCGGTGGATCTGGCCATGCCGGGGTCTCGCGATCGACTAGAGCGGTCAGATGCCGAGATAGATGCGGCGGACCTGGGGGTCGTGTCGCAGGTCGTCGGCAGGCCCGTCCATGACGATCTCGCCGTTCTCCATGACGAAGCAGTGGTTGGTTGCCTCGAAGGTCAGCTTGGCGTTCTGCTCGACGAGCAGGATGCTCATGCCGGACTTGTTCAGCCGTTGGATCACCTCGAGCACCTCGTCGACGAGCTTGGGGGACAGCCCCATCGAGGGCTCGTCGAGGACGAGCAGTTTGGGGTTGGACATGAGCGCCCGCCCGACCGCCAGCATCTGCTGCTGTCCACCGGACAGGGCCCCGGCGAGCCGGTTGCTCATCTCGCCCAGGACCGGGAAGAGCTTGTAGATCTCCTTGAGCTGGTCGGTGGGCCCGGACTTCCATGGGCGCGTGTAGGCGCCCAGGAGGAGGTTCTTCTCGACGGAGAGCCCGCCGAAAACGTGCCGACCCTCGGGGACATAGCCGATTCCGTGCCGGATGACGTTGCGGGCCGCGACCCGGGTCAGGTCCGTGTCGCCAAAGGTCAGGGTGTCGGCGCGTCGCTGAACATGACCGAGGATGGCCTTCATCGTCGAGGTCTTGCCGGCACCGTTCGCTCCGATGATGCCAACCGATGCGCCGCCGGGGACGGTGAAGCTGATGCCCCGCACCGCGGAGACGTGGCCGTAATGCACATCGAGGTTGCCGACCGCAAGGTCCGGGACCGATGGGTCGTTCGCGACGGTCGCCGCACCCTGGGTGGATGAAACGCTGCGGTCCTGTTGGCTCATGAGGTTTCCGCCTTCTCGGTCGCCGGGAGGTCTAGTAGGGAGGAATCCCCGAGGTAGGCCTCGATCACGTCAGGCTGGGACGCGACCACTGCCGGTAGGCCGTCGGCGATGACAGCTCCGTTGGCCAGCACCACAACTCGGTCGCACAGCGACATGACCAGACCCATGTTGTGCTCAATGATCAGGACAGTCACGCCGCTGGCGCGGATGTCGCGCACGATGAGGCGGAGCTGGTTGACTTCCTCGCCGTTGAGCCCGGCAGCGGGCTCGTCCAGGAGGAGGACCTTCGGGTTGGTTGCCAGGGCGCGGGCGATCTCAACCCGGCGCTGCGCACCGTAGGACAGCTCCGTCGGGTTTGTGTCCGCGAGGTTGCTCAGGCCGTAGCGCTGGAGGAGGGCGTCGGCCGCCATACGCATACCGCGGTCGTGCCGCCACACGCCGACGGGCCAGAGGAAGTAGCGCCACGACCAGCGAGTGTGGGTCCGGTCAAGGGCGACCATGACGTTCTCACGCACGGTGAGGCGGGTGAACAGGCGCAGGTTCTGGAAGGTGCGCGCCACGCCCCTGAGCGAAAGCCGATACGGCGCGACCTTCGCGGCCGATGTGCCGAGCATCCGCACGCTGCCCTCGCTGGGCGTGTAGAGGCCGCTGAGCACGTTGAACAAGGTCGTCTTGCCCGACCCGTTGGGGCCCACGATTCCCAGGATCTCGCCCTTGCGGGCCACGAGGGTGACGTTTTTCAGGGCTCGCAGGCCCTTGAAGTTCTTGTTGAGACCGTCGACTTCAACGACGTTCGGTGCGCTCGGGTCCGGCGCGTGCATACCGCCGCTCAGTGACGGGTCGGGGACGTATGCCGCGACACGGGTGCTGTCGTAGCTGGCCGATCCACGCTTGAGCAGCATGCGCTTCAACCGCGACGGGACTCCGGCCAAGCCGGTCGGGGCGAACACCACCATGAAGACGACCAGGGCGCCGTAAGCGAGCTGGGCGTAGGTGGCGAAGTCGACTAGTGCCTCCCGCATCACGGTCAGCGTCACCGCCCCGACCAAGGCACCCCGTAGGCTGTGGCGACCACCGATGATGACCATGGCAAGCAGAAAGAACATGTTCGCCAGGCTGAACGACTCCGGAGCGACGAAGTGGATCAACCCTGAGTAGAGGACGCCTGCTACACCGCCGTACAGTCCACC
The DNA here is from genome assembly GCA_036565395.1 of Dermatophilaceae bacterium. Classification (GTDB taxonomy): domain Bacteria; phylum Actinomycetota; class Actinomycetes; order Actinomycetales; family Dermatophilaceae; genus UBA4719. The sequence continues at coordinate 13,930 of DATCNE010000107.1, forward strand.
GAACGCGAAGGCGGCCATGCGCAGGACCGGCACCTCCGCGCCCATCGCTGAGGCGGCCAGGTCGTCGTCGCGCATCGCGCGCAGCCGCCGTCCCAACGGAGTGTGCACGACAAAAGCAGCAAGCAGGATTGCCATCACCAGAGCGACAGCCTCAAGGTAGTAGTAGACGTACTCGCTGGAGAGGTCGACGCCCGGAAGGGTGGGGCTGGGCACGTTGTTGATGCCCTCAGCCTGCCCCGTGAACGAGGCGTTGGAGACCAGGTTGGTGAAGGCGAGGGCAAGGCCGAGAGTAACGATTCCGAGGTAGTGCGACTGCATGCGCAGCGCGGGAATCCCAACGATCAGTCCGATCAGGATCGCGGCGCCCACCGCGCAGGCGGCGGCGGGCCAGAAACCTAGACCGGTCTGGGTGGTCAGGATGGCGGACACGTAGGCGCCCGTTCCAAAGAATGCCACCTGGGCCAGGTTGACCTGGCCGGCGATGCCCATAGTCAGGAATAGGCCGACGGCCAGGATGGCGAAGATGATGGCGACGTTGGCGACATGGATCTTGTAGCTGTCCAGCCCGTAAGGCAACACCATCGCCAGGACGACGAGGATACCGATGCCAAGATACTTCTTCATGCTCGGTTCACCGTACTTTCACCGAAGATGCCCGTGGGCCTAACGATGACGACCGCCGCAAAGACGACGAATGTGACCAGTTCCGAGTAGCCTTGAAAGCGGCCGGCCGTGAACGCGTCGAGCACGCCGAAGGCCAGACCGCCAACGATGGCGCCCTTGATGTTGCCGAAGCCGCCCAGAATCGCCGCCGCGAATCCCTTGATACCGAGCGCAGCACCCAAGCTCGAGTTGACGTAGAGCACCGGGGCCGCCAGTCCTCCGGCCAAAGCAGCCAGGCCGGCTCCGATGGCGAAGGCGATGGCGTTGCTGCGCCCGACGTGGATACCGATCGCCGTTGCTTGTTCATGGTCCATCGCTACCGCCTGCATGGCGATACCACGCTTGGTCCGATCGAGGAAGATCCACAGCAGGGCTGTCGCCACCGCAGCAACGACGATGATGACGAGGTCGAACTTGCGGATGTAGACGCCGAAGACGTTGATCGGCTGGGTGGCGACAGGGCTCGGGACCGCCTGGCCGGTGGCACCCCAAATCAGGGTCGCCACAGCCTGCAACACAATCCCGAAGCCGATTGTGCCGATCAGCATCAGGTCGAAGTCCTTGTTCTCCAACGGACGCAGCACCCGTTCGATCACCAGACCCACGACTGCCGTGCAGATGATGGCCGAGGCCATGGCAACCGCGAACGGAAGCTTGGTGCTGACGTAGAAGGTGGTGGCGATGTAAGCGCCAAGCATCGCCACGTCGCCATGGGCGAAGTTGACCAGTCCCATGGTGCGGTACACCAGCGAGAATCCCAGTGCCACCAGCGCATAGATAGCGCCGAAGCCGATGCCGCCAATCAATGTCTGCAGAAAGACCTGCATGTTCTCTCCTCGCCAGCAGCGATCACGGGTTGCTCACCTGGGCTGGTCGTCCGTGCCTACCCAAGTGGGGTCCCACCTGGGACCCAACTTGGCGGACAGCCCCCAGGGGCTATTTGACGGCGACCTGCTTGCCGTCCGTGATGATGGCGATCGTGGTCTTATGGACGCCGATCCCAGTCTCGTCGAACGCGAAGGATCCGACCAAACCCTCGTACTTGACTGCGCGGATCGCATCGGCGAGCTTAACGCCGCCCGCTCCGTTGGTCGCCTGGAGCGCCTTGATGACGATCTGTGCACCGTCGTAGGCCTTGGCCCCGTGGAATTCCGCGGCTTCGCCGTAAGCCTTCTGGTAGTCGGCCGCAAACTTGGTGGTCTTGGCGTCGGTGTCGTTGCCGAGATAGGGAGTGCTGACGATGGATCCCTCTGCCACGTTGGTGCCGGCCGTCTTGTAGTAGACGTCGGTGCCGATGGGCGAGCCGCCGGCGAAGATGGCGGTGATGCCGAGCTGCCGAGCCTGTTTGGCGATGAGCCCCGACTCGACCTCTTCGGCGCCGATGAACAGCACCTGGGGCTTGGTCTGGCCTATGGAGGTCAGCGCGGAGCTGAAGTCCTTCTGTTCAGGTGTTACCACCTGGTCCGCCAGGGGCTTGACCCCTTTGGCGGACAGGGACGCAAGGAAGGCGTCGTGCTCGCCCTTGCCGTAAGCGCCGTTGTTGCTGATCATCGCAATGGACTTGTAGGCCTTGGTGTCGACCAAGTAATTGGCCAGGGTCTGGTCGAACACCGTGCTCGGCGGAGCGTTCAAAAACAGGAACTTGCTACCTGTCTTGGCGAGCTTCGGCGACTGACCAGAGGTGATCGCCGGGATCTTGGCGGAAGTGAGGATTGGTGACATGGCGAGGGTGTTGCCGCTCAGGGAGCTCCCGAACACGAATACGACACCATCGCTGGCCGCCTTGCGGGCCAAGTTCGTGGCGACTGTGGGGTCTCCCTGGTCGTCCAGGACGCTGATCTCGAGCTTGCGCCCGTTGATCCCGCCTGCCGCGTTGGCCTCGGCAACGGCGAGCTTGACCCCATCCAGCTCCCACGCACCCAGCGAGCTGAACTGGCCGCTGTGCGGACTGATGGAGGCAATCTTGATGGGACCGGTCTCCTTGGCCGAGTCTGTTGCCTTTCCTCCCGGGGCGGCGCAGCTGGTGACAGCTAGTGCGACGCCCACAACAGCGACGGGAGCGATGCGTGCCCAACGGTTAATGCGGTTCATGAGTAATACCTCGCGGTGGGATGGGCGGCAGGGCCGCACTGTGATTGCTCGGGTGGAGGCTTCACTTCCGGTGGGTGGGAGCCGATCCGCTCTTACTAGGGGGTGCTCAGGATACGAACGCCTGTTCCCAAAGCGGAACCTACGCGACGGCGTGTGGGCGCGTCAATAGATTTCGCCAAATTGTTTGTACTAGGTAGTACATTGACTCACCGAGCATCTTGAAGCCAGCTGAGCAACATTTCGGCGATGACCACGCGCTGGCGTCTTCGTGTTCTCGCAGTCGCCATGTCGTAGCCGAAGATCGCCTTGACCGTGGCCCGGTTGGAGACGCGGAAGAAGCAGAGGGCGCTCATCATTGTGTGAACCTCGATCGGCTTGACCTTGCGATGGAAGACGCCGTCGCGGTAGCCGCGGTTCAGGATGCCCTTGATCAGGGCGAGGATGGGGCTGTTCAGCCCGCCCAGGTGTGAGTCCAGCATGTGCTCGGCGTCGTGCACGTTCTCGATGGCGACCAGCCGGATGAACTCGGGGTGTTTGTCATGGTAGTCAAAGGTCACCTCGGCCAGCGTCCGCAAGGCCTCTACTGGAGACAGGTGTTCCAAGTTGAGCTGCTGTTCCAATGCGCGAATGTCGCCGTAGGCCTGCTCCAACACGGCCACATACAACTGCTCCTTGCCGCCGAAGTAGTAGTAGATCATCCGCTTGGTGGTGCGGGTAAGTGCCGCCATATCGTCGACCCGGGCACCCGAGTAGCCGACCCGTGCGAACTCCGCAGTTGCCACCTTGAGGATCTCGGCGCGGGTCCGCTCGGGGTCGCGTTGCCGCTCAGCCGGGCGCTGCTGAGCGGTTTCTAGGGTTGACTTCGTCATATCCATCATCCGTCCGGCCGGTGATCCCTGAGCTGG
>DATCNE010000108.1:0-4097 GCA_036565395.1 Dermatophilaceae bacterium
CTCCCGCTTCCAGGGCTTCAGGTCGTTATCGCGCCAGATCCGGGACACCGAGGCAAACGAGATCCCCAGCTCCTTGGCCAGCAGCCGCGCCGACCAGTGCGTCACACCCAGGTGCGCCGGCGGCGCCGCCAGGGTCGCCACCACGACCGCCAGGTCGTCGATCCCCCGGGGCCGACCCGAGCGTTCCAGGTCACCCAGCCCCGCGATCCCCGCCTGGGCGTACCGGTTGCGCCACAGGATCACCGTCGGGCGAGAGACCCCCACCATCGCCGCAGCCTGAGTGTTCGACACCCCCTCGGCGGCCAGCAACACGATTCGCGCCCGCTGGGCCAACCCGGCCTCAACGGTAGAAGACCGAATCAAAGCGCTCAGCTTCGACTCATCACCAGGACGCAGCACTATCGGGGCAGCAACAGACATACCCGATTGTCCCAAGACCGCACCGTAAAGTCACTTACGACACGCGACACTAGTTTCCCGGCGTGCCGGGGTCTTCACCCCCTGGCGCAGAGCGGGTGCGCAGGCTGGTCCAGCAAATCGCCTCCGGGCTGCTCGAGCAGACCGACATCCCGGTGATCAAGGCCCAACAGCAACTACTCGATGAGGTCGCCGGGGACCAGTGGTGGGAGGACGTCACGGTCCCGATGCTCGAGCTCATGCGCCGGCGACTGCGAGGACTGGTCAAGCTGCTCGACAAGATCAAGCAGGTCGTCGTCTACACCGACATGGTCGACGAGCCTGGAGAGCTGAAGGAGATCGAGCTCCACCGGGTCGCGGTCGGCGTGGACACCGACCGGTTCCGCGCCAAGGCCCGCGAGTACCTGCGAGCCCACCTGGACCATGTCGCCCTGCAGAAGGTGCGCCGCAACCGTCAACTGACCCCCGACGACCTCAGCGCGCTCGAACAGATGCTGGTCAACGCCGGCGTCGGCGCCCCCGAGGACCTTGCGCGGGCCAGCGAGCAGGCCAAAGGCTTCGGGCTGTTCGTGCGCTCACTGGTGGGACTCGATCGTGACGCCGCAGTGGAGGCGTTCTCACGGTTCCTGGACGACCGGACCTACAACCGTGCCCAGATCGACTTCGTCTGGGTCGTTGTCACCCACCTGACCGAGGCAGGAGTGATGGACGCCGACCGGCTCTACGAGGCGCCGTTCACCGACCACGCACCCCACGGGCCCGAAGACCTGTTCAGCGGCTCCGACGTCGATGAGCTGGTCGCTGCTCTCAACGCCATCCGCGCGACAGCCGGTCCCGCCGAAGGCGTGGCTTAACGGACCCCAGTCTCTTCGCGGTATCAACGGGGCGCGTGGGCCGCGCCAAAAGAACCGTCACGTTGGCCTGCGAAGGCGCTGGCTCGACGCATCGCTAGGCTGTCCATCCGTATGGGTTGTTCCTAGGGTTCTTCCTAGGGTTGTTCCTTCAGTTCTTCCCATACCCCGGGCCTCTAGCTCAGCTGGTAGAGCAGCGGACTTTTAATCCGTAGGTCGTCGGTTCGAGCCCGACGGGGCCCACCCCGCGTTTGTGCTGGTCAGAGGCTTAGAGCCAAGCTTTCTGCCTTCAGAAAACGTGCACAAGAAGAGCTCGATGGCACATCTATGGCACATCAGGGCGTGGGACTAGCGACATGTTCCATAGGTTCCGGCTCACCTCAGCCAGGGTGAGCCGGGGGGTACGGCTTGCTCGATTGGTACTCGCCTATCGTTGGACGCGGTCAACGCCAGGCGGGATGCGGGGTTCAACCGGCTTTGGGTTTCGAGCCGCCAACGGGACTCCACTCTTCGAAAACGACCGAAGCGGTTGCTTCACCCCTTCGCACTCACGTGGTCAGCCGCGTTAATTGATCGACCCGCCACGGACCTGCCGGGGATATCAGAAGTGAGTGCCTCGTGGTTGCGTCGTCTTCGGTCCTGCCCCCGGACCTTGCAGCATTGCTGTGCGCCGCATGTATTACGCCACGACCCCATCGTCGCCGCAAGGAAGCGCCAATCAGTCCGCTTCCTCACCGACAGGGGGTGCGGGCTGCGGTACGAGCAAGTCGAGTGCGTCCGCTACGGCGTCCAGGTCGTCCGCGAAGAGTCCCGCGTACACGTCAAGCGTCATCGCCGCTGAGGCGTGGCCCAACATCCGCTGGACGGCCTTGACGTTGGCCCCGGATGCGATTGCCAAAGATGCCGCGGTATGCCGCAAGTCGTGCGGCGTCAAGTCTCGGAGGCCCACAGCATCTCGAGCAGGATCGAATACGCGCATCCGCCAATTTCGCAGCCGCAACACTCCCCCACCCGGCGCCCTGAAGATCGGCTCATCCTGATTCCGACCTTGCACTAGCTCCTCGATCCGCGTCGCCAGCGTGCGCGGGACAGGCACCGATCGTGTCTGGTGCGTCTTCGGCGTGGACCATACCAGCCGCCCCCGAACTTCTGTCACGGACTCAGACACCGTCAGTCGCCGCCTCAAAGGGTCGAAGCGTCGGACCCTAAGGCCGGCGAGCTCACCAAACCGAAGCCCGGTGAAGGCGAGCGTCAGCACTGACAGATCCTCGGGCTCTGAGGCGCGCGCCAACTCCGCTACCTGTTGCGCCGTGAGGAATACCGGTTCGGCACGCACTTGCCTCGGAAGCTTGGCCCTTGCCGCTGGATTGCCGGCAATGCGTCCATCGGCGACAGCGGTGTCAAGGATGAGCGACAGCACTCGGTGAGTCTGTCGAACGGTTCCCGGACGAAGCCCTTCGGCAGCGAGGTCGGCGATCCACGCATTAACGTCGGACAGCGTGATTTTCCCCAACTGCCAAGTACCCCAACGGGGCACGATGTGGACGCGTACGATGCCGCGGTACCGGGTCGCGGTCGAGACTTTGAGATGCGCCAGTCCCGACGCCCATTGGTCGGCGTAGTCACCCGTCATGGCCTTCGCAGCGGCCGGGTCAATGTAACGCCCGCGGTGCAAGTCTGAGAGCATCTGGTCAAGCCAGCGTTGCGCGTCGACCTTCCGGGCGAAGGACTTCTTCCGTTGTCGCCCCGCCGGGTCGCGCCAGCGGGCAAGCCAGCCGTTGGGCGAGTTTCGTGTCACCTGCGCCATCTCAGCTCGCTTGGTCCAGCGCCCACCGGTGAACGCTTCCGGAGTCATAGCGCAGGTGACGTCCAAGTCGAATCGCCGGAGGACCCTCCCCCCGGTGACGCCACTGGTAGAGAGTTCCTACCGGCACCGCCAAGTAGGCCGAGACGTCCCGGATGGTCCACAGCGGGTCGACAACAGAACCTCGGTGTAACTGCTCATGATCAGGCAACGGAACCACCGTCCTATCCGAGTCGAATCGCATGCCGAACGGCAAGCGCGCGCTCTGCGCGGTCCGCAAGTGAGGACACTCGCGCCTCCAGCCGTTCCGTATCAAGGTTGTTCAACTCTTGGGGAATGGCCGCGAGAGTGTGAGCAGCCTGCTCGAGCACGGCCGCGATGTCGTTACCAGGCAGGAGTTCGGTCGGCTCGGCGCCTTCACCGAGCGCGTCGAGGATGTCGCGCTGGACCAGGTGGGCCTCGGTTCCGATGCGGTGGAGATCCCACCTTGCCGGGGATGGGATGTCGTTGGTCCACGCGGCCTCGACGACTGAGTGCAGCAGATTGGCGGCCTTCCTCAACAGTCGACCGGTCTCCGTTTCGGAGCTGATCATCGCCATTTCACCTTCCGTCTCTTCGGTCGAGCAGCTTGGACTGCTCGTCGTTGCCACCCCTAAGGCGCGGGATGGCATGTGGGCGGTCATTGCGGCCTGAATTGGCGCTACGGCCGGGCAACACGTGGAACCTCCTGAGCCATGGGCGTAGGCCCCTCGTGTCGGCGGCCGCGAGATGTGGTCGGCTCCTGCCCTGACCCCGGGGGTCTGTCTTGGGTGACTCGGTCGAGGCAGGCCGCGGCTGACATGGCGTTGCCGGCGGTCTGGACGAGGGTGTCGGTCGCGTCGACGAGTCCAGCGCGGACGGGTTCGGGGATGGGCACGGTGCGGTTGGCGTAGACATCGCCGGGGGCAACCCAAACGACGTCTTCGCCTCGCTGACCGCGTTCGGCGCCTCGGTCGACCTCGGCGTTTGCTCGGTGCGACATGGCG
>DATCNE010000109.1:0-11729 GCA_036565395.1 Dermatophilaceae bacterium
GCGTCGATCTGGCGTTGGGCGCAGTGGAAGAAGTAGAGACCGAAGTCGACCAGGCCGCCCGACATCGGGCGCCCGTCCACGACGATGTGTTTCTCGGGCAGATGCCAGCCGCGGGGCCGGACGACGATCGTGGCCAGGTCCTCTCCGAGCGCATAGGACTTGCCCTCGGGCGAGGTGAAGTCGATGGTGCGGTCGAGGGCGTCGCGCAGGTTGAGCTGGCCTTCGATGACGTTGGCCCAGGCGGGGGTCGACGCGTCCTCCATGTCGGCCAACCAGACCTTGGCCCCGGAGTTGAGGGCGTTGATCGTCATCTTGCGGTCGGTGGGGCCAGTGATCTCGACGCGACGATCGACCAGGCCGGGCGCCGCTGGAGCGACCTGCCAGTCCCCGTCGCGGATCTTCTGTGTCTCGGGCAAGAAGTCGAGCGTGCCTCCGGCTGCCAGTTCTTCGTAGCGGTCCGAACGGGCCTGGAGCAGCGCCAGCCGGCGATCGTCAAAGCTCCGGTGGAGATCGGCGAGGAAGGCCAGCGCCGGCGCGGTGAGCACTTCGTCATACCGCTCGCCGTTGTCGCCCGTGATCTGCACGCCTTCTGGGGTCGTCATCAATGCTCCTCGCGTCTTTGCTGCGGCCGTAAATTCCACGATGCGGAATTCACTTATCTCTATTCAGAAGAGAAGAGTAGGCAGACTTGATGGCGAGGTCAATGCTTCACGGCGAGGTCAATGCTTCACGGGCAAAGCCTTTCTTGGCTGGGGATGACCTGTTGCAAGGTCGTCCGAGAGTCGTCGGGCGGCATCGGTCAGCTGCGGGACGGCACGTGCCACCAGGTCGTCAGTCATGCGAGTGGCAGGCCCCGAGACCGACAGAGCGATACGTGAGGGAGCCCGGGGCACCGCAACGGCGACACAGCGCACTCCCAGCTCCTGCTCTCCCTCGTCCATGGCATACCCACGTTCCAGCACCTGCTCCAGCTCAGCGGCCAACACCTCCGGCTCGGTGACGGTGTGCTCGGTGAGACCCGGCATGCAGGTGCGGCTCAGCAGCGCCTGGACGTCCGCCGGGTCCATCAGGGCCAGGAGCACCTTGCCGACGGCGGTGCAGTGCGGCGAGACCCGTCGTCCGACCTCGGTGAACGTTCGCATGGACTGCCGGGACTGGACCTGCCCGAGGTACACGATCTGGTCACCATCCAGCATGGCCAGGTTCGCCGACTCGCCGAGGCTCTCGACCAGGTTCGCCAGGTAGGGCCGGGCCCAGGTGCCGAGCATGTGCGCCGAGGACTCTCCCAGCCAGATCAGCTTGGAGCCGAGCGCGTAATGGCGGGACGGCTCCTGACGCAGGTAGCCGAGGTCAACCAACGTGCGCACGAAGCGGTGGGTGGTGGCTAACGGCAGGTGCACCCGGGTCGCGAGCTGGGAGAGTCCCAGAGTCCCGCCGGCATGCGCCATCGTCTCGAGGATGCCGAAGGCCCGTTCCAGCGACTGCACGCCCCCGGCGCGCTGTGGAGCCTTCTCGTGACCACCGGCGTCGGACATCAGCAGGTCCCTTCAGTTCACACAGGAGATTGCGCTACCTTCCAGTTCGCAGAAGGAAATATCCACAATACAGAAATAGGGTGTGTGTGGAGCCATCAATGCAAGGATCCATCGGCCACGATCACAGCCAATCGACGATCACAACACGAAGGGTGACGGCATGCTGACTCTGGAAGAGGCCATGAGCCTGTGCACGGCAGCGCGGGACGCGGCAAATGAGCTGGGAGCGCCACCCATGTCGTTCGCGGTCATGGACGACAGCGGCCACCTGCTGGCGTTCGCACGTATGGACGGGGCTCCCTGGGTCAGCGCCGACGTCGCGCTCGGAAAGGCGTGGACCTCGGCGGCGTATGGCGTGCCCAGCGCCGCGCAGAAGGAGAAGATGTCGCCGATGCCAAACTTCTCGAGTGCCCTCACCGCGATGACTCACGGCCGCTTCACCCCGCAGACGGGCGCAGTTCCTATCTACCGTGGCGGCGCGCTCCTGGGCGCACTCGGCGCCAGCGGAGGCACCGGCGAGCAGGACCAGGACATGTGCGCCAGGGCTGTCTCCGCCATCGGGTTCAGCACCAGCAGCCAGCAACCACCTGCCATCTGACCGGCCGCACCCATCACGCGGCGCTCAGCGGCGGCGCTGACAGCGGCCACACCAGAACAGGTTTCGCCCCGCTATCAACTGGGTGCGAACTGTTGACCCGCACGTGCGGCACGGCTCGCCGGTCCGCTGGTAGAGGTAGAAGCGTCGCTCGAAGCGGTCACCGAGGCGCGCCCCGGTGACGGCTTCTGTATGCGCGGCCGCCGAACCGTCCGCGACCTCGGCCAGGGCATCGGCCACCTGATCGTCCATGGTGAGGATCTGGCCGAACGCGACACCGAGCGGCATCAGCATGGTCAGGTCGTCCCAGATGGCCTGCCAGGTGGTCGGCCGGATCTCCCGGCCAGGGCGGAACGGGTCGACGCGATGCCGGAACAGCACCTCGCACCGATAGACGTTGCCCACCCCTGCCAGCACGGCCTGGTCCATCAGCAGCTCGGCAATCGGCTTGGCACTGCGCATGATCCGACGCAACGCAAGATCCGGGTCGGCGTGCGCCCGCAGGGGGTCGGGACCGAGTCGAGCCTGTATCTCGTCGACCTTCTCCGGCGTGACGACCGCGCAGACGGTCGGCCCCCGCAGATCCCCCACCCACGTGTCGTTCAACAGCCGCAGCCGGACCTGCCCCTCGACCGGGACGTGGCCGTTCGGCATACCTGGTGTCTGCCGATGCATGTCGGAACCTGCCCCAGGACCCGGCGCGACGAGGTGACGCATGACGGAGAACTTGCCGATCAGCCCGAGGTGGACGTTGAGCCATCGCTCGCCCTCGAACTTGACGAACAGGTGCTTGCCCCAGGCCGATGCGCCGACCAACACCAACGCGTCCAGCAAGGCGGCGCCGTCCTCGAACCGGCCCTGCGGGCTGGAGACGGAAACCACCGTCCCTGAGAAGGCGCGATCGAGCCGTTCGGCCAGCGCGTGCGTGGTGTGACCTTCAGGCATCGGTTAGCCGGCCTCGCTACGCGATGCCTCGCCGGGTGAAGCCTCGCCTGACGCGGCCTCGCCGGACGCAGCCTCGCCACGCGCCATCTTGGCCCGCTCGACACTGCGCTGAAGCGCAGCCAGAAGATCCAGCACCTCGCCCGAGCTGTCTTGCGCGGCGGGGGCTTCGCGCGCCTCCCCACCCTCGAGCTTGGCTTTGACCAACGCGTCGACGGCCTGCTCGTAGTCGTCCTCGTAGTCGTCCGGGACGTAGTCCCCCGCCAACGACTCGACCAACATGTTGGCCATCGCCAGCTCGGATGGTTTGGCACCGGTCTCCTCACCGAGAATGGCGAACTCGGGAGACCGGATCTCGTCCGGCCACAACATGGTCTGCATGACGATGACGTCGTTGCGGACGCGCAGCACCGCCACGGTCATCCGGGTCCGGATGGAAACCGTCACGATGGCCATCCGATCGGCGGCCTTGAGCGCGTCACGCAACAGGACGTAGGCCTTGGTCGCCGTCTTGTCGGGTTCGAGGTAGTACGACTTGTCGAGCAGCATCGGGTCGATCTGCTCGACCGGCACGAACTTGTCGACTGCGATCTCACGGCTGCTGCGTGTCGGCAGGTCTGCGAGGTCTTCGTCGGTGAGCACGACCATCCGACCGTCCTCGGTCTCATAACCCTTGGCAATGTCGTCGTACGACACCTGTTCGCCGTCGATGCTGCAGATTCGCTGGTACCTGATCCGACCGCCGTCCTCTCGGTGCACCTGGCGGAACTGCACGTCATGGTTCTCCGTGGCCGAGTAGAGCCGCACCGGCACATTGACCAGACCGAAGGACACGGCGCCTTTCCACATGGCACGCACGATCAGCTCACTCGTCCTTTCATCACGTCACTCTCCCTGAGTCTCTCGGGATTGTCATCGTGTCCCTGACCGACAGTTCTCTCGTACGTCAGGATGGATCCATGCGCCCCATGTTGGCTAGCCAGGGAAGCGCGATCCCCCGCGGTCCGGACTGGGCACACGAGGTCAAGTGGGACGGTATGCGCCTCTTGGCAGATGTCACCGAAGGTCGGCTGACCCTGCTGTCCCGCAACGAGAACGACGTCACCACGCGCTTCCCTGAGCTGGGCACCCTTGCCGGGCCGGGGATGCCCGAGGACATGCTGCTCGATGGTGAGGTGGTGTCGCTCGACGGTGGGCTCCCCTCGTTCTCCGACCTTGCTGAACGCATGCACGTGAGCGACGCCAGGAAGGCTCGCACGCTGTCCGCCACGCGGCCCGTCACCTTCATGGTGTTCGACCTCCTGCGCCTGTATGGCGTCGACCTCACCTCCCGCCCGCTGGAGGATCGGCGAGAAGCGCTGGAGCGCATCGGTCTCGGCGGTGCCAACGTCCAGGTGCCTCCCACCTATGACGACGGTGACGCGCTCTACGCCGCAACCCTGGAGCAGGGGCTGGAAGGCGTTGTCAGCAAACGACTCTCATCCACATACAACCCAGGACGCCGCACTCGTGACTGGCTGAAGTTCGCCCATCGCGCGTCAATGTCGGTGGTGATCGGCGGATGGCGGCTGGAGACCGACAGCGCCCACCGCTTGGGCGCTGTGCTGGTCGGCACCCCGACTCCCCAGGGACTGCTCTATCGGGGTCGTGTCGGAAGCGGTCTGGCCGGCACGGAACAGGAGCGCGTCCTGACGGCTCTGCAGGATCTGAGAGTCGATGCCCCGCCTTTCGCCGACAAGGTCCCGAAGCTCGATGCGCAGGGAACGACATGGGTTCGCCCGGAGGTCGTCGTGGACGTGAAGGTGCTGGGAGTCTCCACGCATGGCAGGCTGCGGCAACCGGCATACCGTGGTCTGCGACCTGATCTGTCACCTGACGACCTGCGGGACAACGTGCCGGGAGAGGGGTGAGCTCGCTTGCCGGACAGGGAGATCGAGCTGACGGCGGTGCTGGTTGACGGCCATCGTCTCCGGCTGAGCAACCTGGACAAGGTCATGTACCCCGCGACCGAGACCACCAAGGGTGAGGTGCTCAACTACTACGCCCGGGTGGCCCCGTTCCTGCTTCCCCACCTCGCTGATCGGCCGGTCACCCGCATCCGCTGGCCGCACGGTACGGACGGACCGTCGTTCTTCGAGAAGAACCTCCCGCCCGGAGCGCCCTCATGGCTGCGGTCTGTGGCGGTTCCCACCAGCGGCTCGCGCTCGGAGAGCGGCAACGACACCATCCGCTACCCCGTCGTGGACGGGGCTGCGGCCCTCACCTACCTCGTGAACCTCGCCTCGTTGGAGCTCCACGTCCCGCAGTGGCGATTCGATGCTGACGGTCAGCCAGGTAGTCCCGACCGGTTGGTCATCGACCTCGACCCGGGTGTTCCGGCGGGGCTGCACGAGTGCGCACAGCTGGCCTTGCTGGTACGCGAGCGGCTCGAGCGAATCGGGCTCAGGACGGCACCCGTCACGAGCGGCAGCAAGGGAATGCAGCTGTATGCCGGATTGCCCGGCGAGCAGGATTCCGGCACGATCTGCGACATCGCACGGGAGATCGCACAGAAGCTGACCAGGCTGAGGCCCGAGCTCGTTCTGTGGAAGATGACGAAATCCCTGCGCCCCGGCAAGGTGCTGCTGGACTGGAGTCAGAACGCCGCCGCCAAGACGACGATCGCGCCGTACTCGCTGCGCGGCAGGGAGGCCCCCTTTGTCGCCGCACCGCGCACATGGGCCGAGATCGAGCGGGGGGCCGAGCGCCGAGACTTCCTGACCCAGCTGGACATGGACGACGTCCTGGACCGGGTGGCCAGCGATGGTGACCTCTTTGCCGCGGCCCTGAGCCAACCGTGAGACCAACAGGCTGTGGCTGGTCCCGGCACAGCAGTGGCTGCGCCCGAAGGCGCAGCCACCAGAGCCGGCTGGGTCAGCCGTTTGCCTTGTCGTAGGCGGCCAGGACCTCCGCGGAGACACGACCGCGGTCGCTGACCTTGTGACCGCTGTTGCGCGCCCATTCGCGAACTGCGCTGAGGTCACCACGGCGCCCCCCGGCTGCCGCCTTGCGCGAGCTCTTGCGGCCGCCCGAGCGGCGGGCATGACCCACCCACGACGCCAGGTCGTCACGCATTTTCTTGGCATGGGCCGCGGTCAGGTCAATCTCATATGACACGCCGTCAAGCGAGAATGACACTGTCTCAGCCGCCGCTGCCCCATCGATGTCGTCAACCAACAGAACCTGGACACGCTGCGCCATGAATACTCCCGAATGTGGAAAGTGACAAGCCGATGAACAGCGCCCAACGACTATTACGTATCCAACCATACGCGAAGATTCTTATGGTGCGGAGTCCCCTTCTTCGAAATTGTTGGGTCGCTCCACCGAGGCCGCCGAACGTTCTTGGCTGGCCTCCCACTTGGAATGCGCCAGACGCTCCTTGCGATCACCTTCGAGCATTGCCTTGATGACCACATAGAACATGAAGGCGACCCCAGCGGACGGCAACAGGGCGCCAAGGCCGATCAACACGGAATGCATGCTCATGTTCCTTCCGGCTTCAGCAGGGGGAACAGAATGGTTTCGCGGATGCCGACGCCGGTGAACAGCATGACCAGACGATCGATGCCCAGACCGAGGCCACCCATGGGCGGCGCGCCATACTCCAACGCACGTAGGAAGTCCTCGTCGAGCTGCATGGCCTCAACGTCGCCCGCGGCAGCCCGCAGGGACTGCGCGGTGAGCCGATCCCGCTGAATCACCGGGTCAATCAGCTCCGAGAAGGCCGTACCGCGTTCAGTACCACCGATGATGAGGTCCCAAGCCTCGATGAGCTGAGGGTCCTTGCGGTGCGGTCGGGCCAGTGGCTGAGCCGACGGTGGATAGTCACAGACGAAGGTCGGCTGGATCAACGTCGGCTCGACGATCTCGCCGAAGAGCTCCACCACCAGCTTCTCAGCCGTCCAATCGGGATTCACCGGCACATCGTGGCGCGCTGCGACCGCGCGCAGGGTCTGGACATCCGTATCCGGTGTGATCTCCTCGGAAACCGCCTCGGAAAGACCCTGATAGACGGGAAGCCAGCGCCATTCGCCATCGAGGACGATCTTTCCGCCCAAGGTTTCGATGATGCGAGAACCATAAGCATCTGCCGCCGCGAGGACGATCTCCTGCATGAGGCGTGCCATCGTGTGTTGGTCGCCAAAGGCTTCGTAGACCTCGAGCATGGTGAATTCGGGGCTGTGTGTTGAGTCAACACCTTCGTTGCGGAAGATTCGACCCATCTCGAAGACCTTCTCAACACCCCCGACAACGGCTCGTTTGAGATACAGCTCAAGAGCAATGCGCAGCGACATGTTGATGTCGAACGCATTGAGGTGCGTCGGAAAAGGTCGGGCAGTGGCGCCGCCATGAACGAGCTGTAGAACGGGCGTCTCGATCTCGACGAACCCGCGGTCGTGCAGCGTGTCACGCACCGCGCGGACGATGGCCGCGCGGTGGCGGACCATGTCTCGGGCCTCCTGGCGCACGATCAGGTCGGCATAGCGCTGGCGCACCCGAGCCTCCTCGGACAGCTCGCTGTGCATGGTCGGAAGAGGTCGCAGCGCCTTGCTGGCCATGGCCCACTCGTCGGCCAGCACGGAGAGCTCGCCACGTTTGCTCGAGATCACCCGGCCGTGCACGAAGACGAAGTCACCGAGGTCCACGTCGGCCTTCCAAGAGACCAGAGCCTGCTCGCCAACCTCGGCCAGGCTGAGCATCGCCTGCAGCCGGGTTCCGTCGCCCTCCTGCAAGGTGGCGAAGGCCAGCTTGCCCGTGTTGCGGATGAAGACCACCCGACCGGCGACGCCCACGACATCCTGGGTCTCCTCGGCAATCGCGAGGTGACCGTACGCCGCTCGCACCTCGGTGAGGGTGTGGGTGCGAGGTACGCCCACGGGATACGGCTCCCTGCCCTCGGCCAGCAGGCGGGCCCGCTTTCCCCGACGGACGCGCATCTGCTCAGGCAGGTCGATCTCGGGCACGGCAGGGCTGGGGGGCTGACTCACCCGGCAAGGGTACCCAGCAAGCGTGTGCTTCCTGCACAGGTAGTTTCAGGACATGGATGAGGTCGAGAGCTCAGGGATATTCGGCGCCCGTCGCACGTCGTTCGGGGCATACGCGGCAGCCTACGACGCCGTGCGCCCTGACTGGCCCGCAGAGACGGTTGCCTGGATGCTCGGATCACCAACAGCTGCAACGGTATACAGGGTTGTCGACCTCGGTGCGGGAACAGGACTGGGAACCCGTGCAATCGCGGCGATGGGGCACGAGGTCCTCGCCGTCGAGCCTTCGGTCGGTATGCGCGACGCACTCATGTCGTCACTGGGCGCACTGCCTGAGCGTGTCGCCGCGCGGATCTCAACATTGGCCGGTGGTGCTGAGGACATTCCCGTCGAGACCGGCTCGGTCGACGCTGTGACGGCCTTCCAGGCATGGCACTGGTTCGACGAGACGGCTGCCGCCGCTGAGTGCGCCCGCGTGCTCCGGCCAGGAGGCTGGCTGTCGATGGGATGGCACCACCGGTCCGAGGACGTGGCCTGGTTGAGCGAGCTGTCCGACATCGTCCAGCGTGACCAGAACCAGCCCGACGACCAGGAGGCTCCGCCGGTGTGGCCGGAGTTCGAGCCGTCCGAGACCGAGCTCTTCACCCACCGGATGCGGCAGAGCGTCGAAGACCTCGTGCTGCACGCCTCCACGTGGTCATATGTCGCGATCCGCCCCGAGCGCGACCGGATCCTTGATGACGTGCGCTCACTGGGACGACGTGTCGCCGATCGGGACGGGATGGTCGAGATCCCCATGACGACCCGCTGTTACCGGCTGCGTCGCCGCTGACGCGAAGGGTCGGCATACGGCCCCGATGCCTTTGTCTGACACTTCGGTTGGGTGCCCAGCTCAGAAGAGCGCGGTGCCGCTCACCGCCAGCTCGAGGTCGAGCAGCTGCTTCTTGCGCTCGATGCCACCGCCGTAGCCGGTGAGGCTGCCATCTGCGCCGACGACGCGGTGGCACGGGATGATGATGCCGATGGGGTTCTTTCCGTTCGCCAGGCCCACTGCCCGGGCGGCGCCGGGGGATCCGATTCGTTCGGCCAGCTCGCCATAGGACTCGGTCCGGCCGTAAGGAATCTCCTGCAAGGCGGCCCAGACCCGTTGCTGGAACTCGGATCCGCGTGGTGCGAGGGGTACGTCGAAGCGGGTGAGCCCACCGGCAAAGTAGGCGTCCAGCTGGTCGGCGGCCGCTTTGAACGGCTCGACCTCACGGCCGCGCGGATCCGGTTCGCCGAGCGCGCCGTCGTCGGGACGGTGCCGCTGAAGGTCCATGTACAGGCCCACGATCACCCCCTCTTCGGCGACCAGGGTCAGGGTTCCGACGACGCTGTCGATCACGGTATGGGTGCGCATCAGGCTGCCTCCTCATCGGGCATGCGGTTGATCGGGTGGTCTCCGGTGGCCCAGAGATACTGCACGGCGTAGGAACGCCAGGGACGCCAGAGGTATGAATGGTCGGTGAGTGTCTTGGGCGTCGCCGGCATCCCAAGCTGTTCTGCGGCGAGCCTGATGCCGAGGTCGCCGGCAAGGAACGCGTCGGGATCACCCAGGGATCGCATGGCGATGCTCTCGACAGTCCAGGGCCCGAAGCCGTGCAGTGCGTTCAGCTTGGCCCTCGCCTCGCGCCAGTCGGCACCCAGGCCCAGGTCAAGCCGTCCCTGCGCCAGTTCCTCGACCAGGCCCATCATGGTGCGCCGTCGCGACTGCGGCATGGCGAGATCAGAGGGATCCATGGCGGCCAAGACCTGCGGGGTGGGGAAGAGGTGCGTCAGGCCCCCGTGTGGGTCGGGAACCAGATCGCCGTATGCGCGGACCAAGCGCCCCGCGTGAGTGCGGGCCGCTGCCGTCGAAACCTGTTGTCCCAGAATAGCTCTGACCGCAAACTCAGCCGGGTCCACGGTCCTTGGCACCCGCCGCCCAGGACTGCCCGCGACGAGCTTTGCCATCAGTGGGTCCTGGGAGAGCACCGCGTCGACGGCAACAGGATCGGAGTCCAGATCGAGCATCCAGCGGCAACGGCTGATGGCACTGGCCAGGTCACGCTGGTCGGTGAGGGAGATCTGACACGCCACATGGTCCGGGGTCGGCTTGAGCGCGACGACGACGTGACCGTGCGTCAGCCGGATCGTTCTTCGGTATGCTCCGGCCCGCCACTCCTCCACCCCCGGAACTGCGGTCGCCGCCAGGTGGCCAAACAGGTTGTCCGGGGAGAACGGCTTCCGAAACGGCAGACGAAGTGACAGGGTGCCCACGGTCCCGGCAGAGAGATCTGGAGCAGACAGGCTCGGACCAGAGAGGTTCGGAGCACCTCTGGTGGAGCGCCTGCCTGCACGGCGGATGGCTCCCACGCGCAGAGCCGTCGGCGACAGGGCGAAGACGTCCTGCACCGTATCGTTGAACGCTCGAATGCTGGCGAACCCCGCAGCGAAGGCAACGTCGCTCATGGGGAGGGCGCTCGTTTCGATGAGAACCCTTGCGGTTTGTGCCCTTTGGGCTCGCGCGAGGGCAAGTGGACCGGCTCCGACCTCCGCAGTGAGCTCACGTTGGATCTGACGGACGCTGTAGCCGAGCCGGCTCGCCAAACCCGTCACGCCCTCGCGATCAACGACACCGTCGCCGATGAGTCGCATCGCCCGCGCGATCAGGTCCGAGCGAACGTTCCACTCCGGCGAACCCGGGCTGGCATCAGGGCGGCAACGCTTGCAGGCCCGGAACCCCGCCTGCTGCGCGGCAGCCGCGCTCGGGTAGAAACGCAGGTTCTTCAGGTGGGGTCGAGCCGGGCAGCTCGGCCGACAGTAGATGCGCGTGGTCACCACAGCGCAGATGAACCATCCGTCGAATCGTGCGTCCCTCGAACGTATGGCGCGCTCGCAGGCTTCGGTGTCATCGTGCATAGGCATCAGCATGCCTCGTGTCGCCGTGTTGCACTAGCGAAAATACGACATCAACGGTGAGCCTCAGCGACATCATTCATGGGGCTCAAATGCGTTGACTGCCGATCGAACTCGACCGAGGATGGGCGCCGTGACCCACCTGATCCTGATGTGCGGCCTGCCGGGGTCGGGGAAGACGACTCGCGCGTTGGCGCTGGCGGCGAACCTCCGGGCCATACGGTTCTGTCCCGATGACTGTATGGAGGCATCGGGCTTCCACTTGGACGATGAGAAGGCCAGGGATCGGCTCGAGCTGATGCAGTGGGATCAGGCGCAGCAGCTCCTGATGCTGGGCACCAACGTGATCATCGAGAACGGCTTCTGGGGCAGGTCACAGCGAGATGAGGCGCGATTGAGAGCTCGGGAGCTCGGCGTGGCAGTCCACCTGGACTACGAGCCGATCGGCCTCGACGAGCTAGGGGCCCGCCTTCGTCAGAGGAACGATGTTCTGCCGCCGAACACGGTGACGGTCACCTGGGAGCAGCTCGTCGAGTTGAATGGGTTCTTTCAAGCGCCCAATGAAGACGAACTGTCGCTGTTCGATCCCCCTACCGCGCTCGACCCGAATGAATAGTGAACGGTTGCCCGACACGAAGCCCTGGGTCGCGCGGCGGTCAAATACGTTGTGCTGTAAAGACATTCGTTGTGGAT
>DATCNE010000110.1:0-3985 GCA_036565395.1 Dermatophilaceae bacterium
GCGTAGGACTTGACGCGCTGCTGGGTGAAGCTGCTGCCCTGCAGGAGAGCGCTGCTGTCACTGCCACCGGACGTCGAGACGAAGAGCCGGGTCTGCGCCTCGTAGACCTTGGGGCTGAGGGCGGTCGCCAACGCGGCGCCCGCCAGGACGACGAGCATGGCAGCCACGATGATCCGCCACCGTTTCCGGATGATGCGGATGTAGTCCTTCAGCTCCACAGGTGTTTCTTTCCCTCGCCCAGCGATGCTTGGCTTGCGCGCCGCTGGCAAGGATACTGCGCCCGGGCTCCACCGGTGGTATTGGCGTCCCGGCCGGCAGGATGTCGCGACGTGGATCAGATGCCGAGCCAGATCCAAGCTGACAAGCGGGCTCCGGCGAAGCTGTGCAATGAATCCTTCGCTGGACGCCTCCCACTCGTCCCTGGTCAGGACGGTCGGGTTCACCTCACGGCTGAGCTGAATTGCTGCCTTCTCTGCCACGTCGTAGACCGCGTCGACCTGCGGCGTCCCGACGACAAGAAGATCAATGTCCCCGGGGGTGCACCCGCTTCTCCCTCGTACCGGCGCGCCCACGACCCGTAGATGAATGCGGACTCGATCCCCGCGACTTCGCTGAGGCACGTTTCGAGGACGGGCTTGGGTCCCACGGTCTTGAGCAGCATGCTCTGCAGCTCCGGGAAGATCGCGGAGTCGACTTCGGCCGACACCTGCCGGTTGTTGCGAGATCCACCCACTCGCAGGATCCCCGCCTCACCCAGGCGCGCCACTTCCCTGGATGCCGAGGGCTGTGGCACGCCCGTCGCGCGGGCAAGCTCGGTGATGGTCCAGGTACGTTCGGGCGCGAGCAGAAGCGCAGTGAGCAGCCGCAGCTGGTTCTCACTTCGCAGAAGGGGTAGAAGCGTCGGCCGTTCAAAGAGGCGTCACCGATGCCTCCCTGTATGACGAGTGGGTCCGTTACTACGCGGAGCTCGCGTCGCTCGCGTGAAACGCCCGAATGGGGCCAAACCGTCCAACCTGGCTCTACCTGCAGCACATAAGCGCTAGCCTATGGGAGACAATTCGGGAACCGGTTGCATGGTTGACAGTGGGGAGATTCGTGACGCCACGGGCGGTTCAGCGTCGTGACCGGCTGCACCGATGGGTGTGGGCACTGTTCGATGCAGCGATCTGGTTCGTCGCGATCTACGGCGCCACCTGGCTGAGGTTCGACTTCAAGTACGCCCCCGTGTTCGTGGCGGCCACCCTGTTGTTCGCCGTCGCCGCGGTGGCTGGGCACTTCCTCGTCGGTGCCTTCATCGGCCCGTACGCAGTCGGCCATCAGCGGGGTTCCTTCGAAGAAACCACCGACATCAGCCGCACCGTCGTAGTCACCACGGGAGGGCTGGTGGTCTGGGCCCTGATCGCCGACCCCCCCGTGATCCCCCGCAGCGTCCCGGTGGTCGCTGGAGCCTTAGCCCTCGTCGGCATGTTCGCCGTCCGCTTCCTGATCCGCAGCTGGCGCAGCCTTCACAATGCATCCCAGGAGAACGAACGGCGCGTCATCGTGTTCGGCGCCGGCGATGCCGGCCGGCGACTGTTGCGCAGCATGATGCGCGACGACCAGAGCGGGTTCTTCCCGGTCGCACTTCTGGACGACGACAAGACCAAAGGACACCTGCGTATCGATGGTGTCCGGGTGCGCGGCACCCGCGAGGACATCGACGACGTCGCTCAGAGGTTCGACGCGACCGCCTTGGTCGTGGCACTGCCCCTGGCCGACGCGGAGCTGATCCGCGAGCTTTCGGACCTAGCCGTTGCTGCGGGCCTGGATCTCCTGATCCTCCCGCCGCTGCGGGACATCATCGCCGGTCAACCCACGACATACGACCTGCGCGACGTCAACCTGCAGGACCTCCTGGGCCGTCGGCCGATCTCGTTGGACACCACGGTCATCGCCGAGCAGCTCGCGGGGCGGTCCGTGCTCGTGACCGGCGCCGGCGGCTCGATCGGCTCAGAGCTCTGTCGCCAGATCGCCCGCTTCGGCCCGGCCAAGCTCTATCTGCTCGACCGTGACGAGTCCGGCCTGCAGGAAACCCAGCTGTCCCTGACCGGTCAGGGACTGCTCGAGGGCGACGAGGTCATCCTCGCCGACATCCGCGACCTGGGCACCATGCGCACCGTCTTCGCGGCCACCCTGCCGGATCTGGTCTTTCACGCCGCGGCGCTCAAGCATCTGCCCCTGCTGGAGTCCTATCCGCTGGAGGCGTGGAAGAGCAACGTGCTCGGCACCCTGAACGTGCTGACTGCTGCCGCCGAGGTCGGTGTCGGCACCTTCGTGAACATCTCGACCGACAAGGCCGCCGACCCGACCTGCATGCTCGGCCACAGCAAGCGGATCGCCGAGCGGCTGACCGCTGACTTCGCCCGCACCCAGCCGGGGCGTTACGTCTCGGTGCGCTTCGGCAACGTGCTGGGCTCTCGCGGATCCGTGGTGCACTTGTTTTCCGCGCAGATCGAGCGTGGCGGCCCGATCACGGTCACCCACCCCGATGTCGAGCGCTTCTTCATGCTCATTCCCGAGGCCTGCCAGCTGGTCCTGGAGGCCGGCTCCATCGGCCCGGATGGTGAGGTGATGGTCCTGGAGATGGGTGAGCAGGTCAAGATTGTCGACGTGGCCAAGACCCTGATCCGCATGTCCGGTCGCAAGGACATCGACATCTTCTACACCGGGCTGCGCCCCGGCGAGAAGATCACCGAGGACCTCTTCTCCATGTACGAGGCTCGCCGGGCCACGACCAACGCCCTGGTCACCAGCGTCGACGTGCCCGAGCTCAGCGTCGACGAGGTCCAGTCACTCAACATTGCCACCCACCAGATGGCAGCCGATTGGATGCGCCGGCAGTCGGCGCAATCCGTGCCGACCGGAGTCTGATGTCTCGCATCCACCTGTCCAAGGCCGATATCACCGAGGTCGAGGAGCACTACATCCTGGACGCGGTGCGCTCCGGCTGGGTCGCACCCCTGGGGCCTCACGTCGACGCGTTCGAGGTTGAGATCGCCGCACGGGCTGGTGTCTCGCACGCCCTGGCACTCGCGTCGGGCACTGCCGCGCTGCACCTCGGCCTGCTCGAGCTCGGCGCCGGGCCGGGCACTGCGGTCATCATGCCGAGCATGACCTTCGCCGCCTCAGCCAATCCGGTCGTCTACACCGGTGCCGAGCCGGTGTTCGTCGACTCACGCGCTGACGGCAACGTCGACCCCGAGCTGCTCATGGAGGCCATCGACACACTGTCGGCCGAGGGCACCCGAGTCGTCGCGGCCATGAGCGTGGACCTCTTCGGCCGCTGCGCCGACTACGACCAGATCGTCCCTGGCCTGCTCGAACGAAGCATCCCGCTGATCGAGGATGCGGCCGAGGCGCTCGGGGCGACCTATAACGGACGCCCGGCCGGCTCATTCGGGACGGCAGCGGTGTTCTCGTTCAACGGCAACAAGATCATGACCACCTCCGGCGGCGGCATGCTCCTGAGCAAGCACGAGGACCTGATCGAGCGGGCCCGCTATCTGTCCACCCAGGCGCGTCAGCCAGCGGAGTACTACGAGCACACCGAGATCGGCTTCAACTACCGCCTGTCCAATGTGCTGGCCGCCCTGGGGCGCGCTCAGCTCACTCGCCTTGACAGCATGCTCGCCCGCAGACGAACAATCCGCCAGATGTATGTCGATGGGTTGTCTGACGTGCCCGGCGTGCGGTTCCTCGGACGCGACGAAGAAGGTCGTGGTGACGACGAGGACAATTGCTGGCTGACCTGCATCGAGCTGGACCCTGCCGTCACGGCGGTGAGTCCTTCGAAGCTCATAGTGGAGCTCGCGGGCGAGAACATCGAGTCACGACGCCTGTGGAAACCCATGCACCTCCAGCCGGTTTTCGGCTCACATCGTTCCTTCGTCAGCGGTGAGTCCGAGCGGGTCTTCGATTGTGGTGTTGCCCTGCCCAGCGGTTCAGC
>DATCNE010000111.1:0-11466 GCA_036565395.1 Dermatophilaceae bacterium
GGCCGGCGCCGACGGCGAGGGCGAGCAGGCCCTCGCGCATGTCATCGGCGATCTCGCTCATAGCTACCGTCACTTCATCCGGTACGGCGAGCCCTGGCCCGGCGCTCGTCTTCGGCGTGTTCTTCTGGTACTTGTTGGTCACGGTGGTCCCCTTCTTGGTGGTGTCTTGGCGGACGCCCAACACCTACCCCACGGGCGGTGTCAGGCGGGGGACCGCCACTCAAATTCCACGAGACCCGGGACAACCTCTGTTCTTCTTCATCGACTTGGAGATGTTCGGTTGTGCAGTGTCCAGGCAGGCGAAGAGGGTCACCGCATCTTGGAGGTGGCAGACTTTGTTGGGGCCGGGGCTGCGGAAGGCGGCACCCTTCAGTGACAGGGCGGACTCCACGTCAGGGATGCGGATCGCGACGCCACCGGCGGTCTCGTACGCGATGGTCCGGTTGAGCGCCGAGCGAGAGCCAGGTACCGCGAGGACGTCACGGCCCAGGAAGCGGACCGGCTTGTCCTCCGGACCCATCAGGTCGACGTGTTCGTGTCCGCGGGTGAATCG
Source organism: Dermatophilaceae bacterium (assembly GCA_036565395.1). Lineage (GTDB taxonomy): Bacteria > Actinomycetota > Actinomycetes > Actinomycetales > Dermatophilaceae > UBA4719. Next base: position 554 of record DATCNE010000111.1, read on the forward strand.
GTAGAAGGGGGCGTGGCGGTCTACGGACTCGTGCTCAACGTAACGCAGCCGCCGTAGAACGGCGGCAGCCTCCGCATAGCTACCGGCCCGCACCTCAACGACCAGATCAGCGTCGTCGGTGGGCCGCGCGTGCTGGATGCCGGCCAGCTGCGCATGCGCGTGCACCATAAGCCCACCGATGAGCATCCACCGATCAGGCAAGAGATCGTTGGCTATCTCCTCGACGCGCTCGAAGACGTCTTGGCTCACGCGGCTCTCCGCTCCAGTTCTGCGGCCGCAGCCGCCGATTGGCGAGCGTCACCCAACAGGTAGGTGTCCAACAGAATCCGGGCTACGCGATCGTCAACCGTCGAGCGCTCAATGACACCGATGTTGCCGTCCGCGTCAAGGATCACCTCTTGGTCTATCTCGAACCGGTCGAGATCGTCGGTTTGCACGAAGGTGAGCCATCCCTCGCCCGGGACGATGCCGAGCTCGCCAGGCTTCGCTGCCGAAGGACCGATCCTGACCAGGCCGGTCCTGGCCTTGCCCCGATATCGAGCCCACGCCCCCAGGCCACCCGCGGCGTGAGCCATGTCGGTGGCCGACATTCCCCTGAGCCGCGAGCGGAGCCGAGACCGCTCCGAGGCCGAGAGCCGATCCGTGCGCCCCGTGGACAACAGGTCGAGGGCAGCCTCACGCACGTGGCCAGTCCACCGTCGCCCCCGCCCCAGAGCCCGTGACCAAGCCTGCACCGCGACGTCGTCCACGCTGGTGGCCCGGCCGAGGACTCGATGACCGGGGAGCGCACCCGATCGGAGCGCTTGCTGCACGAAACGGTCAGTGCGAGCGTGCTGCCGCGCCACCTGGGCCACCGTCAACTCCATACATATATCTTCGCTTATACGAATATTTGTGTCAACTCATGGTGGATCGAGCAGACTCCTCGATGTACCCACACCTCACCTCACCTTGCTGCCGTACTCAGCCGAGGCGGTCGCTGTCGATGAGGTAGTCCCCGTCCTGAGTGACGAAGGTGAACTGGTGGGTCTCGGTCGACGTGCTGCCGTCGTTGCGGGTGAAGGTGAGGTCGACCGAGGCCTTGGTGCCGGAGGCGTATGCCCGGACCTGGTTGACCCTGACCTTGTCGATCGTCTTCCAGAAGGCGTCGTAACCTTCACGACCGCGTGCGAAGCTCTGCATCCTGGGCGACAGCTGGTCCCACGTGCGGTCGGTGTCCTTGGTGACGTTGGAGTAGTACGACTTCACGAAGCTCTCGAGGTGCTTCTGATCGCCTCTGGTGCTGGGCTCCTCGGAGATCCTCGACGGGCTGGGCGCTGCTGCCTTGGCCGGCGTGGTCGCTCTGGTCGTGGTAAGCAATGGGGTGATACCGCCCTGGTCGCCGAGCTGGCTCATGAAGAACGCCATACCGATCGCTGCCAACAGCAGGGCGACGAGCGCGAGCGACACCCGGCGCCTCCCGCTCCCCCGGTCATCCGGAGGCGGCGGCACAGCGGCTTCGAAGTGCTTGGTCGGTTCGACGGGCGGAGCGGCGGCTTCGAAGTGCTTGGTCGGTTCGACGGGCGGAGCGGCGACTTCGAATCGCTTGGTCGGTTCGACCAGCGGCTCTGAGGTGACCTGAGGCATGACCGCGGTGTCACCAGATGCGACCACGGGCATGACCGCGGTGTCACCAGATGCGACCACCGGCATGACCGCGGTGTCACCAGATGCGACCACCGGCATGACCGCCGTCGCCTCAACGGCGGCGATACCACCGAGCCGCTTGGCGCTCGTGGCCATGTCCCACCGGCTGGCCGGGTCCTCATCCATCATCGCCTCGATGGCGGGCGCGAGGGCGCCGGCGTGCGTCATCGGGCGGGGCCGCTCGGTGGCGATGGCTCGAAGCAGGGCGATCGGGTTGCTCCGCGACTCGTACGGCGACCGGCCCTCGACGGCCGCGTAGAGGGTGGCGCCAAGAGCCCAGACGTCGGATGCCGGGTGGGGATCCTCGCCGCGGGCCAGCTCGGGCGAGAGGTATCCAGGAGTCCCCGTGATGAAGCCGATCGCGGTCAGCTGGTCGTCACCGTGCCCGCGGGCGATGCCGAAGTCGCTGATCTTGGGGCGCCCGGCCTTGTCGATGAGCACGTTGGCCGGCTTGATGTCTCGGTGGACGATGCGGCGCTCATGGGCACGGGCCAGGGCGCCGGCCAGCTGGGCGCCGATGTCGGCCACCCGCCGCGGGGAAAGCTGCCCGTCGCGCGAGATCTCGTCAGCGAGGGTTTGCCCCTCGACGTACTCCATGACCAGCCAAGGCCGATCGTTGTGGTTGACCACGTCATACACGGCGACGGCGTTGGGGTGGTTGAACGCGGCGGCCGAGCGGGCCTCGCGCATGGCCCGCTTGGTCTCGGTGGCTGACTCGCCCGGAAGCGCGCCCATCTGCTTGACCGCGACCTCACGGCCGAGGACCTCGTCGCGGCACAGCCACACGGTGCCCATGCCGCCGCGGCCGATCGCGCGCAACACCTGATAGCGGCCGGCAATGAGCTGGTATGGCATGAAATCCTCCGTTTGGCTCCGCCCACCCTACGGCGGCCCAGACTCCCCCGAACACGCGCGCCGCCCGGCAACCACACCTGCTCGCGCACTCCGCGGTAAGTGCGCCACCAAACCGGGCGTACCTTTGCAGCAGATGAACACCGGTGGCGGTACAGCAACCTCTCGTCCGTGCGGGATGGAGCCAATATGCCGGAAGTGACGCCAGGACCTGTCGCCCTGGCAGTCGACGTCGGCGGGACCAAGGTGGAAGCCGCTCTCGTCGACGCCGACGGCCAGATCCTCGACCACTCGCGCCATCGCCATCCCACAGGACGCGACGCCTCCTCCGACCAGCTCGCGGCGGCCGTGGTCGACGTGGCAGAGCGCGCTCTGGCCGCGCTACCTGCAGGCGCGTCGCTCGTGGGTGCCGGCATCGGAAGTGCTGGACCCATCGACCACGCCAAGGGCACCGTCTCCCCGGTCAACATTCCCGCGTGGCGGGGCTTTGCTCTGCGCGATTTGGTCCGCTCCGTCGTGACCGACAGGGTCGCCGACCCGACCGTGATCCTGGCCACCGACGGCCTCGCAATCACTCTCGCAGAACACTGGGTGGGTGCCGGCAAAGGCGTAGCCAACATGATGGGGATGGTCATCTCCACAGGTGTGGGCGGCGGTCTCATCCTTGGCGGTCGACCGATGTACGGGGCGAGCGGCAACGCTGGTCATATCGGGCACATCGAGGTGAGCGCCATGGACGGTGAGTCCACGTTCGGCCATCCCGGCACGTTGGAGGCGGTCGCGTCCGGCCCCCATTCGGTCGCGTGGGCGCGACGGCACGGCTGGGGAGGGACAACCGGCGAAGAGCTTTCACGCGACTACGCGCTCGGCGACGAAGTGGCTCGCGCAGCCATCACCCGGGCTGGCACGGCCATCGGGCAGGCGATCTCCAGCGCAGCGGCGCTGCTGGATCTGGAGCTGGTCGTGATCGGCGGCGGATTCTCCCAAGCCACGCCTGACCTTTTCCGTATCATCCGGGAGACCGTGGCGACCCACCACTTCGAATTCGTGCGCAAGGTTCAGGTCGTGCCCTCGAGCCTGTCCGGTGCCGGGCCGCTCATCGGCGCAGCGGCGTTGGTCCACCTGGCTCACTAACAGCCGACGGCCGCGGCCGACCCGGTCTCGGTCGAGTAGGGCGCAGCCTCGAGAGCAGCCGCCGGCCAGCCCGCGGTTGGTCGCCGAGTCGTGGTTTCGCACGGCCGCTGCGGGTGTCCAGACACCTGTGTGGCAGGCAGTCAGGGGACATAGGCCACCCGTCCCACGGTGGTCCCGTCTGCGAGCCGCTGCAACCCGTCCGCGACCGCGTCGAGGGCGAGCCGCTCACTCACCAGCGGCTTGACCACCCCGTCCGCGGCCAGCTTGGACAGCTCGTCATGGCAGATGCGCACCAAGGCAGGATCCTTCGTCGTATAGAGACCCCAATGCAGGCCGAGGATCGAGTAGTTCTTGACCAGGGCATGGTTGAGCGCGGCCGACTGAATCTGCCCTCCCGCGAAGCCGACCACGAGGATCCGACCTTCGAAGGCAATGCACTTGGTCGAGCGCTGGTAGGCGTCTCCGCCGACCGGGTCGAACACGACGTCAGCCCCACGACCTTGGGTGACGTCCTTGACCACTACGACGAAGTCCTCGGTGTGACGGTCCACGACGACGTCAGCGCCGAGCCTCCGCGCCACCTCGGCCTTTTCGGGCCCACCGACCACACCGATGACGCGGGCGCCGGCGGCTTTGCCGAGCTGGACCGCGGCGCTGCCGACCCCGCCGGCAGCGGCGTGCACGAGCAGGGTCTCCCCCGGCTGCAGGTGGGCGCGGCGGTGCAGGCCGAACCAGCCAGTCTGGTAGCCGATGTAGAGCGCAGCCGACTCTGCGTCGTCGAGCGCGGCTGGAGCCGGGAACGTCGTGGCGGTGTCCATCAGGGCAAGCTCCGCGAAGCCACCTGCGGGCAGAGCCGACGAGCCAATGGCCCGGTCGCCCACGGCGAATCCTGAGGTCCCCTGTCCGAGGGCGATGACCTCCCCGCACAGCTCGAGTCCAGGGGTGAACGGCAGCGGCGGCTTCACCTGGTAGAGACCTCGGCATATGAGCGCGTCGGCAAAGTTTGCCGCGGCGCCGAGCACGCGGACCAGCAGCTGGCCGTCGCCGGGCTGAAGCTCAGGGATCTCGTCCAAACTCATCACGTCGCGTGGCTCGCCGAGCTCGGACACACGCCAGGCCTTCACGTCGTCTCCTTCATAGCTGGTCTCAACCGACAAACGGACGTTCTCGCTTGAGCTCCTCGCGGGCGATCGAGCGGCGGTGGACGGCGTCGGGACCGTCGGCAATGCGCAGGGCCCGTGCCCAGACGTAGAAGTATGCGAGCGGCGTGTCGTCGCTGATGCCTGCACCGCCGAACACCTCGATCGCCCGGTCGATCACCGCGATAGCCATCGCCGGTGCGGCGACCTTGATGGCGGCGATCTCGGTGCGCGCGCCCTTGGCCCCGTACTTGTCGATCAGCCATGCCGTCTTGTACACCAGCAGCCGGGCCTGGTCGATGTCGATTCGGGACTGCGCGATCAGCTCCTGCACCGTGCCCTGGTCGGACAGGTGCTTGCCGAACGCCACCCGCGACTTCGCACGATCCACCATGAGCCCCAGCGCACGTTCGGCCATTCCGATAGCGCGCATCGCGTGGTGAACTCGGCCCGGCCCCAGTCGAGCCTGGGCGATCATGAACCCATCCCCCTGCGCCGCCAGCATGTTCGACGCCGGCACCCGCACGTTACGGAACACGATCTCTGAGTGCCCGTGCTGGTCCTGGTACCCAAAGACCGGAAGCTGCCGCTCGATGCTCACCCCCGAAGCATCCCTGGGCACCAGGATCATCGACTGCTGCCGATGCGTCTGCGCCGTCGGGTCGGTCTTGCCCATCACGATAAACACCTGGCACCGCTCATCGGCGGCCCCGCTGATCCACCACTTGCGCCCATTGATCACGTAGTCGTCACCATCACGGACTATCTGCGTGGTGATGTTCGTCGCATCCGAAGACGCTACGTCCGGCTCCGTCATCGCAAACGCAGACCGGATCTCCCCCGAGAACAACGGTTCGAGCCATTGGGTCTTCTGCTCTGGCGTCCCGAAGAGGTGCAGCGTCTCCATGTTGCCCGTATCCGGGGCCGCACAGTTGATGGCCTCCGGTGCGATCACCGGCGACCACCCCGAGATCTCCGCGACCGCGGCGTACTCCAGGTTCGACAACCCCGAGATCTCGGGCAGGAAGAGGTTCCACAGATCCCTCTTCTTCGCCGACGCCTTCAACCGCTCCAGCACCGGAGGACGCGCATGCGGGTCGTTGTTCGCCCGCCAGAGCTCATACTCCTTCTCCGCAGGGAACACCTCCTCCCGCATGAACCCCCACATCCGGGCACACACTTCCTCCACCTTCGGCGACGGCGCGAAATCCATTATCCAGCCTTCCTGTTCGAGTCTGTTGCGGCCTTCTCCGCGGGAGCCAGTGCCGGCTCTTCCTCACCCGGGTGACGAGGGTTCCTTCCTGAGCTCGCGGCGAAGGATCTTGCCGGTGACCGTCTTGGGCAGGTCGTCTATCACCTCGACGATGCGGGGGCACTTGTATGCGGCCAGACGCTCCTTGCAGAAGGCGATAATCTCCTCGATCGTGACCTCGGCGCCGTCCTTGATGGAGACGAACGCCTTGACCGTCTCACCGCGATAGGCATCGATCAGGCCGACGACCGCAGCCTCCCGGATAGCCGGGTGCTCGTACAACACGTCCTCGACCTCGCGGGGCCAGACCTTGAACCCTGACGCGTTGATCTGGTCCTTCTTGCGATCGACGATGTAGAACCAGCCCTCGGTGTCCATGAACCCCACATCGCCGGTGTGGAGCCGACCTCCGGGCATGGCGTGCTCGGTTTCCTCCGGCTTGTTCCAGTAGCCTCGTGCGACCTGGGGCCCGGCCACGACGATCTCGCCGATCTGCCCGACCGGCACTTCGGCGCTGTCGTCATCAACAACCCAAGCGGTGGTGCTCGATACCGGCACGCCGATCGAGACCGCGCCCGAATCCGCGTCCACCGGAGCTTCCTTGGAGAATGGCACCACAATCGCCGGGCTGTTGGTCTCGGTCAACCCGTAGCCGTTGTGGATGTAGTGACCGAACTTGCTCCGGAATGCCTCCAGTGCGGCCTTGGGGATCGGCGAACCGCCGGAGTAGATCGAAAGGAAGCTGGACAGATGCTCGGGTGTGACATCCGGGTTGTTGGTCCACGCGATGAAGACCGTGATCGCGCCGATCGTCGCGGTCGCCTGATGCTCGGCAATGGACTCCGCGGATACGACTGGATGGAAGCGGCAGGTCAGAATCGACGCGGCCGCTGCGAGCAGCGGCGCCGCAATGTTGGCAATGAGTCCGGTGATGTGAAAGAGCGGGGCAACGGCGAACATCGAACCGCCCTCAGCAAGGCCGACCCAGTCACGGTATATCTGAGCGGTGAAGACCACGTTGGCGTGCGTATTCATCGAGCCCTTCGGCGGCCCGGTCGTCCCTGAGGTGTAGGGCAGCAGCGCGAGATCGTCAGGCTGTAGTCGCACATCGGCGGGCCGTCTCCCGCGGTACTGCTCGATCAGCTCCATCATGTCCACCGTGCCATCCGCACGGATCCGTTCGGTGGACCCGAAGATCCGTGGATCCGTCCGGGTCTGGAACTGCAGCTCGGAGGTGGTGATGATCGTCCCCACCTCGGTGTCCGCCGTCGCAGCGATCACGAGGTCTGCCAGTGACTCCAGACAGATCACGCCGATGGCGCCGCTATCGACCAGCACGGTGCTGATCTCACGCTCGCGATACATGGGGTTGATCGGCACGATCACCGCGCCGAGCTTCCACGCCGCGACCACCGCGATGATGAACTGCGGAATGTTCTGCAGGACCAAAGCCAGGCGATCGCCCTTCGCGACACCGGACTCGCTCAGCGCCACCGCGAAGGCATCAGACTGTTCATCGAGCTGGGCGAGGGTGATCGTTGCGTCGAAGTACCGGATGATCGCTGCGTTTGGAGCGCGACGCGCTGAGGCCCGGAACATGTCGAGCGCATTGTCGTATTCTCGCTCGATCACCGCCGGAATGTCGGCGTCATACAAGGCCAGCCAAGGCTTTTCGTCGTACGACCCGCGCATCATTTCGTCTCGAAGTAGCGACGTGGGTTGTCGACCAGCATCGTGGTGATCTGTTCCTCGGTGACCCCCCGCTCACGAAGCGCAGGCAGCACGTCATCGCTGATGTGCGTGTAGATCCAGTTCGGCACCGCCTGCGTCTTGGCCTCGTCCGAGAACCAGTCGATGAAGCACGAAGCATCGTGGGCGAGGACCATCTTCTCGGCGTAGCCGCGCCGCGCCAGCTCGGCCACGGTGTTCACCCGCTGCTCGAACGGCAGCAACACGTCCAGGCCGAACCGATCCATTCCGAGCAAGGAGCCTTTGTCGGCGACGGCACACAGGTAGTCCAGGTCGGTTGAGTCCCCGGAGTGCCCGATGACCACCTTGGACAGGTCGACGCCTTCCTCAGCCAGGACCTTCTGGGCGACCAGACCGGACTGGGTGTGTGAGCTCGTGTGGACTGTGATCGGCACCCCACTGTCAACCTGGGCCTGTCCGACGGCACGCATGACCCGCTCCACACCCGGGGTCAGGCCAGCCTCCTCGATCGCGCACTTGAGGAACGCCGCCTTGACCCCGGTTCCGGCGATGCCCTCACGGATGTCCTGCAGGAACATCTCCACCAACGGCTCGCTGACGTCGAACAACAGTCCGGGGCCGGTGAAGTGGAACTGGAACGGCACATCGTTGTAGGTGTAGAGACCTGTCGCGACAACGATGTTGATATCGACCTGCGCGTTGATCCGCTGGATCCGGGGAACATACCGACCCAGACCGATGACCGTGGGATCAACGATGGTGTCGATACCGCGAGCCTTGAGCTCGGTCAGCTTCGCGACAGCATCAGCCACCCGCTCCTCTTCGTCCCACGTTTCCGGGTAGTTCTGGCGCATCTCTGTGCCGACCACGAACACATGCTCGTGCATCAGCACCTTGCCGAGCGAGCGAGTGTCGACGGGTCCGCGGACAGTCTGGACATCAGGCATGGCCTGGGCTTCCTCTCTTGAACGGCGTTGTCTAACATTGAGACAATGTGCGAGTTTGTCTCGCACACGTTTGTTTGTCAATGGCCTACGGAACCGCCGTGGCCCGGATGCGACGCCCGATTCTGTTGCCGAGTCAAGGAGGTCTCCCGATGCCATCCGGCTCCGCCCGCCGACGTGCGGTCGACGCGGCCACCCGCGTGTATCTGGCACGTGAAGCGCTTGACATGTCCGCCCTCGCCGGCACCTTGGGGGTAGGACGCGCGACGCTCTACCGCTGGGTCGGCAACCGCGACGATCTGCTGGGTGCTGTGCTCGGAGAGGCAACCGAGCGGACGTATCGCAAGGCGATCGAACAAGCCACCGGTTCGGGATCGGACCTGCTGCTCGACGTCTTCGAACGGGTAATGCGTTCAGTTGTTGCCTCGGCTCCGCTACGGGCGCTCACCCACCGCGAACCGTTGGTCTTCATCAGACTCGCTCTGATGCCGGGCGCCATCGAATCAGCCGCCGCACGTGTCACCACCGAGGTGATCGCCCGGGAGCAGGCCGACGGGAACCTGCAGGTCACGACATCGCCAGAGGTGCTCGCTCGGGCACTCGTGCGCATCTGCGACGTCCATCTCTACGCGCCACTGCTCGGTGGTGACGAACCCGAGATTGAGACAGCCCTGGAACTGGTCAGGCTGCTGCTCGGCTAGCGAAAGGCCGCCTGGCTGGTCAGGGCCAGCTGTTGAGCCGCTGAGGTCAGCGACCGCCCGGATCTGCGGCGGGCGGGTTTGCTCCCCGGGCCGGACTCGAACCAGAAACCTGCGAGGTTCCTACCAGTCGTGCACAGTCCCGTCCGGCAGGCGGTTGAACGGCAGATAGGCCGTCTGGTAGGGGTACTTGCCTGCCTCGTCGACGTCAAGGTCAACGCCGAGGCCTGGCTTCTCGCCCGGGTGCAGATAGCCGTCCGCAAAGCTGAAGGACTGCTCGAAGACGCTGTCCGTGAGCTCGCCATGCTGCATGTACTCCTGAATGCCGAAGTTGTGGATTGCCAGGTCAAGGTGCAGCGCGGCCGCCATACCAACGGGTGAGATGTCGGTCGGACCGTGAATGCCGGACTTGATCTGGTACTGGGCTGCGTAGTCCATGATCTTGCGCATCGGGGAGATCCCACCGCCGTGGGTGACCGCCGAGCGCACGTAGTCGATGAGCTGGTCCTTGATCAGGCTCTGGTAGTCCCAGACGGTGTTGAACACCTCACCGATCGCGAGCGGCGTGGTGGTGTGCTGGCGAACCAGACGCAGGGCATCCTGGTTTTCGGCAGGGGTGCAGTCCTCGAGCCAGAACAGGTCGAACGGCTCAAGGGACTTACCGAGCTTCGCCGCTTGAATAGGTGTCATCCGGTGGTGGCCGTCGTGCAGCAACGGCAGGTCCGGGCCGAACTCGACACGGACGGCCTCGAAGACGGAGGGGAGGTGGCGGAGATATGCGCCCGTGTCCCAGTCCTCCTCCTTGGGCAGGTTCGCGCGCTGGGCCGGTTCGTAGTCATAGCGTTTGCCGCTCGACTGCTCCTGCGCAGCGACGCCGTAGATCGCCTTCAGACCGGGAACTGCGGTCTGGATGCGGATCGCGCGGTATCCCAGCGCCTGATGCTTGCGGATCGAGTCGAACAGCTCGGGGAGGTCGCGACCGGACGCGTGGCCGTAGGCGAGTATGCCGTCGCGGCTGGCTCCGCCCAACAACTGGTAGAGCGGCATCCCGGCAGCTTTGGCCTTGAGATCCCAGAGCGCAACGTCGACCGCGGCGATTGCGGCCATCGTGACCGGTCCGCGACGCCAGTAGGCGCTCCGGTAAAGGAACTGCCAGGTGTCTTCGATGCGGTGGGCGTCCGTGCCGAGCAGCAGCGGCACGACATGTTCCTTCAGGTACGCGACAACGGCGAGCTCCCTGCCGTTGAGCGTGGCATCTCCAAGTCCGACGAGACCGTCGTCGGTGGTCAGCCGCAAGGTCACGAAGTTGCGATCCGGACTCGTGACGATGACTTCTGCCTTGTCGATCTTCATGGAGGCTCTCCTACCGCTCACGTCTGTGTTGGATACCTGCGGATTCAGTGCGCCGCTCAGTCAGCGAAGCGTGGCACCCGCCTCGGTGTCGAGGAGGGAAAGCTCGTCGCGGGTGGGCAACCCATCCCAGTCGCCGACGGCGGCG
>DATCNE010000112.1:0-18706 GCA_036565395.1 Dermatophilaceae bacterium
ACCAGGGTCTCACCGGTCATCGGCTGGCCGTCTGCGTCGAGATAGGTCCACGTCCACTCATCCGTCATGGACGTCACCCTATCCAGCCGAAAACCGCTGTCCGGGCCAGACCGTGGTCGTCCGGCCGGGGCGACGGGCTCACCCCCGACACCTAGCCACCCATAAGTCATTTGAGGGACGCGCAACCTTCCGGCGGCGAGCACAGTGAGCACCATGGACTTCAAGAAGCTCGTGTGTGTGGCCGTCGGTCACTCGTGGAAGCAGGTGCACGAGGACAGCGAGACGGTCTATCTCCAGTGTCGGCGTTGCGGAAAGGTCGAGCCGTTGGCCGACCGACCGATGGGCGGGTACATGGGCGGCGGGTATTGACGCCGAGGTCTACGACATCTGAGGTTCGAGGTCCGACCTCTGCAGGTCATCCGGGACCAACGAGAACAGGGCCAGGTCCACCCTGCCGTCATGCACGTAGCCGGCGTTGCGTGCCACACCCTCGCGCACGAACCCGGCCTTCTCAGCGGCTCTCTGCGAGGCGATGTTCCCGGTTGCGGCGAACAGCTCGACGCGCTCGAAGCCGTGGTCGCAGATGGCCCATTCGGCAAGCACGCGAGTCGCGCGCGACGCGACACCCCGACCGCGAGCCCACGGCGCCACCCAGTAGCCCACTTCGGCGACCCGGTAGGCCCAGTTGACGTGTTTGAGGTCGATCGCACCCACCAGCCGCCCCGCGGACTCAATAGCGAAGACGATGCCCGTGCCCGACTCGCGCTGCGTGGGCGCGAACGTGCCGATGAACCACTGGGCGTTGGCCAGCGTGTACGGCCGGGGAATCGGCAGCCAGCGCAACGTCTCTGGGTCCTGGCACGCCTCGGCGACGTCATCGGCATCGGACTGTGTCAGGGGACGCAGCGTCAGATCTCCCGCGGTGAGCGTGGTCTCGTGGAAGGTCGGCGTCGTATCGAGTGCGGTCATCCGAGAATCGTAGGCGGTGAACCGGACCCGTCAGGCCTCACCAACACCTCACAGGTCAAGGCCGACGAGGGCCGCCAACGCCGAGGTGTCCAGATTCTCTTCGACGGCGTCCGCAAGTCGGTCAAGCATCGACTCACGCCTCGCGGCGAACCCAGGCGCACCCGAATCGGCCCGCCATCGCACCCCCGCCTGGGATGCCACCTCGGTGAGGAATGCCCGCCGGAAGCCGTCGTTCTCCAGGGCTCCGTGCCAGGTCATCCCCCACACCGACCCCGCCCGCCACCCGTCAAGGAACGGCTCCGCGTCAACACCTTCGAGCGTGCGCGAGGCCACCCCGTGGTGGATCTCGTATGCCGTGACGGTGTTCCCGCGCCACTGACCTACGGGTCGTCCCAGATGTTTGTCCAGCTCGAAGCGCACCCTGATCGGGAGCAGTCCGAGGCCCGCAACCGTCTGGGCAGAACGGGACTCGACGCCATCGGGGTCTTCGATGCTTTCGGCAAGCATCTGGTATCCGCCACAGATGCCGAGCACCGGACGTCCGGCTGCGACTCGCGAGATCACTGCCCTGTCGAGGCCCCGCGAACGCATCCACCCCAGGTCCGCTGATGTGGCTCGAGACCCGGGGAGCACCACCAAGTCGGCGCGCGCGACCACGTCGGGGTCGGCCGTTACCCGGACATCGACACCGGGCTCCGCAGCCAGGGCGTCAACGTCGGTGGCATTGGACACTCTCGGGAACCGAACGACCGCAACGGAAAGTGTCGCTCCAGTGGCAGACACGGCCGAGGACGCCGCCCCGGTGACCTCCGAGGATGCTCCCGACCAACCCGATATCGCGAGGGCATCCTCACCGTCGAGCCACACGTCGTACAGAAACGGCAATGTGCCCAACACCGGTCGGGCGGTGCGTTCCTCCAGCATTCGCAGACCCGGCTCGAGGAGGGACAGGTCCCCGCGAAACTTGTTGACGATCCAACCGCGGATGTGGGCCTTGTCCGCCTCGTCCAGCAGGGCCAGGGTGCCGTACATCGCGGCGAGGACTCCTCCTCGGTCGATGTCGCCGACCACGACCACCGGCAGATCCACAGCCCGCGCCAGCCCCATGTTGACGAAGTCGCCCTCACGCAGGTTGATCTCTGCCGGACTTCCTGCGCCTTCGGCAATGACGACATCGAAACGGGATGACAGGTCACGAAATGCCTCAAACGCGGTCTCCGCCAATACCTTTCGGCCCGTGGCCCACTCGCCTGCGTCGAGCTCACCCCAGGATTGACCCATGAGGACCACGTGGGACCTGAGGTCCGAGCCCGGTTTGAGGAGGACCGGGTTCATAGCCGCCTCGGGCGCCACTCCGCACGCGACGGCCTGAACCCACTGAGCTCGCCCGATCTCCGATCCATCTGCACAGACCATCGAGTTGTTGGACATGTTCTGTGCCTTGAACGGAGCGACCGATACGCCCCTGCGGGCCAGCCACCGGCACAGCCCAGCGGTCACCAGGCTCTTGCCGGCGTCCGACGTGGTGCCCGCCACGAGCAGTCCCTTAGACACGACTTCTCCCCACCATCGACGCAGTTACCGATCAGAGGGCCGAACCGCAGACCTACGTCTGTTTCGGCCCGAGCAGCCGTGGACTCTCAGATCGCGCGCAACCGGTTGTTGCGCGGGTTGTGCTCAAGCTCCGCCAGACCGAGCGCCTCCATGATCGGCGGGACGTACATCCCGAAGCGTCCGCGTAACCCCTTCTTCAGGCCGTACCAGCCGCCGACCGGGTTGCCCTCCGATCGACCCCCCGCCTCGACCGTGCCTTCCTTCGCCGGTTTCAGCTCGTCCGCCGACCCCAGCTCACTCAGATGTCCCCGGCGGAGTACTCAGCACCCACGGATCCTCCGCGGTGCCATGTCCTACCAGGCCCTTTCCCGCTGCGTCATCGGCCATCGGTCGCGACCTCAGGCTCCGCTGGTCTGCACCTGGATGAACGGAGGCTTGACGACGGTGGCCAGGACGTCGCGGCCACGTACGTCGATGACGACCTCGTCGCCCTCCTTGGCGCTCGGAGCGAGCAGCGCCAAAGCGATTCCCTGCTTCAGGGTCGGCGAGAACGTCCCAGAGGTGACTTCACCCAGCAGCGTGCCGTCTGCGCCCTTGACCTGGCAGTGCGGACGCGGAATCCCACGGCCGGTGACCAGCAGACCCCAGGTGGCGCGTTTCGGGCCCGCAGCCTTCTCTGCCACGAGCGCGTCCTTGCCCCAGAACGCGTCTTTCTTCCAGCCAACGGCCCAGCCGGACCGAGCCTGCACCGGAGTGATGTCCAGGCTCAGCTCATGGCCGTGCAACGGGTAGCCCATCTCGGTGCGCAAGGTATCGCGAGAACCCAGGCCACAGGGCAGCCCGTCGTACGGTGCCGCGGCCTCGACCAGCGCGTCCCAGAGAGCCAACGAGTCGTCCCAGCGCGGGACCAGCTCGTAGCCGCGCTCGCCGGTGTAGCCGGTGCGGCAGACGATGACCGGCTTGCCGTTCCAGTCGGCCTCGACGAACGACATGTACTCGTGGCCGGTCGGCAGACCAAGTGCCTGGAGGACCTCGTCGCTCTTGTTGCCCTGAACCGCGATGACGCCGTATCCGTCGTGGAGGTTCTCGATCTGCAGGCCTGCGGGCGCAGCCGCCTGCAGCCGGCGCACGACCTCAGCAGTGTTGGAGGCGTTGGGAATAAGGAAGACATCATCGTCGGCGCGCAGGTAGACGATGAGGTCATCGACCACCCCGCCGGTCTCGTCGCAGCACAGGGTGTATTGCGCCTTGCCCTCGTGAATGCGGCCCAGGTCATTGGTCAGGCAGGAGTTGATGAACGCCGCAGCGCCGGGGCCCTTGACGCTGGCCTTGCCCAGGTGGCTGACATCGAAGATGCCGACGCGCTCACGGACGGCCGTGTGCTCGCGCACGACGCCTCCTCCGGGGTACTCGATCGGCATCTCCCAGCCGCCGAAGTCAGCCATCTTGGCTCCAAGGGCAACGTGACGGTCGTGGAGGGGGGAGGTCTTGAGCGAGGCTTCAGTCATGGGGCCCACGGTATCCGTAGCCTAATTCGTTATCCTCATCACCTGAGCCTCGAACTCGAACGATAGGAACCCAGTGACCACCATGACCGTGTCCGATCGCGCCGCAGCCGATCTCAAAGGTGATGCACTCGTGCTCGTCTCGGTCCACACCGATGACGGGGCTGCTCTGGCACCCGGGCACGGACTGGGCGACAAGACCGTCGCCCACCTGGAGTCGGCTCTGTCGACGCTCAAGGCCAAGGGAGATACCGACGAGGTCCTCAAACTCGTGTCGGTGCCTGGGGTGGCTGCCTCGCTGGTCATCGTGTCCGGCGCCGGCAAAGTGACGGCCGAGGGCGGGTTGCTGGAGGCCGAAGCTATTCGTCGCGCGGTGGGTGCGGCCACCCGTCAGCTCAGCGGCCTTTCCAAGGCCATCGTGCTGGCCCCAGGATCCGGCGTGGGAGAAGCGATCGCCTCGGCTGAGGGAGCGGTCTTCGGGGCCTACACCGTCACGAGCTCGGCCGCAGGCCCCGCCTCGATTCCTGTCAAGGCCATCGTTGTCGCCTCGCCCGTGGCGCGGGACCGTGGCCTGCGCGCCGCCATCAAGCGCGCCTCCGCCCTCGGAGAGGCCACGAACTACACCCGTGACCTGGTCAACGCGCCCCCGAACGCCCTCTACCCGGAGACGTTCGCCGCCACGATCAAGAAGCGCGCGATCGGCACCGGCGTCAAGGTCTCCGTGCTCGACGAAGCCGGTTTGGCCCGCGGTGGCTTCGGCGGCCACCTAACCGTGGGTGGCGGCTCGGCCAGAGCACCGCGACTGGTGACGCTGCGCTACACCCCTGCCAAGGCAAACAAGCACGTCGCCTTCGTGGGCAAGGGCATCACCTTCGACTCCGGCGGCTTGACGATCAAGCCCAAGGCAGGAATGACCACCATGAAGTGCGACATGGCGGGCGCTGCCGCGGTCGCCTCCGCCGTCTTCGCCATCGCCGAGCTCGGCCTGCCGGTCGAGGTCAGCGCATACCTCTGCCTGGCCGAGAACATGCCAGGCACCGGCGCGTGCCGCCCGGGCGATGTCATCACGATGCGCGGCGGCAAGACCGTCGAGCTCAACAACACGGATGCCGAGGGCCGCATGGTCCTGGCTGACGGCCTCGCTCTCGCCTCGGAGAAGAAACCCGACCTCATCATCGACATCGCGACGCTGACCGGCGCCGCGGTCATGGCGCTGGGCAACCGCACCGCCGCCTTCATGAGCAACGACGACGAGCTGCGCGCCGGGGTCAAGGACATCGCAGACGAGGTCGGCGAGCCCTTCTGGCCCTTCCCGATGCTGGAGGACATCCGCCCCACTCTCGAGTCCCCCGTGGCCGATCTGCTGCAGTCGGGCCCGACCGGTGTGATCTACGCAGGCTGGTTCCTGTCCGAGTTCGTCGGCAACGACAAGCACGGTGAGCCGATCCCCTGGGCCCACCTCGACATCGCCGGACCGGCGTTCAACGAAAAGACACCGTGGGGCTACACCCCTGCCCAGGGCACCGGCTTCGGAGTCCGCACCCTTGTCGGGATCGCTGAGTCACAGGTCTGATCACCCGGCATACAGCCTGGTCACGCGGCATACAGCCTGAAGCATTACAGCCTGACGCACGAAAGAGAGCCAGCCACGTCCGACGTGGCTGGCTCTCTTCCTTGGGGAAACGGTCCTGTCCGAGCGACTGTGTGCTGAATCTGGAGCGATCAGCCGCCGCTCTTGCGCCGGAACATCTGCTGCGCCTTGGCTGGTCCATGAGCATCATGGATCTTCGCGTGCTCGCCGTCATCGGTGACGTCACGCCCACCGTGGGCATGTTTTCTGTCAAGGGCCTCACGGAACTTACGTTTCACGTCCTCCGCCACGGACGGAGGCGCCGCCTGGTCGTCGCCGGACTTGCCTTCATCTTTGGTCATCGGTGCTCTCCTTACGTCCTGCATCTCAGGTGCGCTGTGCTTCCAACTTTGCCACGGGAGGACAAGTCATACCACCGCCTTATTGACCGGAGCCCTTGCGCTGTCGGGAGTTCCACTCGCGCATACGCGACGGGTACCCGGTCTGGTTGACGTCATACACCGGTATGCCGAGAGCTCGCGGCAGCTCGAACGCCGCGTCACGCGAGGCGACCGCTCGCCGGGTCCACTCACCGTCGTGAGCTATCAGCACCACCGTCGTCGCGGTGACGTTGGTCGGCGGCTCGACGAACGCCTCGACTCCCCGCCTGCTGCCCACGAACGCCTTGAGGTGATCGCGGACCGCGTCGCTGTCCACCGCCATGCCGGGACCGTCCATCCGACCCTTCTGCAGCGGCACGTCGCGGCGCCGTCGCCTTCCCCACCAGCTCATCCGACCACTCCCACTGCAGTCACGGCCAACCACGTCATGCGGCGACTCTACCGACCAGTATCCCTTCACAGTGCGCAGTTCTGCGTTGATCGTGGTCGCACCGAAGTCGTCTCACCGCTGGCGCCACCTTGCGACTCAGCCCTCGATCAGTGGCAAGATGCTCCTACGACGCCCGAGAGTGCGCAGCACACGCGCGCGCTGCACGACCCAGGGCGACGTCCGGTCAGATGCCCACACCAAAGGGAGCGTCCGCAATGTCGGCTACCGCCGAGAACACGTTCGACATCGTCATCCTGGGTGGAGGCAGCGGCGGTTACGCCTGCGCGCTGCGCGCCGCCGAGCTGGGCTTGTCAGTCGCGCTGGTCGAAAAGGGCAAGCTCGGGGGCACCTGCCTGCACCTCGGCTGTATCCCGACCAAGGCGCTGCTGCACGCAGCCGAGGTCGCCGACACCGCCCGCGAGGGCGAGCAGTTCGGCGTCAAGACCACCTTCGAGTCGGTCGACATGAGCGGCGTCAACGCCTACAAGGACGGCGTCGTGGGACGCCTCTACAAGGGCCTGCAGGGCTTGGTGAAGTCCAAGAGCATCGAGTACGTCGAGGGCGAGGGCCGTCTCGTAGCCAAGAACACCGTCGAGGTCGCCGGCCGTCAGCTGGTCGGCAAGAACGTCGTCCTGGCCACCGGCTCCTACGCCAAGTCCCTCCCGGGCCTGGACATTGGCGGCCGGATCATGACCAGTGAGCAGGCGCTCCTCCTCGACTACGTCCCATCCCGCGTCGTCGTCCTCGGCGGCGGGGTGATCGGCGTCGAGTTCGCCTCTGTCTTCAAGTCCTTCGGCTCCGAAGTCACGATCGTGGAGGCGCTCCCCCGCTTGGTGGCCGCCGAGGACGAAGCGATCTCCAAGCAGCTCGAACGGTCCTTCCGCAAACGCAAGATCAACTTCAAGACCGGTGTGAAGTTCTCCGGCGCGACCCAGACCGGTGATGTCGTGCAGGTGTCGCTGGAGTCAGGAGAGAACATCGAGGCCGACCTCCTGCTCGTTGCCGTCGGACGGGGTCCGGTCACTGCCGGTCTTGGCTACGAAGAGTCCGGCGTCACGGTCGACCGGGGCTTCGTCCTGGCCAACGAGCGCTGCCAGACCAACGTCGAAGGCATCTATGCCGTCGGCGACATCGTGCCGGGACTACAGCTGGCCCATCGTGGTTTCGCGCAGGGCATCTTCGTCGCCGAGCAGGTCGCCGGGCTCAACCCGCCGGTCATCGACGAGATGGGCATTCCGCGCGTCACCTACTGCGAGCCCGAGATTGCATCGATCGGCTACACCGAGGCCCAGGCCAGGGAGAAGTTCGGCGAGATCGAGACGTACGACTACAACCTCGGCGGCAACGGCAAGAGCCAGATCCTGGGGACGGCGGGCTTCGTCAAGCTGGTGCGCCAGAAGGATGGCCCGGTTGTCGGTGTCCACATGATCGGTTCCCGCATGGGTGAGCAGGTCGGCGAAGCACAACTCATCTACAACTGGGAGGCGCTGCCCTCCGACGTCGCCCAGCTGATCCACGCGCACCCGACCCAGAACGAAGCTCTCGGCGAGGCCCACCTGGCGTTGGCCGGGAAGCCGTTGCACGCACACGCTTGAGGCCCTTCCAAGACGCACCACAGGCATTGACCGTCGCACCGCACAACGAGGAGAACTCCACTCATGTCTGAACGCGTGACCATGCCGGCCCTTGGGGAGTCAGTCACCGAAGGCACCGTGTCCCGCTGGCTCAAGAACGTCGGTGACGCAGTGGCCGTCGACGAGCCGTTGCTGGAGGTCTCGACCGACAAGGTCGACACCGAGATCCCCTCGCCGGTTGCCGGAATCCTGCAAGAGATCCTCGTGGCCGAGGACGAGACCGTGGCGGTCGGCACCGACCTGGCCGTCATCGGTGACGCCACATCGGCTCCGGTTGCTCCCCCCGCCCCGGCGGCAGAAGAGGCAGAACCGGCTGCAGAACCGACCGCGGAGCAGGCCCCGGCTGCAGAACCGACCGCGGAGCAGGCCCCGGCTGCAGAACCGACCGCGGAGCAGGCCCCCGCTGCACCGGCAGCCCAGGAAGAGGTGCCCCAGCCGGCTGATCAGGCGCCCGTTGCCGAAGCACCCGCCGAAGCACCTGCCGGCGGAGAGGCCACCGGCGGCACCACCGTCACGATGCCGGCTCTGGGCGAGTCGGTGACCGAGGGCACGGTCAGCCGTTGGCTCAAGGCCGAGGGTGACCAGATCGAGGTCGACGAACCGTTGCTCGAGGTCTCGACCGACAAGGTTGACACCGAGATCCCCTCGCCGGTTGCCGGCACCGTCACCAAGATCCTGGTTGGCGAGGACGAGACCGTCCCCGTGGGCGCCGATCTGGCCATCATCGGTGGCCAGTCCGGCGAAGCGCCCACCCCGGCCGCGCCGGTCCAGCAACCAGCCCCGGCCGTTCCGGCACCCTCTGCTCCGCCCGCACCTGCCGCGCCAACACCTGCACCTGCACCAGCACCTGCCGCCCCTGCACCTGCCGCGCCTGCACCAGCACCTGCCGCCCCTGCACCTGCCGCGCCAGCTCAAGAGCCCGCACCGGCCGCACCGATCTCCACCGTCGTCGCGCCGGCGGCTCCCTCCAGCGCGGCTGACGCCTCGGCATACGTCACACCGTTGGTTCGTAAGCTCGCCAGCGACAGCAGCGTCGACCTCGCCGCGCTCAAGGGCACCGGCGTCGGCGGTCGGATCCGCAAGCAGGACGTACTCGATGCTGCCGCTGCTGCCCTGGCCGCGGTGACTGCCGGTGCGGTCCCAGCCAGCGCACCGGCGCCGATCGCTGTGACTACCGGCGGTGGCACTGCGGTCTCGCCCAAACGCGGGACGACCGAGAAGATGAGTCGACTGCGCAAGGTCATCGCCGCGCGCATGGTCGAGTCGTTGCAGGTCTCGGCTCAGCTCACCACAGTGGTCGAGGTCGACGTCACGAAGATCGCAAGACTTCGCGACAAGGCCAAGCGCGAGTTCGAGGCCCGTGAGGGCGCGAAGCTGAGCTTCCTGCCGTTCTTCGCTCTCGCTGCGGTCGAGGCCCTCAAGGCCCACCCGACCGTCAACTCCAGCGTCGAGGGTGACCAGATCACCTATCACGGCTCCGAGAATCTCGGCGTCGCGGTCGACACCGAGCGTGGCCTGCTGGTGCCGGTGATCAAGGACGCCGGTGACCTCAATATCGCCGGCCTGGCACGCAAGATCGCCGACCTGGCCGAACGGACCCGTACGAACAAGGTCTCCCCCGATGAGCTCGCTGGTGGCACCTTCACGCTCACGAACACCGGCAGCCGCGGAGCACTGTTCGACACCCCGATCATCAACCAGCCCAACGTCGCCATCCTCGGAACCGGTGCGGTCGTCAAGCGTCCGGTCGTGGTCAAGGACAACGACGGTGGCGAGACGATCGCGATCCGGTCCATCGTCTATCTAGCGCTGTCGTACGACCACCGCGTGGTTGACGGCGCGGATGCAGCACGGTTCCTGATGTCGATGAAGGCCCGCCTCGAAGAGGGAGCCTTCGAGGCCTCCCTGGGCCTCTAGAACACCCCGTCGTATGCCGCAAAGCCCCAGGTCTGCGGACGGCCCCCCGTCGCAGCGCGTAGCCATCAGCGGTGCGTCTGGACTGATCGGCAGCGCGCTGTCTGCCTTCCTGCGCGCCCGAGGCGACGAGGTCGTGCACCTGGTCCGCCGCCAACCGCGGGCCAGCCGCGAGATCTGGTGGGACCCGGCGACGCGAACGCTTGACCCTCGTGAGCTGTCGGGCGTCACGGCTGTTGTTCACCTCGCAGGAGCCGGCGTAGGCGACCATCGGTGGACGACGGAATACAAGCACGAGATCCTTGCCTCCCGCGTCGACGGCACGGCCACCATCGCCACGGCGCTGGCCGATCTCGGGGAGCCCATCGCTCTCGTGAGCGGTTCGGCCATGGGCGCCTACGGCGACCGCGGCGACGAGGTGCTCACCGAGGACAGCGAAATGGGGCAAGGCTTCCTGGCGGATGTCGTCCGCGCCTGGGAGTCCGCCACCAAGCCGGCGCAGGACGCGGGCCTCCGCGTCGCCCACGCGCGCACCGGGCTCGTCCTGGCACCCAAGGGTGGCGCCATGGAGAGGGTGCTCCCGCTCGCCCGATTCGGCCTGGCCGGCCCGCTCGGCTCGGGGCGGCAGTACTGGAGCTGGATCACGCTGCACGACGAGATTCGGGCACTGGCCCATCTCATCGACCAGGACCTCAGCGGCCCGGTCAACCTTGTCAGCGTTCAGCCCCTGCGTCAGGCCGAGGTGATGAAAGCCCTCG
Organism: Dermatophilaceae bacterium; assembly: GCA_036565395.1. Classification (GTDB taxonomy): domain Bacteria; phylum Actinomycetota; class Actinomycetes; order Actinomycetales; family Dermatophilaceae; genus UBA4719. The sequence continues at coordinate 10,736 of DATCNE010000112.1, forward strand.
GGGCTGTGCTTGGCCGTCCGGCGGTACTGCCGGCCCCCACGCTGGCGCTCAAGGTGATCATGGGCGAGTTCGCCAGCGACATCCTCAGCAGTCAACGCGTCCTGCCCAGCGTGCTGACCGCGTCGGGGTTCGTCTTCGATCACGACACCATCGACAGCGCCATGCGTTGGCTGGTCAACGAGAGCTAAGGCGCCGCCAGACCCAGGATTCGCCAGCCATCCTGGGTCAGACTCAGGGTGAAGACAGAAGGCCCAACCGCTTCCGACGCGTGCGCGACCCTGCGCCCATCCGGCTGGCCGGTCTCGTAGGCCGGCGTCAGGATGGTGGCCCGAATCCGGGCCGCGTCCGACGTCCCGTCCAGGAAGGACGCATCCTTCACAACAAACCTCAACCCGAGGTACGTCGCACCTCTCTCCAGCGCGGTGGCGAGGTTGCTCCGGTCAGCACCGGCCCGCGTTGCCCCGGGCGCATAGACCAGGTCCAGGAGAACGGGATTTCGGGCGGCATACGCCAGTGCCCGCGCGTCGACCAACGCCTGCAACAGTCCGGCCGCTGCGACCCGTGGTGAATCGCTCGCGGTCACGACATCGGTCGGGCTCCCGGATGTCGTCGTCGCCGGCACGAGGTCCGCGGTCGCCAGCCCTGATGTCGTCGATGACGTCGATGACGTCGATGTCGTCACCGGTGCGGGTCTGACCTGCGCCGAGGACCGGGCTGCGGCGGGACAAGCAGGCTCCGGCGTACGACTCACGAACCACGTGGTCCCCCCACCGATGGCCACCATCACAAGAAGAGCGATGGCGCCGATGACCAGGGACCCACGCAGACGTTTGCCCGCCGAGGGTGGGGCCGGGACCGAAACAGCCGCAGCGGTGGCACGAATCCGCCGGGTGATCTCGGTGGCGGGGTCAACCACCGACGGCAGGACGACCGACTCTGCCTGAACTGCGTCGAACACCTCGAGAGCGGCTGCTCGGGCAGAGGGCCGTGCGGTCGGGTTGGCTGAGAGGCAGGAGGTGAGGACATCGGTCAGCAGGGAAGGTATGTGGGGACTCACAGTGGTGGACCACCGGCTCGTCGACTCAGGATCGGGCAGGGCTCCGGTGAGGCAAAGCCATCCGATCGCCGCCATGGAATAGACATCGGAGGCGGCCGACGCAACGCCACCACCGGCGACCTCGGGAGCCATGAAGCTCTCGTTCCGACCGACCTGGCCCCCCGCCTGTCCCATGAGCCGGGTCACCCCGACATCACCGATCAGCGGTCTGCCGTCGGCGCTGAACAGAATGCTTCGCGGTGCCAGATCACCGTGCTCGACCCCGGCAGCGTGCAGTGCCGCCAGCGCGCCGAACAGCGGCGCGAGGGTCGTGACCGTCTCACCGGGGCTGAGGTTCCCCCGCTCACCGAGAAGCTGGGCCAGACTGCCGCCAGTGACCCGATCGAGAACCAGGGCCAGCTCGCCATCGGCCAGGGCAATGGCACCGTGCTGACCAACCAGATGCTCGTTCTCGATCCCGTCAAGCACTGCCGTCAGCTGAACTGCCTTGGCCCGGGCCTCGGTCACGTCACTGACCGGGATGACCTTCAGAACCAGAGGTTTGTCGTCGAGGGTCCGCATGGCCGCCCACGTCGACGCCTTCGCGTCCGAGCTCAGCTCACTCGTGATGGTGAAACCCGGCACGAGCGGCGGCACGGCGATGGCAACCCCCTATTGTCTCGACATGGCAACCGACGCACCAACGATCCTCGCAACATCCGGTGGCTACCGGGATCACGACCGTCTGCGCTTCCAGTTCGCTGACCTGCTCCACTATGCCGTGGATCTGTCCGGCACCTCGGGAGTTGTCCCCAGGGTCTGCAACGTCAGCACGGCCTCGGGCGACGACCCGCGGTTCCAGATGGACATGTCCGAGGCGGGCCGGGTGGCCGGGTTCAACCTGACCCATCTGAGCCTGTTCTCGATGCCGAACATCGAAGACATCGAGGGGCACCTCATGGGTCAGGACGTCGTGTGGGTCAACGGAGGTTCGGTGGCCAACCTGCTGGCTGTATGGCGGGTTCATGGCCTCGATCAGATCCTGCGGCGCGTCTGGCAGGCCGGGGTCGTGCTCGCTGGCGTCTCCGCCGGGTCGATCTGCTGGTTCGAGGGTGGCACCACCGACTCGTTCGGTCCGGAGCTGCGCGCCGTGACGAACGGTCTGGGGTTCCTGCCCTATGCCAACGGCGTGCACTACGACAGCGAAGACCGCCGACGACCTCTTGTCCACCGGCTCGTCGCGGACGGCACCCTTGGCACCACACACTGCACCGATGATGGAGTCGGAATACTTTACCGCGGAACCGAGTTCGTCGAAGCGGTCACCGAGCAGGCAGGCAAGGGGGCCTACATCGTCCGCCGCGATGGTGACCGCGCCGTGGAGGAACCACTTGCGACGCGGCTGCTCCGCCGGCGATCAGCTCAGCGCTGACCCAGCAAGTCAGCTCAACGCTCACCCGGCGTCCGGACCTGCTCCACCGTTCCGTGTGCGGCGCTGGCTCGAGCCGCGTCGATGACGGCCAGCGTGTGCACCGCGTCATACGGGTCGACGGGCATGGCGCCCTGAGGATCCTGCGCGGCAAGTGCTGCCATCACCTGGCGATAGAAGTCGACCTGTCCGGCGATGGGTCGGGTCACCGGTGTCCGCCGCTCGCCCTCGTAGATCCACCCACAGTGCCCGGCATCGGCGTTGGCCAGGTCTGGATAGATGTCTGTGCCATCGTCCTCGAACTCGTTCAGTACGAACGCACCTCGTCGCCCGAGGATCCGCACCCGCGGCCCGGGAGCGGCTGAGATGGACGTCGCACCCAGGTGGGACATCACCCCCGAGGTATGCCGGCAGGCCAGGAACGCATCGTCCTCTGAGGCTGTGGTCCTGGCTGCGATCTCGGCATAGACCCTGTCGATCGGGCCGAACAGGTCGACCGCCGCGTCGACCATGTGGCTGTGCAGATCCAGCAGGATGCCACCGCCCTGCGCAGCCGAGGCGTTCTCACGCCACCGGTCCTTGGGCGTGGGACGCCAACGCTCCCAACGAAACTCGTGACGGAACACCTCACCCAACCGACCGGATTGGACCGTCTCTCGAGCCGCTACGTGTTCGGCGTCGAATCGACGGTTCTGGAAGACCGTCAGTGCCACACCGGCCGCCCGGGCTGCGTCAACGACCCCAAACGCCCGGGTTGCATCCGTGGCCAGCGGCTTGTCGACCACCACGGCGATCCCGGCGTCGATGCACTGCCTGGCCTGGCCGGCGTGGAGGCCGCTCGGAGTGGCCAGCACGATGAGATCCAGACCCGAAACCCCGAGCAAAGCGTCCAGGTCGGCGACCACACGAGCCCCAGGCACGTCGTCGTGAACGTGCTGCACGCGTTGCGGATCGGCGGTCGAGACCGCGGCGATCGTCATACCGGCCTGTTGCAGCAGGGCTGCGTGGATACCTCGGCCAGCCGAGCCGAACCCCGCCAGCCCAACCCTGGTCATTTGTCCAACCGACTCGGCCACCAGATCCGTCGACCAAGCTCGTGAGTGAATGCAGGGACCAACAAGGAGCGGACCACCATGGTGTCCAACAAGACACCGAAGGCGACGATGAAGGCGATCTGGGCAAGGAAGACGAGGGGGATGATCGCCAAGGCGGAGAACGTCGATGCCAGAACGATGCCCGCACTCGTGATGACCCCGCCGGTCACCGCCAGTGCCACCAGGATTCCCGGCCTGGTGCCCATGTCAGCTGACTCCTCGCGGACGCGGGTCATCAGGAAGATCGAGTAGTCGATACCCAGTGCGACCAGAAACACGAAGGCATACAGCGGAGTCGCCGGATCGGACCCTGGGAAGTGGAAGACATGGTCGAAGGCGAGCGCCGCCACACCAAGGGTTGCTGCGAACGAGATGACGTTGGCAATGACGAGGACCACCGGCGCGACCAGGGACCGCAAGAGCAGCATCAGCACCAGGAACACCACGGCGAGGATCGCCGGGATGATGACCCGCAGATCCCGCTGGCTGGCTTGCCGGACGTCGAAGTTGACGGCCGTGCTGCCGCCGACCAGAACATCGGAGCCGACCCGGTCAAGAGTGCTGCGCAGCTTCTCGACGACGACCTCGGCTGCCGGGCTGTCAGCGGCGGGGGTGAGTGTTGCCTGGACGAGGACGCTGCCGTCCACGACCTTCGGCGGCAACCCCGGTGTCTCCCCGACAGACGCCGAGGCGACACCGCTGACGGATTTCACCTCGGCCAGTACCTGCTCGGCCCTGGCTTGGGGCGCGATGATCTGCACCGGCGAGCCCGAGCCCGCGGGGAAGTGCCTCGCCAGGACCTCCTGGCCGGTGACGGACTCGACCTTGTTCAAGAAGATCTGCGACTGGGTGATCCCGTCGGCCTTCAGGGTCGGGGCGAAAGATGCGCAGGCGAGCAGCCCCACCAGCGTCAACACCCAGGTGCGACGAGGGTGACGACCCACCACGGCGGCAACGCGACCCCAGATGCCTCGACGCCCGACCGAGTCCTCGGCGTGGACGTGGTCGACCCTGGGGATGATCGGCCAGAAGATGCGGCGCCCGAAGAGCAGCAGAACTGCCGGGAGGAAGGTGAGCGCCGAGACCAGCGCACCGGTAATGCCAAGCGCCCCGATCGGCCCGAGCCCGCGCGTGCTGCCGAGCTGCGACAGCAGCAGGCAGAGCAGGCCGAGGATCACGGTGGCGGCGCTCGCGGCAATAGGCGAGAACGCGGCCCGCCACGCCACCCCCATCGCCACCCACTTGCTCGGGTGCTGGTGCAGCTCCTCGCGATACCGGGAGACCAAGAGGAGCGAGTAGTCCGTCGCCGCGCCGACAACAAGGATGGACAGGATTCCCTGGCTCTGGCCGTTCAGCCCGATGATGTCGTTCTTGGCCAGTGGGTAGATCACCATCGCGGCGACCGCCAGCCCGAAGACGGCGGTCATGAGCACCGTGATGGGCAGGATCGGGCTGCGGTACACCACCAGCAGAATGAAGAACACGACCCCGAGAGCGACCAGCAGGAGGATGCCGTCGATGCCGGCGAACGCGGTCACGAAGTCGGCCAGGACTCCCCCAGGGCCGGCGACATAGACGGCAAGTCCCGTCGGCGTCAGCGTGGAGGCGGCAGAGGCTTTCAGCGCCTTGGCCCCCTCATACAGCGGGCTGGAGTCGCCGATCACCTCGGCAGCCGTCTTGGCGTTGAGCAGCACCGGCACCAGCAGTGCCTTGCCGTCCTGGCTCGGAACGGCCGCCACCGGGGGTGCGGCGAGGTATGGCCCCAGGGAGTACCCCTTGATCTCGAAGGGCAGGGACGGAATACCGGCGATGAAGCTCTTCACGGCATCAGCATCCGAGGGCTTCAACCCGGTCGAGCGCTCGATCACCACGAAGTACGGCAGCGCGTCGGTCGAGCTGAACTTCGCCGCGAGCTTGCCAACCTCGGTGGACTCCGCAGACTTGGGCAGGAATGAGGCGTTGTCGTTCTTCTGCACCTCGGACAGCCGGCCGACCAGCGGACCTCCCACGCCCGCCAGCCCGAACCAGGCCAACAGGACAAGAAGCACGACGAACAGGCGGGTCAGCTTCGTCCGGCCTGCGGGCTTCGAGCGCTCGGCCTCCTCTTGCTCGGGTGTGATGTCCTCATGCGTCACGTGCTCTGCTCCCCAGCTGGTCAATGGGCGGTTTCGCCAGCCTAGAGGTACGTATGCCGCGCCGCCCGCATGGTCTGCCGAACCGCCCGCGTAGTCTGCGAACATGCGTTTCGAGCACCTCGGCTTCGACCCGGACTACGTCGACTACATGTCTGCGTGGGACCGACAGCGCGAGCTTCATGCTTCCGTTGTCGCAGGAGACGAGCCCGACACGGTGCTGCTGCTCGAGCACGCCACCGTCTACACCGCGGGCAAGCGGACCGAACCTCACGAGCGCCCCTTCGACGGCACACCGGTCATCGACGTCGACCGCGGTGGCAAGATCACGTGGCACGGTCCGGGCCAGCTCGTGGGCTACCCCATCGTCAGGCTGCCGTCACCGCTGGACGTCGTCGCGCATGTGCGCCGACTCGAGGAGGTGATGATCCGGGTCTGTGCCGACCTCGGGGTCACCGCCGGACGCATCGAGGGCCGCAGCGGAGTGTGGATCGACGCCGATGAGTTGCGGCCCGACCGCAAGATCGGCGCTATCGGCATCCGGGTGAGTCAGAGCGTCACGATGCATGGGTTCGCGCTCAACTGCGACTGTGACCTGTCCTGGGCCCAGGTGATCGTGCCGTGCGGCATCGCTGACGCCGGCGTCACGTCGCTCAGCCAGGAGCTGGGGCGCGACGTCCCTGTCCGCGAGGTGCTGCCCTACGCGGAGAAGCACCTGAGCGACGTCCTGGGCTGAGCGTCCGGCTTGTCCGAGATGCACGACATACCCGGTGAGCCATAGAGTGACGCGACGCTGCGACGGAGACCGTCGCGATCGATCATCGGGGGCTACGTCAATGACCACGCAGGCACCACATCACCGTGGATCAGCACCATCGACAGCAGAGCTCGCCATCTCGGCCAGAGGTCTTCGCAAGACCTATCGCAACCGCAAGGGTCGCCATGTCGCGGTGGCGGGGCTGGACCTCGACGTTCCGCTGGGCGGCGTGCATGGGTTCCTGGGGCCCAACGGCTCGGGCAAGACAACCACGATCCGTATGCTGCTCGGGCTGATTCGCGCCGACGCGGGCACCATGACCATTTTCGGCTCCGAGATCCCCAAGCATCTGCCAGAGGTCGTGGGCCGGGTCGGCGCGATTGTCGAGTCGCCCAAGTTCTTCCCCGCGTTCAGTGGCCGCAAGAACCTCCAGCTGCTCGCCGAGGCCATCGACCGGCCACGCAACATCGTCGACCAGGTCCTGGAGCAGAGCGGCCTGGGTGGGCGGGGCAAGGACAAGTACAAGACCTACTCCCTCGGGATGAAGCAGCGGCTGGCCATCGCCGCCACACTGCTCAAGGAGCCCGATCTGCTCATCTTCGACGAGCCCACCAACGGCCTGGACCCGGCCGGCATCCGTGAGATCCGCAACACGATGCGGTCGCTCGGCGAGCAGGGCAAGACGGTCCTGGTGAGCAGCCACATCCTCGACGAGGTCGAGCAGGTGGCAGACACGGTCTCAATCATCGGCCATGGCCGGCTGCTGGCTTCGGGTCGGGTGGCCGACGTGATCGGCGACCAGACGGCGACATCCCTTCGAGTTGGGGTCTCCGATCCCGTTGCGGCACAACGTATCCTGACTGAAGGCGGTCTCATGGTGCGCCGGGACGGCGGACTGCTCGTCGTCGAGGGCATCGGCGATGGCGCGGAGATCACCAGACGCCTCGCGGCCCACAACCTGTTCGTGAACGAGCTGACACCGATGCGCGCAGACCTTGAGTCGGTGTTCTTCGAGCTGACAGCTGACGAAGGCCTCGAGACCACAGGAGCTGCCCGATGAAGCGGTTGACCAAGGTCGAGCTGCGGCGCCTGTTCTCGCGGCGACTCACCGCCATCGCTCTGCTTGGTGCCCTGGCCGTCACCGGGCTGATGCTGTTCGGCACGTTCACCGAGGCCAAACCGCTCAGCGGCGCCGAGCTGACCTCGCAGAGAGCACAGTTCGACCAGGCGCAGAAGGACTGGGCGGCCAACGGGGCGCAACAGGTCGCCGACTGCCAGACACAGCAGGCCGCAGCCCAGAAGACGGACCCCAACGCCGTCTTCGGATGCGACCAGATGGAGCCCAAGTTGGCGAACTGGGGCAAGCCTGTGGCCAAGTTCAGCGAGATGATGCCCAACATCCTGCTCGCCGGGTCCTATCTGCTGGCGTTCGTCGCGTTCCTGGTCGGCGCGGGCTTCGTTGCAGCCGAGTTCAGCAGTGGGTCGATGGCCAACTGGCTGACCTTTGAGCCGCGGCGTATGCG
>DATCNE010000113.1:0-7629 GCA_036565395.1 Dermatophilaceae bacterium
CAGGGCTTCTCCAGCAGCGCCGGTATGCCGGCGCTGAGGCAGTCCAGCGCCGTGGCCACGTGGACCGCGTTCGGGTTGACGATGATGACGGCATCCACATCATCCGCCGCCAGCAGGTCCCGATGGTCGGCGTAGCCGGACACGCCGTAGGTCTCGGCGAGGCTGAGGTTGTACGGGTCGGCGACTCCCGTCAGCGTTGCGTGCTCCTCGCGGGCGATGAACTCCGCGTGGGTTCCGCCCATCCGTCCGCCGCCGATGATGCCCAAGCGCAAGGGCTTGGTCGTCTTGCTTAAGTCGGTCGTCTCCTTCATCGTCAGCTCAAGTCTGCCAGCAGCGCGCGCGTTGCGCGCAGCGCCGCCTCGGCATACGCCTTCGGCCCCATTTGCGCGGCCCGGTCCACGTTTGGGCTTTCCACCGCCAATGGAGTTGAGGCGGGCAGCGCCGACAACAACTCGCGCAGGAGGAACTCCCCCTCACCCGGAAGCTCGCGGACAGCGCGGGACTCGACCTGCAGGTCGGTGCCGGCGAGGCTCTGCCCTGCGGGCATGGTGGTGGGTCGACGGAGCCCGACGGGTGCCGAGGCGGGACCATCGCACAGCTGGACCCACGAAAGCAAGTCGACCAGCCCCACAACCTCCTCCACCGTTCCACCGAACCGGGTGAAGTGCAGGGTATCTATGACCACCCCAGCCCCCGGGGCGGAGCGGGCCATTTCCGCCGCCGCCGGCACGCTGTGAATCGTGCGGTAAGTGATCGGCTCGATCGAAGGCCGGATATCGAATCCCTTGGCGTCCTCGACCAGCTGCGCCAGGTCGGCGGCAGCGCGGGCTAGGTCCTCGTCGGCCACGATGACGCTGAAGAAACGTGCGCCCAGGCTGGCCGACACCTCGAGTGCGGGCAGCCAGTCTTCGCGCGAGGTGGCGCCGTCTAGAGTCGTGGCCTCCGTGTCGAGTACTTCCACCCCAGTGCTGTCCAGAAGCGCGACGGTCTGCTTGACCATGGGAGCTCCGGGATGCATCGGGTAGCCGGATTCGCCCGCAGTGGCCGGTCGCACCCGCAGCCCGACGTAGTCGAAACCCACCTCCGCAGCCAGGGTGACCATCTCCGGCGGCGTCAGCCCCAGCAGGGTCAAGTGGTCGATTCCCAGCTTGCGTGGTGTGGGCGATGTTGCTGTTCCGGACGGGTTCATGAGGAGTGATCTCTTCCTGTGTGGTGTGTCTCCCGGCTCCTTGACAGTCCGCGGGGTCGCTGGCTAGCGTCGCTAACAACGTATATGCCTACGTAGTCATAATGCTACCGCGAACGTGCAAAACTCACTGACTGACCGAACAGGTGCGCTGCGCCAGTGTTCCCGTAGCTTGGAGATGGTCCTGGAACAGCACATGGCGTCGGTCGGCCTGACGGCCGCACCGAGAACCGACGAGAAAGGCGTGGACATCCTGGCTTTGGGTTCGCGTCCGGGGGCTCTTGGCTGCGGTGAGCGCGTGGTGGCACGGACGGAAGGTGGCTGTGGCGGACAAGGAGCCGGTGTTCGGGGCTGCCACTGCATGGTCGGTCGGGTGGAGGTGGGCGCCGTGCAACCCGTTGGCCAAGGCCGAGGGTGGTGGAGGACCCGGAGGTGCACTGCCGCTACCTGCAGCACGAGCTCGGCGTACGCTACGACGGCGCCGGCGTCGATGCGCTGCTTGAGGTGGGCCCGCACAGGTCCGAGTTCTACGAGCTGCAAACACGGCTGCAGTTTGTCAGCGGAACGTGGATCGCCGACATCGACGCTGCGTTCCCCAAGCGCCGGGACCGGAGGCAGGTCGCTGGCTGCCCACGGTATGACGGTCGCAAGATCAGGAAACTCGTGCGTACGCCTGCTGCAGCAGGCGTACAAGACGTCCTTCCTGGGCATGGGCATCATGTCCGGCTCTGATCTCAGAGCCTTCCTGCGCGCCTTCCGCTGGCCAAGGCATTCGCCCACGTCTCAAGCGTGTGATCCGGCACCTGCTCGACCTCGGCCGGTATCGACGCGGTGTGCAGCTGGGCACCGGGCAGGCGCTGTTCGGCCGCTTGCTCACGTCTGCCGACGTGCTCGGCGTGCCGCTGCGGACTTCGTCCCGCGCCACGAAGCCTGCTCGTGGAGTATGGCGTGGTGACGGGCGCCCTGGTCGGATCGCTGACCGGCGACGTCACCATCTGGGCCCGCGCCACCGTCCTGGCGGCAGGCGGTCATCCCCATGACATTGAATGTCGACGCGCCGCATTCCCCCGGACACCGAACTGCAGGGAGCGCCGGTCCCTCGCGCAGCGTTCCGCTTTGGGCGACGAGCTTCGGCTCGGAGAGGCCGGCGGGGGAGAAGTGGACACCTCGCTGGCCGCTGCGGGCGCTTGGTGTCCGGTGTCGACCTGGCCGGGTTCGCCCGCACCTTCGCTGGGCTCACTAGCATGAGCGATCGACCAGGAAAGACCGTGAAAGGGAGTCCAGTGGCGGCGACCGGTTGGGACGTGGCGCGGCAGGCCGGTGTTTCCCAGACCACGGTGTCACGCGCTTTTCGCACTGACCCGCGGGTCAAGCCAGCGACCCGTGATCGCATCCTCGCTACCGCCCGGGAGATGGGGTATCTGCCCAATCTCGGCGCCCGAAGCCTGATCACCCGGCGAACAGGTGTCATTGGAGTGGTTGTCGCGGATCTGACCAACCCGCTGTACCCCGAGATGATCTCGACGATGCACGAGGTCCTGGTGTCCGCGGGATACCGGATGATGCTCATACGGGACGACAAGGACGCCGCGGGCGGCCCGGACCTCGACCCACTTCGGGGTAGGGCGGTCGACGGGGTCATCTTCGCCTCGGCGACATCTGCCTCCCCGGTGGTTGCCGAGTTCCTCGCGGCCGGCATGCCCGTCGTCCTCCTCAACCGCGATGTCGAAAACGTCCAGGTAGATCGTCTCCTGCCCGACGACGAATCCGCTTGCTCCGCGGCCGTGGACCATCTTGTCGCCCTGGGACATCGAGAGATCGCTAGTCTGACCGGTCCCAGCGAAACCGTCAGTGGTGAAGTGCGCAGCCGATACATCACGGAGGGGCTGGCGCGCCACGGGATCACCGTGCCTACTGAGTGGCTTCGTTCGGGCAACTACTCGCACGACGACGGGAAGCACCTGACGCTGGAGATCCTGTCGTGCCCTAAACGGCCAACCGCCATCGTCTGCGCCAACGACACGATGGCTTTCGGCGCGCTCGACGCGGCCGGTCATCTCGGGGTCCGCGTTCCGGAGGACCTTTCGGTGACCGGCATCGATGATGTAGCGATGAGCGCGTGGTCGATGATCAGTCTGACAACAGTCGCGCTGCCCAAACAGGACATGGCTCGTCAGGCGGTAGAGACCATCCTCGCACGCATCGACGGGGCATCCGGACCCGCCCAACGCATCCTCTATCCAGTGGAACTCGTGCTGCGTTCCAGCACGGCCTCGCCTCGACCCGGGTGATCATCGAATTCCCATAACCAGTGCCGCTGCTCGCCTTCTTGGTTCTCCTTTCACCGTTGGTCGCGTGAGGTTGACCCCGAGCGGTGGACACGCGTTCAGGCGGCTCGTGCCGTCTGAAGTTGGTGCTCTTCGAAGCGTACTGGGGTGAGCATGCCGATCGAGGAGCGCCGGCGACGGCGTTGTAGCGTTCCTCGATCCAGCGTCCGGAGGCGATCTTGGCTTCGGCTTTGGTGGCCCAGTGATGGCGGTCGTAGAACTCGGTTTTGAAGGTTGACCAGAACGACTCCGCGGCGGGTTGTCCCAGCACACGCTGGTACGGCCCATGGAGCGCAGCACGTCCAATGCTGTTGCTAAGTCGGCGATCTGGGCTGAGGTGTACTGGCTGCTACGGTCGGCATGGAAGATCACGGTGCCGGGGCAATGGCCGCGCAGGGTGGCGGCCATGCGTAGCGCGGCCTCCACCAGGTCGGCGCGCATATGGTCCTCAATGGCCCACCCGAGCACCCGCAGTGAGCAGCCGTCGCGGATAGCGCACAGGTAGAGCCAGCCCTGGCCGGTGTGCAGATAGGTGATGTCGGAAGTCCACACTGCATCCAGGTGGCCTCGGTCGAAGACGCGCCCGACCAAACGTTGCACGACGTCTGCTCATCAACACTACGTCTGGCTCATGACCTTCGACCGCGCCCGTGCCATGAGCCCGTGACGTGCCCGTTGTTCGCCGCCGCGACCGGTCGGCGAGCCCGGTCAGGAGCTCGCACGCTGCGCCATGGCTTGTGCAGCCAACCTGATGTGTGTGTTCGGGGCACCGTAGCCGTCGTAGTCGCCTATGCGCTGCAGGAGCTCGACGTAGAACCGTCCTTCGATCTTCTGGCTGTAGACGTGCAGGAACTCGCCGCGCTCGGTGCGGTCGTACAGGATCCCGCTTTCGCGCAAGCGCCCCACAATTTTGGGGTCCAGGTCGAATCGGGCGCGAATGTCGTCGTAGTAGTTGTCCGGGATCTGCAGCAGATCCACGCCACGATGGCGCAGCTGCGTGACGGCGGCGAAGATGTCATCACAGGCGAATGCCAGCTGATTGACGCCAGTCTGGGTTCGAACGGAGCGACCGGCGGCAGTGACGTTCAGTACCACCCGCAGGTCCCCTCGTGCGGGACGCAGGACGCGGCTTCGGAGCCGCCCTTGTGGATCCATGAACTCCGAGACCGGTCCCGAGGTCATTCCAAAGAGGGTGCGATAGAAGGAGACCTCCGCGTCCAGCTGGTCCGGATCAACGATGATGCCGATGTGGTCAATGCCGAGCCAGCCAACTTCGTCGGGCCCATCGGCTTCGGCGGGTACGGGGATGAAGTCGTTGTGCCAGTCGTCGGCGTCCCCAGTTGGGGCTGTGATGAACACGTGGGTCCCCGATGGAGTGCCCAGCCCTGGGAGCATCGCCTCTCCAGCACCCCGTCGTCCTCGGACGGACGGCCACAACAATGCGGCCGATCGAGTTGCGAGATCCGCGACGCCGGCGATCTCCACGCACAGCGCTGTCACCACTGGACGGTCCAGCGCTGCGGCTCGGTGGTCGGACATGTCTGAGGATGCGTCGAGGATCACGTTGGCGCCACCGTTGCGCCACCACGTCACCGGCTTCGTGCGGTGAGTTCCCGCGTGACGGAACCCTAACTTGCCGAGCAGGTCGGTGAAGTCCTTGTCGTCGGGCCGAACTGCTACCTCGACGAAGGCCGCGTCGACCGACGGCGGCGCCGGCGGTGGGTCGAAGAGAACGACCTGGGGCCGGGGGGCCTCAGGGGGTAGGGAGTCCCACCGCACTCGAAGCTGCTCCTCGAGATACAGCATCGAGCGCATGGCCTCCATTGCGGTCTCTGCTGCCGACGTCTCCCGCACCACGTCACTGAAGACCGCCACGGAAACGGGGCCGCGGTAGCCGGCCGAGACAACTGCGTCCACAACACCGGCGACGTCGAGGGTTCCTTGGCCCGGGAAGCAGCGGAAGTGTTGACTCCATTCCAGGACGTCCATCCGCAGGTGCGGCGCGTCGGCCACCTGCAGGAAGACGATGCGGTTCGCTGGAACCTCGCTCAGGGCAAACGCGTCGTCCCCCTTGGCCAGGAGGTGGAACGTGTCCACCGCGAGCCCGACGCTCGGATGGTCGGCCCGCCGGATAATGTCCCAGGCGTGGGAGAGGCGGTTCACGTGAGTGCCCCAGGCCATTGCCTCAAAGGCGATAACGATACCGCGTTCCTGGGCCAGGTCTCCTAAGGCGTGAAGCTGTTCAGCGGACAGGTCCGGATCTGCGATGGCCTCGGGCGTGGCATTGGAGCACACCAGGACCGTTGGCGCCTCCAAGCCCTCCATCACGTCGAGTTTGTACTGGAAGTACCGCAGGACAGCTCCGAACGCCTGGGGGGCAACACCGTCGACGTCTCTGACCGGCTGGAAAAGGTCGATGCTCAGGCCCAGGTCGGCGCAACGTTGCGCCACGTCTGAGGGATGCAGGGGTGAGGAGATCAGGTCATTGTCGAACAGCTCGATGCCGTCGAACTTGGCCGCCGAGATCGCCCTGAGCTTGTCCTCCAGCGTGCCGCTGACCGAGACGGTGGCGATTCCCCTATGCATGACGTTAACCTTCCTCGCTGGTAGGGGTCACGCCGCGCGTGACCAACGACATGAAATGGCCCATCATTCGTTCGGCATCGGGAGCCACACCGGAGAAGAGCTCGAAGGCATCGACCGCCTGGAAGACAGCCATGCCGCCACCATGCGCCACAGCACAGCCGCGGCTCCTGGCGATCGAGACCAGTTCGGTCTCCAGTGGGAAGTACACCACGTCAGCGAACCACAGCGACGGCTGGATCAGCTCTTCTGGCAGCGCCAGACCCGGATGTGCATCCATGCCAGTCGGTGTGGCATGGATGAGCCCGTCGGCCTTGGACACAGCGGCGGCAAGGTGGCGTCCTACCGAGAGCCGCCCTGGGCCAAAGGCCCCGGTCAGCCGCGTGACCAAATCCGTTGCCCGCTGCTGATCTTTATCGAAGACTTCGAGGTGACCCGCCCCCTTCTTGATCAAGCCGAAGGCGACGGCGGCGCCGGCGCCGCCGGCGCCAATGAGTACGAGCCGGTCGGTGGCTACGTCTGGTAGCTGCCCCTCCAGTCCGCGAACGAAACCAGACCAGTCGGTGTTGTGCCCCGTTGTGTGGCCGTTTCTGACCACGACCGTGTTGACGGCACCAATGGCCTCGGCGTCGCTACTGACCTCATCAAGGAACGGCATGATCGCCTGCTTTGCCGGATGCGTGATGTTCAGGCCGTCGTAGCCCAGCCGGATCGCCCACTGCAGGAGTTCCTTCAGGCAACCGGTGCCAAGCCCAAGACTCTCCAGGTCGATGCGGCGATAGGCGGTGGACAGTCCCTGATGGCGGCCTTCCTGCTCGTGCATGGCCGGACTCAGTGACCCCGAGACGCCAGCTCCGACTAAGCCTAGAATCAGCGAACGCGGCACGGGTGTGGTCGTCACAGCCGGTCTGCCTTGGCCGAGCCGAGCATGTGCAGAATCGCATGGGCGCCTCCTCCAGTGCCGGAGCCCTGGATCGCTGTGTCCACCACGCTCGAGTCGTAGAAGTGGTTGCGCCTCGGCTCACCGCCGTAACTGTTGGAAAGGTGCATCTCGAAGACAGGGCATCTGGCCATGGCGGATGCATTGCGAATCGCTTCGACGAGAGCGTCTTGGTGGTTACCCTGCTGCCTGAAATGGGCCGCGTACCCCACGTCTCTAGCGGTTGCGCCGTTGAGGGCATCGACGTCTGACAGCGGGTCCCGACCGTAGATCTCTGGTTCCCGCTCGCCGCGCAGATTGAGGTTGGTGTCGTTCAGTACCGCGATCATCGGATGGTTCACCCTAGGTTCCTATTGTCCGAACTAGTACGTTAGTTATACACTGTCGAGTTCGGCGAGCATAGACCCTGGGTGACTACCGCAGGTCGCACACCTGCTGGAATAGGCTTTGGACCAGCTCAGGGATCACCGGCCGGACGGATGATGGATATGACGAAGTCAACCCTAGAAACCGCTCAGCAGCGCCCGGCTGAGCGGCAACGCGACCCCGAGCGGACCCGCGCCGAGATCCTCAAGGTGGCAACTGCGGAGTTC
>DATCNE010000114.1:0-4685 GCA_036565395.1 Dermatophilaceae bacterium
CCATCCGATCCCTCTCAACAGCTGCAGGGTGGCAGTACTCACCGAAGTCTTGCCATTTGTGCCGGTGACGGCCAGGACAAGCGGTCTCCCGCTGGGCATGGAGACTGGCTCAATCATGCTCGAACACCTCAGTATTGTTGGACTTCCCCGTCTGGCAAGGCGAGCGTTCCCCGTGTGGCAAGGCGAGCGTTCCCCCGTGTGGCAAGGCGAGCGGCGGTGACCGGGCGGCCAGGTTTGATCCTAGGCGGCTGGGACCCGGCACCAGATCACCTTCCGATGAGCTGAGACACGAAGCCTTGGAGGAAGACGTTGAAAGACAAGGACCCAGTGTGCCCGCCCTCTCGTGTGCGAAAGTCTTCTCTTGCCGCACGTGGTGCCGATCGATGAGGCTGCCTCCCTGCGTCTCTTGTTCAGTTACGCTGATCTGCTGGCCACCGCAGGGCGTGGCCGACGCGTCCAACGCCTCGAAATGAGCGCCGACGACGAAGTTCTGATGTGCCGGGATCGGTGACCGGTCACCGATCCGCTTGCGGAACCGGGTGGCGCACGTCCGTCAGCGGTAGAAGGTGAAGATCACCTCGCCGGGGCGCAGCGGCTGGGGTGGTGTGATGAGGCGGTTCACGCCGACCCGCATGCCCGTGCCTTCGATCCATTCCTCGCAGGACAGTTCCTCGAACCCCGCCTGATCGAACCATCGGCGGATGTCGGGTCCGAGGTCAGGATCCTGTGCGCCCCGAGTCCAGATGACCGTGGCTCCCGCCGCGCAGAACTGACGGGACACGCGCACAAGCCGCTCGATGTCGGGTGCGGAGATATTGCCCATTATCCCGCTCAGGAGCAGGAGGTCTGCGGGTACCAGACCCGGATACGTGTCGGTGGTCCCGGCGTCGGCTTCAACGACGGTCAGGGCAAGGTCGAGGTGCGCGATGCGGCCCCGGGCGATGGCGACGTTCGTCGGGTCCATCTCGATGAGGGCGCCGGTCACTCGGGCACGATCCCTTCGGCTGCGTTCCTCCAGCGCACCCAAAATGTCGTGGCCTTGGCCGGCGCACGCGCTGAGCACGCGAACCGGGCCGGACGTGCGGTCCAGCCACTCGACGATGGCTTGCTGTACATGGCGCAGCCGCACCGAGAGGCTCGACCCAGGATCGTCGTACGCCGCGTGCCAGCCCACGTAGTCGCGCAGGTCCGGGTGGTCGGGACTTGCCTCCGGGCGATGGTCGTGCATGCTCGTCAGTATCCATGACGGAGTCGTAGACACCGCCTGAGGAATGGTCCGACCATCAACGAGAGCCGTACCGGTCGACGATGGTCCTGTGGGCCGGCGCACAGGTGGGTCACGGACTGAGTGTCCTGGCACTTTCTTTGCCACCGGGGCTGCACTGTTGAGCTCGGATGAGACCGAGCAGGCTGGTCGCTACCCAAGTTCTGTCGGCGGCACGGGTCAACGCCGCCTCGCTGCACCCCTGGGCTTGCGATGACGCGCTCAGCTGCCCGGGAGTTGTCGGCGAACTTGCGCAGGAACCGTCATCGGTGTTGTGCAGTGCTCTGCTGAGCGCTCAGGCTGTTCATCCAGTTCGGAACCGGACCTGGATCACGGTGTTCACGGGCTTGGGGTTCTCCCCGCCAACCAGGTAAGCGGTACCGCCAACCACCGCGACCCCGAAGTCGGACCGGACGGCAGGCAGGTGTCCAGCGGTCGTGAACCTCACGGTTGCGGGGTCAAAGCGCAGCACGATATCTGTTGGCGTGGAACCGGTGCGGCCGCCAGCGACGAGGATCGTGCCCCCCAACGTGAAGGCCCCAGCGTGGGCCAGCGGACGTGGCAACTTCCCGGCCACGCTTCCCTGCCCAGTTGACAGGTCGACCCGTTGGACGTCGGTGACCTGCTGGCCAGCATGTTCGCCACCGAAGAGCCAGATCGACCCGCCGCTGAGCGCGACGGCCGGGTAGCGCACGGAGACGGGCAGAGTGCCTGCGACTGTGAACGTCCTGCCGTCACGGGTCCTCAGAATCGTGGTGGATCCCTGTGTGCCGTTGAAACCGCCCAGGACGTAGCCCGCCTTGCCGTCGCTGATCGCGACGAGGTCGGCACGTGGCTGGGGGAGATGGCTGATCACCCGGGGGGACGTCCCTGGTGTGACATCCTGGACCGCGCTGGTCACCGCGGTCGACCCACCGCCGAAGAGCAGGTCCCGCCCGTTCACGACAGCGCCCGCTGCATCGTGCACCGGGACGGGCAACCGTCCTGCGGGTTGCACTGAGCCGCCGGCAAGATCGACGCGCAGGATCGCTTGCGTCGTCCTGTCGGCGGCGGTCAAGCCGCCAACAACGAGCAGCCTTCCACCCGATGCGAACACAGTCGGGCGCGACACGGCTGCGGGAAGCGTCAACGCTGCCATCGTGGATGTGAACGTCACCATCTGTGTGCGCTGAGGTGAGCTTGGCGGTGGTGGTGAGGACGTCGACCCGGCGTGGTCTGAAGCGGTTGGCGCGGAGCAGCCAGCCACCAGAAGTCCTATTGCCGCGACGGCACCGGCTGATTTCAACAGTCGCATTGTCCGGATACTAACGGCTGATTCTTTGTTCAGATTGGACTCCGTCGCCGGCAGGCTGAGAGGACATGGCCTGTCCGTGTCGCCCCGGTGCTGCGGAAGTGGCACCGCATCCGACTTGGCAAAGCCCCAGGGCCAGGCCACCAGACCCCGACCGGACTGGCCTCGATTGCCGGGAGTCAGTCACCGTGATCTCGTCCCCTGCACCTTGGCGCCAGTGGTTGATCTGTGCGGTTCCACGCAAACCCTTCTCGTTTACGTGACTCTGGTGTAGACAGCGGGTTTGGCCACCGTTCACGACTCAGTGGCTTACATGGACCGAGTTCCGGTCTACGAGGGAGGAAACCGTGTTCACCCGACGCCGTCGTCTCACCATGCTCGTCCCAGCCGTGGTCACCGGATCGTTGATCCTGCTCTGCGCGCACGGTACGCCGCCAGGCGAGCCCCGACCCGCTGCGAACGCCCTGCAGGGAACTGACACGTGACCACGGCCCGCCGCGTCGTCACCTTCGGCTCGCTGTCCCTGGCTCTCTCGGTCATGCTCCTCTCTGCGTGCTCCAGCACCCCGGTCAGCGCACCGGCCTCAACCTCCGCCGGGTCCGTGCCGTCCCGAACGTCCTCACCCGCGGCCACGACACCGCCACTGACCACGACCGCGGGCACCATCGCCGGGGCGCTCGCTCGGCTCCACCCACTCACCGGGGCATTCCTGGCTCCCGGCTCGGACCCGCATGTGCTTCCCGGACCGGTCCTGATCGCGGACGAAGACAACAACCGACTCGTGCTCATCGACCCGCAGGGTCGGACGCTGTGGGTGTTCCCCCGACCCGGGGACCTCGCTCCCGGCCAGACCTTCGTGCGTCCTGACGACGTGTTCTTCACCCCGGACGGCACCCAGATCGTGGCCACCCAAGAAGAGAACCAGGTAGTCAGCATCATCGACATCGCCACCCGCCACATCGTCTTCCGGTACGGAACGCCGGGGCACCCCGGATCAAAGGTGGGGCAGCTGTCCAACCCGGACGACGCGATGCTCCTGCCCGACGGCCGGCTGCTGATCCCCGACATCCGTAACTGTCGAGTCCTCTTCGTCCGCCCCGGCACGACCACACCGCCGGCGCAGCTGGGCACCACCGGGTCCTGCCGCCACCAGCCTCCAACGCACTTGGGTAGCCCCAACGGGGCGTTCCCGATGCGCGACGGGCGCTATCTGGTCACCGAGATCAACGGGGACTGGGTCAACGCGATGAGCCTGAACGGGTTGGTCGCGTGGAGCACCCACCCGCCCGGGGTCGCCTACCCCTCGGATACCAACGAGATCTCCCCCGGCCACTACCTGACCGTGGACTACAGCACCCCCGGCCAGATCATCATCTTCGACCACACCGGCAAGGCCTTCTGGAGGTACCGCCCGACCGGGGCCGCCCGACTCAACAAGCCCTCGCTCGCGTTGCCGCTGCCTAATGGCGACGTTTTCGCCACCGACGACGCCAACCACCGCATCATCGTCGTCGACCCCCGGACAGACCGGGTCGTCTGGCAGTACGGCCACAAAGGCACTCCAGGCAAGGCGCCCGGCTACCTTGCCAACCCCGACGGAATGGACCTGCTACCACCCAACGCCCTCTGGCCCATCCTCCAGCCATGACGAAATGCCAACGACATGGCTGAATCGCAGGCAGGGTTAGGCGAGTCCCCCGGCCGGACTTCCTCCGAGGTGCCTTTGGGGCGCGAGATCTGGTCCGGCGGCACCCCCCCAGGTGATCGGACTGACCCGTTGCGCCATCGACCTACGGACACCGAGGCTTGGCTCCGATGCGTCCGGTCATCGTTGGCTAACCGGGGACGCGTCCAGATCTGTCGGCCGCACGCTCATAGCCGCGATCAGCGCGACCTTGCAGATGTGAACATGAGTTTCACGCGTCGAGGATTACGGCGGTGGCGGCAGCGGTGAGAGCGACGCGGTCGCCGGTGCGGTGGTGGGATGCAAGGGCGGTGTCGGTGAACTTGATGACGTGCTCCCCGCCGTGGATGACCGCTTGGTCCAGGACGTCATCTGGGGTTGGCGGTCCGGGCACCGCGTCGTGTGGCTTCACGGGGGCGTACGCCGCGATCACGGCGGCACTGGTC
>DATCNE010000115.1:0-18988 GCA_036565395.1 Dermatophilaceae bacterium
GGCTTTGACCGCTGTGCCATCGGTTCCACCACCGGGCAGCTGGTGGACACTGCACAGCTGCCGATACGAGGCGGCGTCAAGATTCAGGACCTCGACATCGATGCGGACCTCGTCCGCCCAGATCTGCGGCGAGGCATCCAGTCGTTGGGCGGTCTGGGGCAACGTGATCTGGTCACCCGAGGGCTCGAGGACCCGGTGCAGACCCACGGGCGAGCTCTCTCCCCTGGTGATCGGGACGCTCAGTGTTCGGTCGACAGGGACAGTCACTGTTTCCTCCTGGTTTCAGACCCGTGCAGAAAGGGAGATTGCGCTTCGGATGAGGTTGTCAGGGCTTAATTGCCTCCTCGAGGGGCTGACCTAGGTCGAAACGCGAACAGCGTGTTCGAGAACGGGTTTCCCGGGCCCCCGGCCACCGAACCGATTGGCGTCGAAGGCTGCGCTCCATCCGGGCAGTTGGTGTCCGCCAATGGCGTTGATGGCGAGCTCTGCGGACGCCGGTCCGAGCGTGAGCCCAAGCATGTTGTGGCCGGCCGCGACCACGACGCGTCCGCTGCCCTTGACCTGTCCAATGAGCGGCAGCCCATCTGGGGTCATAGGGCGCGGTCCGACCCACTCTTCGGTTCGCGCCTCCCAGTCGATCCCGGTGAGGTATGGCCGCGCCGCACGGACGATCCGTTCGATGCGGCTCGGGTTGAAGCGATCCATTGTTCCGTCAAACTCGACGGTTCCGCCGATGCGAAGCCGATCACCCATCGGAGTGGCCACAGCATTCGATTCGGGCATATTGATTACGTGGAGTGGCATGTCGGCGGGGATGACGCTGAAGCTGTAACCCTTGCCGGACTGGATCGGGGCCCTCAGACCGATGCTCTTGAGCACTCCGGGCGACCAGGCGCCCGAGGCAATGACAACCGCGTCGCTGTCAAGGTCACCGCGATCGGTATGCACAACGACCGAGTCCCGATACGGAGTAACCCCCGCGACTTCGGTCTGTTCCTGGATTTCAACTCCGGCGGATAGAAGCGCCTTGTGAAGGTCGTCCACGATTATCGACGGGTCAACAAACCACTGGTCGGGCCAGTGATATCCGCCCACTACCTTCCCCGACACGACCGGCGCCATTTCACGAATCTCGGCTCCGGTCATCATGCGCTCGGGAACGGGCAAACCGAATCGGCGAACGCGCCGGGACACCTCAAACTCGTTTTGGGCGCGGTCCAGGTCGGCGAAGCAACGAAGGTTACCGGTGCGGGAGAGGGTTGTTTCGATCCCGAGCTCAGGCAACTCATCGAAGAGTTCGAAGCTGCGTTTCGACAGCGATGCGAGAGCCTCAAACGCATGCTCGTACGCCCCGGGCCGGCAGTTCCGGGCGAACCGCACAAGCCACCGACTTAGGGCGATGCTCGGCGGGAAATGGATGCGCAGTGCGGCATCCTCGGCGAGGGAGTTTGCTAGTCCCTTGCGGACCATTCCCGGTGCCGGCATCGGGTTGGCGAGTGATGGACAGATCTCGCCAGCATTGCCGCGGGACGCGCCACTGCCCACCGTGCTGCGTTCGATGATCCGCATGCGAAATCCTGCGCGCTGTCCGTACAGGGCGGTGAAGAGCCCGATGAGGCCTCCACCGACGACCGTAACTTGATCAACCGGCTTGCTCATGAGTTCCTGCCTTCGGCTGAATTCGTTGCGGAACGCGGTAACGGTGGTTCAGCTCCGCCGCCCAGCTTGCTGAGGAAACTTCTTGCTCGTTCTGATTCGGGCGCGTCCAAGATCTTCTCCGGAGGTCCTTCTTCGATAATTACTCCGTCCGCGAGGAGCACCACATGGTCGGCGACCTGGCGGGCGAAACTCATCTCGTGCGTGACGACGACCATCGTCATGCCCTCGTCGGCGAGCTCGCGCATGACCTGCAGGACCTCGCCCACCAGTTCGGGGTCGAGTGCGGAAGTGGGTTCGTCGAACAGCATGAGTTTGGGCGTCATGGCGAGGGCCCGAGCGATAGCAACGCGCTGTTGTTGTCCACCGGACAGGGCGCTCGGGTAGCTGTGTGTCTTGTCTCCAAGACCCACCCGGCCGAGAAGCCCTATAGCCCGCTCACGGGCCTCAGCCTTCGATCGCTTGGACACGATGACCTGCGCCATCGTGAGGTTCTCGACGGCGGTTAGGTGGGGAAAGAGATTGAAGGACTGGAAGACCATGCCTACGTGTTCGCGCATGCGATTGAGGGACTTCTCGCGGTACTCCAGGAAAACTCCGTCGATCTCGACAGTCCCAGCGTTGAGGCGCTCGAGACCGTTGATGCATCGCAACAACGTGCTCTTGCCTGCGCCGGAGGGGCCAATGAGAACCGCGACCTCGCCGGCCCTCACTTCTAGGTCGACGCCGTTGAGCACTACGCTGTCGCCGAATTTCTTCACGGCGCCGGAGATACACACTCTCGGCCGGTCAGTGGTTTGTGTCATGGCTTAGCTCCGCTTCTCGAAATAGCGCTCGACACGGCCGGAGAAGAAGGTCATGACGCCGACGATGGCCAAGTAGTAAAGGCTGACGATCGCGTAATATGTGAGTGGTTGAAAGGTGGCCGCGGATAAACGTTGAGCGGCCATGAAGAGTTCGTTCACGGTGATGAACGCCGCCACGGCGCTGTCTTTCAGCGAGATGATGGCCTGATTCACAAGGGCAGGGACGACAACGCGGAGCGCCTGGGGCGCGACGACCCGGCTCATCGTGGCGACCCGGCTCATGCCGAGCGAACGGGACGCCTCGACCTGTGTCTTATGAACGGAATTGATTCCCGAGCGGAAGATCTCGGCGACGTAAGCCGAGCTGTGCACGCTCAACCCGATGACCGCTGCTGTGAACGCATCCACCTCGACGACGGATACAATCCCGAAATAGATGACGAAGAGGAGAGCCACAAGGGGAACACCGCGTACGACCGCGAGGTAACCCGTCGCGAAGAAATAGACGGCGCGCACCTTGCTCATCTTCAGGGTGACGATGATCGCACCGAGGATAACCGAGAAGATGAGGGTCAAGGTGGTGAGGGTGAGCGTAACCTCTAGGCCCTTGATCAGCACGGGCCAGCTGGTAATAAGGGCGTTCAAGAAATCCATGGGCTCAGCTCTCTATAGTGCGAAGACGCTTCGGGTTTGTCGCCGGACCGAAGGCGAGCGACAAACCCGAAGGCTGTTGTTAGCTAATGTCTTCGCCAAACCACTTCATGCTGATCTTGGCGTATGTGCCATTGTCCCGAATCTTCACGAGCGACTTGTTGATCGCAACGGTCAGTTCAGGGTTGGACTTGTTCACTGGGATGGACGCGATATCGGGGAAGAGCACCCCACCGACTGACTCGATATTGAGGTTCGCACTCTTGGCGAGGAATTTGCCTATAAAACCCTGGGCGATAACGACATCGACGCGGCCAACGTCAAGGTCCTTCAGCGCATCTACGGTCGCCGAGTAGGTGGTGACCTTGCTTACACCGGGCAACGTTCGAGCATATTTCTCAAACGTCGTACCCAGAGCGACACCCATATTTGCTCCCTTGAGGCCGCTGGCATCATGGATCGAGGAACCCTTCTTGACAAAGAAGTAGGCACCGGTCGAATAGTATGGTTCGGTGAAGTCGACTTGCGCGAGACGGGCCGGGGTGCTTGCCATCGAGCCGATGATGGCGTCGAAGCGGTTGCTTTGCAGACCAGCAATGAGTGTGGTGAACTCTCCGGTCACTGGGGCTGCCTGGAGGCCGAGATCTTTAGCGACGGCATCGCAGATGTCGACGTCGAAACCAACGAGCTTGTTGGAGGCGTCATAGAAGTTAAACGGGCGGTATTTGCCGCTCATTGCGCAAATGAATTTTCCTTGTTCGACGGTTGTGTAAGCCACTGCAGAGGTCTTCGCTTTCGCAGGCTCTGCTTTCGCCCCTGCAGCCGAACAGGCGCTGACGCTCAGAACAAGCGCCGCGGCTATCGCAGCTACTACGATACTGCGACCTGTCCCGGTAAATGAATTTCGATTTTGCATGTGATTGTGTTCCTTCCCTGTGGTTGGTGCAGAGGTGCTTTTCTTGGTTAAGATCAGTTGGTTATCCAGCCGGCCGCTCGGCGGTACGCAGTATCGAGGTGCGTACCTCGTCAACCTGGTTCTCATCGTCGAGTGCTACGCCGTAGTCACGACGCGCAGCCAGAGCGTCGACGTAGCCGAGTTGGCAGTCGCGGGCCACCAGGGCGGGTTCTCGCTCCCAGGGTGCGCCGTAACCGCCGCCACCGGCTGAATAGAACGTGACCGTGTCGCCGAATTGGAGGTCCAGGGTGGGACCAGCCTGGTGCGCGACGGTGTGCTCGCCCTCGCCGCCTTCGTTGATCACCCATCGGCTGCCGGCACCTTCACCGCCACCGAAGATGCCCTGGGGTGGGTTCGCGGATCGCTGGGAGGTGTGCGAGAACTTCACGTCTTGGCCCAGTGCTTGCCACGACAGGATTACCCCCAACCCACCGCGCTGACGCCCCGGGCCGGCCGAACCCGGGCGCAGTTCCTTGCGCAGGTAACGCACGGGCGCTTCGACCTCGGAGCTTTCAATGGACGTGCTCGCGACGTTGGTGATCCAACCGGGCATACCGTTGAGCCCATCGATTGTCGCCCTGGCGCCCAACCCGCCAACGCTGGGCCCGGCACCGTTACCCCAAGAGTGGCGTCCTGAAACATCCCCACCCTCGGGATGGCTCTCGCTGTTGATCGCCGAGCCGACGCAATAGACCATTCCACAGGAGTTGGCCACGACCGTGTCGGGAACTGCGGGAGAAAGAGCATCGAAGACCAGGTCCACGATTTGGTGGGTCACGGCCATGCGCTGATAGACGGCAGCGGGAAAACGTGGGTTCACGAGCGAACCCACGGGCGCAATGATGTGCACGGGATTCGCTGCGCCCTCGTTCTTTGGAACGTCGATGGGAAGCAGGGCCAGCAAGCCGAACAGGCACGCCGAGATGGTGGCTGACATGGGGCAGTTGATCGGCCCGGCAACGGATGGGTCAGTTCCGGTGAAGTCAAATGTGATCTCATCGTCCTGGACGATGACAGTGAGCGCCAGTCTGACCGGCCCGCACATGCTGCCATCCTCGAGCAGTTCGGTCTCGGCGAAGTAGCGACCGTCTGCGATCTGCTGGATGTATTTGCGAGTGCGCCGTTCCGCGTACTCGATCTGACTGTCGATGGCTGCCCAGATCACGTCCAGGCCGTATTTGTCGACCAGCGCGAGGAAGCCTTTCGAACCCACCTTCGCACCGGCGACCTGGCCGAGGATGTCGCCGCGCTGCTCGTAGGGCGCGTTGGTGTTGGCCAGGATGAGCTTGAACAGTTGCTCGTCCAGTACGCCTTCGTTGACCAGCTTGATCGGCGGGATGCGAAGCCCTTCCTCGAAGATGCTGGTGTGCCATCCCTCCGGGTCGATCCCACCCGAGCCCGCAAGGTGAGCGAAGATCGTGGAAAAGCCGACCAACTTGTCGCCGACGAAGATGGGGTGGTAGACGATGAAGTCGGACGTGTGGTGGGCGCCGACGCTTCCCCCCACGTACGGGTCGTTGGTGAGGATGATGTCGCCTGGCTTCATGTCGCTCGCGGGGATGTGCTCCCGCAACATTGCCCGCAGGCACGGACCCAGCGCATTGAGATGAACCGGTATGTTCGCACCTTCCGCGATGAGCCTCCCGGAAACGTCGAAGATCGAGGACGAACAGTCTTTGCCCTCCTTGAGCAGCAGGGAATAGCTCGTGCGCTCCATCGTGTCGGTCATCTGCTCTGCAAGGGATTCGAGGGCGCTTCGGATGACTTCGACCGTGATGACATCTAGGTCAGCAGACTTGGCGAGTGACGTGGACACGGGTCAGAGACTCCTCAATGAATGGGAGGAAACAAGTGCGGGCTGGCGGTGAAAAATAACAATGCTTCCGTTGGCGGCCGGTTCGACCATTTGACCGGGAGGAACAACTATCGTGCTTCCCGACTCTTCAAAGATGGCTGGGCCGATGATGGAATCGCCTTGGCGCAAAGCGCTTCGATCGAAGACCGGCGTCTCCATCCACGTCTCGAAAAATGCCTGACGCATGGTCGTTGGCACCAATGATTCGCCGTCTTGCGCCGCCGGAATCGCAATCGGGCGGGGGTGGTTCGACTTGCCTGTGCCGGTGACCCGCACATTGACCAACTGGATCGGGTCGCTCGGGGAGGCGTGTCCGTATCGTGACTCGTGCATGCGATGGAACTCATCACCCAACTCATTCAACGAGTCAGAAGTGATTCTCGACGGGCACGGCACGATCAGCTCAAAGGTTTGGCCGAGGTAGCGCAGCTCGACATACCGTCGAACCTCACGGACCTCCTCCGGAACGTTGTCTTCCGCGAGCTGGCGCATACATCCGCTCTCAAGGTTGACGAACGCTGCATCTAGCTCGCCAACGTCGGCGTCCGCTAGCAAGGTGAGAAACGAAGCCAGAACGTCGTGCCGTTGGTCGGTGAGCAGAAGGCCTAACGCCGAACTGTTCCCCGGATCACGGGGGACGACAAGCCGAGGCGTGCCAAGCTCATGCGACAGCGCAGCCGCGATGAGGCCGCCCGCGCCGCCGAACGCGACAAGCGTCATGTTTCTCGGGTCGCGACCTCGAGCGATGGTGATTCGTCGAATTGCCCGCAGGGACGCGGCGGAGGCCAGCGCCATGATGCCGCTCGCCGCAACCGCCATGCTCATCCCCAAGGGGTGCGCGATCGTCTCAATCGCACGCACCGCTGCATCGCAGTCGAGGGTGCGACGACCCCCGAGGAAGCCAGAGGGGTTGAGATACCCGAGCGCAAGTGCAGCATCCGTGACGGTGGGGCGCAAACCCCCCTCGCTGTAGCAGGCTGGTCCGGGATGAGCGCCGGCGCTTTCTGGGCCGACCCGTAGGGCACCGCCATCATCGACCCACGCGATCGAGCCGCCGCCGGCGCCGATGGGATCGACCTCGATTGCAGGCTGTTGCACGGGGTGTCCCTGCATCGAGTCGACCGGGACCTCAATGGGTGCGCCATCTAGGACGAGTGCGATGTCGGTGCTCGTGCCCCCCATGTCGAGGGTGATCACCGCATTCAGGTCTAGTGCGCGGGCTATCGCGGCCCCCGCAATCACCCCAGCTACCGGGCCCGAGTTGGTCACGCGGATCGGTTGTCGCATCGCCGCGTCGAATGACATGGTTCCCCCGTTGCCCTGCATAGTCAGCAGAACGGCATTGATTCCGATGTGACGCAACCGCTTTTCCAGGTGCGAGAAGTGCTCCGCGAGGCGTGGTTTGACGAATGCATCAACACTGGCCGTGCTGGCGCGTTCGTATTCGCCGATTGTCGGACTCAGATCCGACGAGACCGAGAGGTGAACCTTGGGCAGCATTTCCGCAATCAACTGAGCGACACGCTGCTCGTGGACATCGTTCTTGTAGGAGTGCAGCAGGCAAACGGCCACCGACTCGACGTCCAATTCTGCGAAGGTTGCCGCCGCGTCCCGCACATCCTGCTCGTTCAGCGGCTCGACAATCTGTCCGCGGAAGTCAATGCGCTCACGCACTCCGATCCGCAGATCCCGCGCAATGAGCGGGGTCGGCTGCTCCCACTGAATGTTGTAGATGCTCCCTTGACGGTGGGACCTTGCGAGCTCGAGTACGTCAGCGAATCCCGCCGTTGTGATCAAGCCGCTGACCGTGGCATGACCCTGGATGATCCTGTTCACCATCACAGTGGTTCCGTACACGACCGTCGATATTTCCGCGGGACTGACCCCGGCAATGTGAAGAATGCGCTCAATCCCGGTCACGACCCCGATGACCGGGTCGTGAGGTGTGGAGGACACCTTATCGACCCAAACCGCGCCGGACTCTTCGTCGAGCAATACAAGGTCGGTGTGGGTGCCGCCCGTGTCAATGCCCACTCTAAAAGTCACAACTATTCCTTAGCTCGGGCGGATATATCGGTGGTGCGCTTCTGGGGTGAACGCGCAGCATGACATTTCATTGTCCATTTTGTAGCGGTTGGTGCGATTGTGCTTTTTAGGTGAAACTGCACTTAGGCGAGTCGACCATGGCACCTGTCGGGGTGTCCAGAGACCGAGGGAGCACGTCCGTTGGCACTGCGTAAGGATCCCTTATGCTGAGCGGCAATGCCGCGCTCCCTGACGTTGGGTCTGCGCGTTTGGAGATGATGAACGTTGCCCAGGCCGAGCCGGGCTACCTAGCCGATCCCTTCCGCTCACCGTCGGCGACGCCGTTCGCCGTGACCCAGTTCGCGCTAGTGGAGCGCTCATGCCTGGGGCGACCTTGTCGCCTGCTGAACCACGGGCGTCGACCGTTGCTGAGATCCACTCGTGTGCACAAGGAACTCTGGTCCTCAGCTTTTGTGGCCCATGGTCGCGGGTGCCTTCTTCGGCGTATTGCCACCGACCAGCTGATCTAGCCTGCTGAGCTCATTGCCAGGCTCAACCTGAATCCACCGATCGAGTTGGTCGAAAAGTCGCTGGTGTGGGAGTGCGCGTACACTCCCGAACCGGGAGAAAAGGCTGAGCAACGTCGCCGTCATTCACTGACAAACGCATCCGGCAGATGCGACGCCCGCACCCGATTGCCCCGAGTCGGTGAACGTCTTCGGCAGATCGGGGTCAAGCCCGCCAGGATCAAGCCTCACGGGACTTCGTCCAGTACTGCCGTACGAAAATCGGCGTTCAGTCCGCTGCGGACGCAGTCGCCGATGCGGCGCGGCTATGGGAACGGGTAGGTCGGTCAACTTGGGAGCATCGGGGTCATCCCAGGGGTGACTGCTCCTAGTGCTTGGACGGCTGACTGGAGGGCCTCAACTGCCCCAATAACTGCCGGGTGGGTTTTCGTCGAACTGTGGAGGACCGCGACGCGGCGAAACAACTTCACGTCGGCGACAGTGACTGCGACGACGTGGGCATTCGGAACGTAACCGAGCGTCGGCATCAAGGCGATTCCGAGCCCTGACCCGACGAAGTTCGTGATCACGTCGTAGTCGCTGCTTCGATAGTCCACCCGCGGACTGAAGCCGGCTCCGGCGCACATACGCCGCAGGTCCGAAGCACCATAGTGGCCTTCGGGGGTGGCGATCCAAGTCTCCTCCGCCAACTCGCCGATCTGGAGGGGGCCGGAGGCGGCCAGGCGATGCCCCTTCGGCAGCAGAAGGACAAAATCTTCGTCGAACAGATCGACAGCAAGTAGGGTCCGTGGCCATGAATGGGGAATGTTGTACCTGTAAACCAAAGCAAGGTCCAGTCTCGCCACCTGAACCAGTGGTACAAGCTCGTCAGGCTCGCCTTCGTGCAGAGCGATCTCGACGTCGGGATGATCCCGCCTATAGGACGCCAGCATCACCGGGAGCAGCCTTCCGCACGCGGTCGGAAAACTCCCGAGCCGAAGTCTGCCGATCGTCCCTTGCGACATGCCCCGGATGTCGTCCTCGAGTGAGCCAAGGGCGGCGAGCGACTCTCCGGCGCGTTCCGCGATGAACTCGCCGGCGGCAGTGGCGCGGACATTGTGCGCGTCGCGCTCGAACAAGGGCATCTTGACGGCTCGCTCGAGAGCCGCCATTTGTTGCGAAATCGCCGACCCTGTGTACCCAAGCAGGCGCCCGGCGTCGGCGAATGAGCCCGTCCGGATGACGGTCGTCAAGGTCCGCAAGTGCACTGGATTGAGCATAAGTTTGCCGCAACTTTCTGCCGGATTCGAGGCAAGTCTTGCCGTTCATGGCACATCCAAGCCGGCGGCCGAACAGTTCGCGAGAGCCCATTCCCATCAGGCTTCGCAACAGATGAAGCAAAGTTTAGTGCCCAGCGCAAGGAATCCTGGCGCTAGACGGTCCCACTCCATCGTGGAGTTCGGGCCGGCACGTTCGTTCATACCCGGACGACGGATCTGCGCGCCCCGTTTGGGGACCCGTACAACCGCCGTGGGAACGCCCCGGCGAGCCTCATCGCACGTGACATCGTGCGTCCCGAGCGTGCTCAGGTCCCCCACGCGTCTCAACCCACCTGTGACATCGCGGGACACCCGAGACGATTCTGGTCAGCGAGCTGGTCAGAATGCATACCTACGCCGGACACGAAAACGGCCCGCAAGCTGAACTTGCGGGCCGTTGACCTGCGGTGATACCGCTGACACGTTGGTAGCGGGGGCAGGATTTGAACCTGCGACCTCCGGGTTATGAGCAGACAAGGCCACACCCCAGACGTGACAACGCATCCTATTCGTCTCAGTTCACCTCCGACGATCGTGCCTGAACCGCACCCACGGTTCCAGCTCTACCAGCCCGTCCCACCACGTCGCGGTCAGAAATCTGGTCAGAAAAAACCCAGACCCGCCCCCCGATCGTCGCCACGACTGCCTTCGTACTTTCCCCACTCATTAGGCGACTACCCACGCATGGGTCCACCATCCTCCCTGCGCGGCGACCGCCCATCGCACAACCTGCGGCACAGCGTGCGCTGTGGGCCTGAGTTTGGACCTTCGCCGGCAATGACTGCGTCACTCGCGGATAGACGCATGTCGTCCACCCGCGCGGGTCGCGGCTAGGTGCGGTCGGTCGTGCCAGAGTTGCGCCACGGCGTGACATCCGCAAAATGGTCAGTGTGCCGGGCGTGACCGGCTCATCCGAGGAACGCAGCGTCTCGCCACATCGTGAAGACCTCGGGCCCGGCTACGGGCAGTTTGAACGAACCACGCACCTCGAACCCGTGCCGTTCGTACAGTGCGACGTTCGCCGGGTTGCTGGCCTCCAGATATGCCGGCATGCCGGCCGCATCGATCAATCGCAGGTTCTCCCCCAACAAACCGAGCCCATACCTCGTCCTCGGTGCTCGGCACTGGTGCCCAACAGACTCAGGTAGAAGTGCGGCACTTCTCGGGGATGGGCTCGGTCAAACAGCTCGAGCGCGTGCATCACCGGTGCAGCACCTGCGCCCAGCATCTCGACGATGGTCGGCTCCAATGCTGCTTCCTGCTCTTCGGATAACTCTGTTCCGTTCGGGGGGATCCACACTGACGTAGCGGTGTTGCCCGGGGTCAGCCACACCCACGGATAGCGCATGGCCCCCTCGACGAAGAGTCCCCACAACCGTCTGTGCTGCTCGGCCCTCAGGGACGGATCCGGAAACGCCCAGCTCCACGTCGGATCGTCGTAGAACGCGCTGACCAGGATCGCGACAACAACGTCCCGGTCCTGAGGTGATGCAACACGCGGGCTGAGGTCTTCTGCGGCCATGCATTCAACTCCAACAACTGCGGGTCAATCCAGCAGGGCGCGACCGGTGCCCTGGCAGCCAGCCTAGAACTCCAAAGCCCAGCAGGGGGGACTCATACGGGCACGTTTTGCTCAACGAGATCAGCGACAACTTGGTGGGGCGCCGTCGGTATCAGCCAAGACAGAGCGCCCGCTCATCGGCAGATATCCGGTCGTCCGGATCGCCGAAACGCGGCGAAGTGACGCACCTTCGATCGCGGCAGACGGGACGTGCTGCTTCGGCCGGACGGTGGGTGACACTGGAGGCCGACACGCTGCCCTCGCTGGGCCGCGGCAGGGCTCTCGGCCAGCGGCCGGTCACAACTAGAGTCAGAAGGGAAGCGCAGATATCCAGGCTTGCCTTCTGACAACGCCTAACCTCGGGGTCTAGCGCTGGTCCTGTCGGGCTGGTCTGTGCGTCACTGCGTCTGTCAGAAGGTCGGGTCGGGACAGTAGTCATCCGTAGGCCGTGCCGGGGTGGCCCGCGGTGCTGCGACGACCGGTGGCGCGGAAGGCCTCAGCTCAGACGGCTAAGGCAGGCCGAGGTCGACGGCGAGCTGGTCCAGGACATCATCGACCTCGGCCGCGTCATAGCCGAAGCCGAACTGCGTCGCGCGGAACCTGACCGCCAGGACTTCCTCGGGCCGTAGTGTGCGCTGGGCCAACGGGAGCGCGAGGTTTGCTGCGATGAGATCCAGGCACTCGTCGACATCTTGCTCGTCGTAGCCACGGGGGAAGAGCGTCCTGGTAAACGTCAGGTTCGAGATGTCCATCGCCGAAGGGATCAAGGCGGGCGCGCCCCACATGACCCCATCCCACCATCGCTGTCCCAACCCCTCAGGATCGGGGTACCAACCGGCAGGAACCGCAGAGGGAGGGGGTGCTGGCGCGTGGGGTGCCGCCGCAGTTCTGGATGTTGGCGCGAAGTGGTCGGTCCACGCGGTTCCATCCCAGTAGCGCAGCCGTGTTGCATCGGATGCGTCGACGTACCAGCCAGCCGGTGCCGCCGCAGCGGGTGCGGGCAACACCCTCACCCTCGATTGCGATGAGCCAATACTGCTTAGAGTGGCCCTCTCGGCAGTTGCGGCTCGGCTGCCAGCCTCACTAGCTCCAGAACTCCTGTTCCGTTTCGACCTTTCTTGCCGGGTGCGACCTGACCTGACAGTCCCAATCTGCTCTTGTACTGCCTCCGCAAAGTGCTTGGGGATTAGCGAGTCGGAGTTTTCTGTGTCCAGCCAGTACTTGCCAGTGAGGTGTCCATAATCGTTGAAGTCGATCTCCACTTTCCACGTGGAAAGGCCACTGTTGGATCTCACATAGAGATTGACGGTCATGCCGGTAGTGACAATATCTTCAACCCGTGGCATGCGCTTTGCGGCGTCCCGCGCTATCTCAATGAACTCACTCTGAGTAAGGCCCTCATCGAAACACAGTGGGGAGTTCTTTCGACGCCTCGTCTCTTGAGCATCTCGATAGATCCGTCTGGCTGCTGCGCCGATCAAGACGACACCACCGCCAGTGATCAACTTGTCAAGCAATCCCATGTCGTCCCCGATCGAAGTCTCTCTTCCAAGAGGGTAACTGGCTCTTCACAGTTGAGAGTGTCGGGCGGCTCGGCGCCTCGGTGCCGGGGTAGGTGTCCCCCTGGAGGATGTTCGGTACGTTCGCTACGAGCCAGGCACGGGCAAGCCGAATCGCTCTGACGCCCGGATCGACATGCGACCGCCGAGAGTGATCTCAACCCTCAAGTTCGCCGAATGGGCAACTGAGGGAACAGACCGCAGCCGGGTCGACACCTTCGCGGTCTTGCTCCGAAGTCAGATGCGATTGCCGGCAGAAGAGATCCCGGCCAGCCCCATCCCGCAGCCGCCCTCCTACAGCATCGCTCCGATCGATCGAGAGCACACACGTCCGCACCTCGCCGTTCCGATTGGATTCCTGAAGCCATACAAGGAACACGACATCGCGGAATGACGCGCTTGTCGCGGCAGATCGCCGCGCACGAGTCCATTGTTCAATCGAGATACTCAAAGGTCCCCGACCCCACACCGTTCTTGGCCGCAAGGGTCGTTCGGACGAAGGGCTCGGTTCGTTCCTGCATTGCGCCGCGCACTCCGCTCGTGGCTCGCCGCCCCGGCTTAGTCATCGCGTTCGTTCTCCTGGCACCAGAGTTGGATAGCGCGAATTTGCAGGTCGGCGTCGACCAGGATCGTCATGCCGGGCCGCACCCGGCCGATCATGAGGATCTGGGCTTCGGCGAGCGGTTCGACGAGCACGTTGAATAGGAGCGGTCCCATCTCGTCGGTCCCGACATTTTGCGCATTGGCGAATACCTCCAGGCAGTCCAGGTCGTCCGAGGAACTCGCCAACGCGGTGAAGGTGGCGCCCAAATCTGCGACGTGGTCGATCGGCGGCTCAGAGTTCTGGTGCGCTTCGGTCATCCCTGCTCCACACAGGGCTCTGTCGTGCGGACGTGGGGGCCTGGAAGCGGTGCCCGATGAGTGGCAGTTGGTCCGGACGCCTTGGAGTTCTGAGCGTCCGGCCGGCACTTCGCGCTGTCATCGCTTCGGTCCTGCGTCGGGACCGCCGTCTTCCTCGCCGGTCTCCAGATCCGTGACATCAGGCTTCGCCGACGTCTCGACCGCGGCCTTGATCTGCTCCCTGGCCTCGTTGGCCTGCGCCTCGCGAAGATCCCTCAAGCCGGAGTAGCGCTTTGCAACAGCCACCGCTGTGCTGGCGACCGCCGCAGCGACCAGAAGCCCTGCTCCAAAGATCTTGGGGAACGCCTTCGTCACGGCGTCCTTCTCGATCGCGGCGATGAAGCTATCGACGCCGCCGGCGCGCTTTGCCGCGGTCGCGAAATCTTGATACCCGCCCAGGTTGCTCATCGCTGCGTACCTCGTACTCGTCCGACCTGCCCGGCCCTAGTCATCTTCACCGAACCCGTAGACGGTGTTCTGAAGCCCGCAATGGCGGCACACGACATAGGCGTAAGGGTCGTCGCCGTTCTCCCAGGGAGGGTCAGTTCGCTGCCGGCCAGAGATTCCTGGCAGTCCTCACAACTGTTCATCTGCTCTAAGCCTTTCTTGATCTATCTTGGTTCGTCAGGCGGCCATAGGCCGAAGGTCTGCGCGGCGTTGTGCGGAAAGGCCGCCAGCACGAGTGCCGACTACGACAGCGTCCTTCGCTCAGCGCGGAAGAACCGCGACTGCTGCAGACGCGTCATCCCCGCCCAACGATCGGGCTGTCCGAAGTGCGGCGACGATCTCAGCTACCGAGCCGTCAGCCGCCAACGACCGAACTTCTTGGGGGTTCACCCCGTCCGAAGTCACGATCACGCCCCGAATATCGTGGTCCTCCCAGCGCCATAGATCGATCCACGGCTGAGGTCGGTCCTCATTCCCGAGCCACTCCTTCAAGAGGTGAGAAGTCTTCGGCTTGGTGACCGGCTCGAAACCAGTACCGAAGTCGATGTATGCCGGCGAATCCCCGACAGCCCCGATCACAAGCCCCGTCCTGCTGATCGCGGCCACCGTCAACGTCGTGCCGCCACCACGCTCTTGCACCCACCACGGTCGCAACGCGACATACGCGGAATCGAAGACCCGATAGAGCTCCCCCTCCGTCAACTCACCGGCCCCCAGCACGACCTGGGCGAGACCAACAGCGACCTGCGCGGCCTCCTTCCCGGCCGGACCACCCCCGATCCCATCGGCCACGGCCAGCCAGGCACCGGCTGCACCTGCGCCCACGGCCCACCGGTCCTGGTACCCCGCCCCGTGACCCCGGGTGTTCTCGTTCCCAAACCCGGCAATCTCCACTGCCGGAGCAGCCAGACTTTGCCCGCCGCTCAGCATCAGCGTTCCTCCAGCTCGGCGATCATCAGCTTCTCCCCAGCCTTCTCGCCGCCGAGAACGATCTGACTTCCCTTCCTCAGTTGCACCGGGCCGGTGCCTTTGACCTGCCGGCCGTCGACCGTCGTGCCATTGCGGCTCCCCCGGTCACGAAGCCACCACATCCCCTCCTGAAAGTAGACACCCACGTGCTCCCGGCTCACCTCGGCACTCTCAAGCCTGACTCCGCATTCCCGACCACGACCGATCAGCACCGACTCCGAGGTGATCGGATGCTGCCCTCCGTGGGCATCGCCAAGAACGATCCGCACAGATGCTGCCGGCATCGGCACCGCCTCGGCCGAGCCGAACGCCTCGGTCACCGCCTCAAACGGCTTCACCTCGACCGTCATCACGTCATCGTCTGACAATCGCTTCGTGTGCAATCGCTCCGCACCGTCACCGACCCGAGTCGCCGGAGCCGGAGCCGGAGCCGGAGCCGGAGCCGGTACGACGTGGTCGTCATCGACGGCTTCATCCCAGTCCGCCATCTCGCGCCACAACTCGATGAACTCCTTCCCGGAGACCGGCCTTACCCGGACACTCCCGCGACGCAACAACTCCTCGGGGACTACCGCGATCTGGGGCATGGCGCCAGGGGACCAGCCCTGCGCTCGCGCGTGACGGGCATAACCCTTCACCGCGTCAGCCGCCAGCCCCGCCAAGTCGCCACCCGGGCCCGTCAGCGTGCTCACATCCCCAGGCGACACCGACACCGCAAGATAAGGATGGGTCCTTCGCGACTTGTCCACCCCCACACTGGTCTGGCGGTTGACCGCCCGCATGAGCCGACGCCGCAGACTCCCCGAGAAGATGCGGAGGAACGCCTCGGAGAGCCATTCCAGCACCGAGGTCGTGCCCCACACGTGGAACACATTCCCCGCCACGAAGGCGACGGGCACCAGCAGCACGCCCGCGGTCAGCGAGACGGTGAACACGAAGAAGATGAGCGAAACAATCAAGTCAGTCATAGCAACTTCCTAGCTTGTGGTCGAACCTGACAACACCAGTAACCCGCATCCATCAGGGTGGGTGCATCGGTTCGGGGAATCGGTTCTCCGGGGAGACGGGCTCAGGCCGCGAGGGTTTGGTCGAGCTTGTTGGCCGTGCGCTGCCCGGCCGGCTCGATCGTGGCGAGGCGAAGGCGGGAGTGGGTGTGGGCAGTGGCGGCGAGCATGCGCGAACAAGAGCCGAGGCCGCTGACCTGGTGGACGTGGAGCCCGTGCTCGCGGGCTGCCTTTGCAGTCTCGGTGAACATGCCGTCGCCGCTGGCGATGACGAGGCGGTCGAAGCGGCTGACGGCGTGGTCGAGGTCGAGGTTGGTGAGGATCGCCAGCTCGCCACCGTCTTTGCCGGAGCGAGCACGGCGCTGGATGCCTTGGTCGGGAAGGACGAACCAGGCCCGGGCGGCGAAGAGATGGCTGGTGCCGACGATGTAGTGGTCCTCGGGCGAGGTGGGCACGCCATAGCGATAGGTGCGCCAGACCTTCTCGATGAGGCTGGTCGGCGGTAGTCCGCTTCCGCAGAGGTTCTCGAGGTCGATAAGGTGAAGTGACCGAGTGGGGTGCATGGTGATCCTCCTGGTGGATTGGCTGTTGAGGATCACGATTCCCGCGCTGTGGACGCGGCGACAGGTATCGAGGAATCGGTTCTCCGATACGGCGCGACGAGACGTTTGCAGCCGTTAGGCTCCGATCTAGTGAGTCGTCGGCAGAAGGGTGAGGCGGGTGTCGGAGCGTTCGCCCCAGGCCATCGCCGCGTGGCTCAAGAGCAATCTGGGCGAGCCGATCGGTGCGCGGTCGACGGCCCTGGACAGCGAGGGCGCGATCTTCCGGTCAGATGGGGACGATGTGTTGGTTGTCCCAGTGTCCGAGGCGATTATTGGTGGACAGGCGGCAACGTGCCGAGCACGGGTGACGATCAATGGTGAACAGTGGGATGGGGAGTTCGCGGTCCGGGCCGAGCTTCTCGAGTCCCGTGCGTCAAAGCGTCGCACCGACGCCATGTGGATGGCGTATATCGCCGCACGCGACCCCCGGGCCGCCGAGGTCCTGCTGCGCCCGTGGCGCACCGCGGAGGCAACGGTCCCGGCCTACGCGGTGAGATCACCACGCGACGGCACCGAGACGGTGGGTCTCGACATCATGCAGTGGGCAGACCCTTTCGCCGCAGCGTTCGCGGAGGTATCGGGGGAGGGACGCGTGGATCGAGCCGTCGACCTCGCGATCCGGCTCTTCTCCGGTTTGGACCACATCCACGAACGCTGGATGGTCGTTCACCGTGACATCGATACAAAGAACGTCATGTTTGCCGGGCGCAATTTGGTTCTGGTCGACTGGGGGATCGTCTCGACGGTGACGGAGGGGACCTCGACGATAACGACCGCGATGGGGAAGGAAGACAGTCCCTACGTCGCTCCCGAAACCCTCGCTGGTCGCCGGATCGGCCGATTCACCGACGCCTGGGCGCTGGGGGTCCTGCTCTGCACTATGGCCTGCGGAGAGCCGCCTATCGTGAGAGACACAGGCAGGCGCGAGATCGAGCTGCCGGCCGAGGCCGGCGATCTGCCGCGATGGCTGCGCGACATCATCACCGGTCTGACCACCCACGACCGCAACGAGCGGATGACCCTGAAGGCGGCGGTCGCAGGGTTGGGCGACGCCGGATGGAATGCAATCACGGTCGGAGCTCCGGGCGGAGCAATGGACCCCTCGACCGCGATTACGGCTCCGCCCGCGACAATGGCTCCGACCGCGCAAGACGGTCACGACCTGGCACATCGACGAGCCAGGGTCAAAGAGCTCCTCGCCGAGGGGTACGAACACGGTCGGGTGGGTCGGCCTCACGATGCCATGACGGCATATTCCAGCGCTATTGACACCTGCGACGGCGACCCCGATCCGGTCCTGCGTCAGCACATGGCCATGGCGCTCAACAACACGCAATGGACCCTCTACAACTTGGGCCAGCACACAGAGGCAGTGACGACTTGCTCGCGACTGGTCGACACCTTCGGCCACGATGCCGATCTGCTCCTGCGACAGCAGGTCGCGATCGCGATCAACAGCAGCGGGTACTCCAAGCGTGTCCTGAGTCTGAACGAGCGAGCCATCGCCGACTGGGACGAAGTGGTCACCCGGTTCGGCAGCGATCCGGATCCGGTCTTGCGACGACAGGTGGCCATGGCTCTGCGTGACAAGGGACTTGCTCTTGCCACGCTCGACCGGCGGGTTGATGCGTTGTCGAGCTACACGAGATTGATCGAGTCCTTTGAGCATGGCTCGGATCTGGTGCTGCGCCAGCAAGTGGCGATGGCGCTCAACAACAAGCGGTCGTGCCTCTACGGGCTGGGCCACCACACGGAGGCGCTGGCTGCGTGCACACGGTTGGTGGATGTCTTCGGT
The DNA here is from genome assembly GCA_036565395.1 of Dermatophilaceae bacterium. Taxonomy (GTDB): domain Bacteria; phylum Actinomycetota; class Actinomycetes; order Actinomycetales; family Dermatophilaceae; genus UBA4719. Next base: position 18,611 of record DATCNE010000115.1, read on the forward strand.
GGCGATCGCGACACAGTGGTTCGGCAACAGGTCGCGGCGGCGCTTCGGAGCAAGGGGCTGATCCTCGACCGATCGCGCCAGCGGGAGGGAGCGCTCGCGGCGTACGGCAGGTTGGTGGACATCTTTGAGCACGACCCCGATCCATCCGTTCGGGAGTCGGTCGAGTGGGCCCGGGGACGGTTGAGGGCTGGGTCAGGCTCATGAACAGCTCGCAGCGGGAAAGCGGATCCGATGGTGAGAGAATGTCCCGAGTTCCGTGGAACTTCGGTGGCGGCCCGATGATCATCAGGCTGCGTTCACGGTTTCATCATGACGGTCGGCACCGACAGTCTGCTCGGCGACATGCCGCTGGAGGGCGGCTCGCAGCGTTGGCAGGTG
>DATCNE010000116.1:0-7533 GCA_036565395.1 Dermatophilaceae bacterium
CGACTTGTCAGGCTCACGTTGAGCCATGGCTCAACGACGACCTGACAACTCGGGGCTGGGCTCAGTCGGGGAGGTCGAGGATCTTCTCGCGGACGGCATACATCGCGGCCTCCATGCGCGAGTGCAGCTGAAGCTTCTCCAGGATGTTGCGCACATGGTTCTTGACGGTGTTCTCGGAGATGAACAGCGCGCGGGCGATGTCCTTGTTGGCCATGCCGCGCGCGACCAGCTTGAGCACCTCGAGCTCGCGCTCGGTCAGGCGCGGGACCGGCATGGTCGGGCGCTCCTCATGCTTCTTGATCATGAGCGCGAACTCGGACAGGAGCTTTGAGGCCATGGATGGCGAGATCAGCGACTGCCCCGCGTAGACGGCCCGCAGTCCATCGGCGATCTCTTCCGCCGGCACGTCCTTGAGCAGATAGCCGTTGGCGCCGGCGCGGACTGCCTCGTAGAGATCGGACTCCTCGTCGGAGATCGTCAGCATCACGATCTTGGTCGAGGGCACGAGCTCCTTGATGGCCAAGCAGGCCTCGATGCCCGAGCGACGCGGCATCCGCACGTCCATGAGCACAACGTCGGGCAGGAGCTCCTCGGCGCGAACAATGGCCTCGGCTCCGTCGCCTGCTTCGCCGACGATCTCGATGTCAGCCTCTTGGCCGAGCACAAGTTCCAGGCCACGGCGGTAGAGGACATGGTCGTCCGCGACAAGAACCCGAATCGCGTCGCCGGTCGGCCCAGGCCTCGACGTTCCTGTCGAATCCGTCGCGGTCGAATCCATCGTGGGGACACTGCCGGTCGCGGTCACAGGGTCATCATGGCATGTGCACACCACTGCGCATGGCCTGTAGGCACAACAGAGGCGCCCCTGCAAGATGCGCAGGGGCGCCTCTGGTTGGCTTCAACAGGGTGGAACGAGGTCAGCTCACCTGCTCCTGGACCTCGGCCACATCGAGGTGAATGACGCCGTAGTCCCAGCGCCTGCGCCGATAGACAACGCTGGGCTGGTCGGTGTCCTTGTCGTGGAACAGATAGAAGTCGTGACCGACGAGCTCCATCTCGTAGAGCGCCTGATCCAGACTCATGGGCACGCTCGCGTGGATCTTCTCACGGACGTTGATCGGCGAATCGCCATCTGCACCAACGAGATCAGCGTCATCCTGACCGGCCGTAACTTCTCCGGCACCGACCGACTGGCCGTTGAGACCCATGGGGGCCTCGGCAAGTCGCGCTGTCGCCTGCGCGACGGACTCAGGGACGTGTCGCCCACGATGCACCCGACGTCGGTCGTGGTCACGCCTGAGGCGTTCCAGCAACTTGTCCATGGCTATGTCCAGGGCGGCGTACTTGTCGTCGGCGACAGCCTCGGCCCGCACGACTGGTCCCTTGACATGACATGTGATCTCGACGCGGTCGGATGCTTTGGACTGGCGCTTGTTGACTTCGTGGGTGACCACAACATCGAGGCGCTGTACGCGCGGTGCGAGTTGGGGAACCTTGGCCAACTTGTCATCCAAGTGACTGCGAAAGCGCTCGGAAACTTGGGTGTGCCGTCCAGTGACGACGATCTCCATAGGTGTCCTCCTTATGAGGTTCTCGATAGTTTTCGTGGCCCGCGCAGGACCGATCTATCCGCCGCACCACCCCCAACTCAGGTACGCCACATGCTCCCCCGCGTCGCCCGCCGTCCGACGGTGGCGACGCCCGATTTCCACCGATCCAACGGCGGCCCTGGGGGTCATATAAGAACGCTAGACCACGTTGGCGAAACGCGATACAGCGGAGTGCAAAACTGCAGGTCAGGAGCCTGCGACGTGGTCACGAATGCAGCTAAACGTGACAGTTCTGCGCACTTGAGCGCGCCGGTATCCCGCGTCGCTGGGTCGCCGCGACCGTGGCCGCGGCGATGTGGCCGACACCACCCACGCGCAGGGCTCGGGCGGCCTCCACGAGGGTCGCACCGGTGGTCAGCACATCGTCCACCAGCAGGCACGTGACCCCGTCCAGGCTGCGCCCCCATCGGGTGCGCACCTGCATCGCACACTCGACGTTGCTGGCGCGTTGTCTGTGGTCGAGCCCGGACTGGTCGGCCACCCTGCGTCGAAGCCTCAACGCCGGCGACACGATGAGGTCTCGGGACGAAAGACCTACCTCGCGAACAGCGGCCCGGGCCAACAGATCCAATGGCGCGTCCCCGCGCCGGCGGACTGCGGCTGGCGACGACGGAACAGGAATGACGAAGACTGGCCCGTTGCCAGATGCCAGGACCGCCCGAAGATGTGGGTCCCCCTCCAACGCCTCCCCCATCGCGTGCGACAGCATCGGCGCCAGGACCGCCACCAGATCACGACGGTCGCCGTCCTTGTATGCCACGAGGGCCTTCCGCGCAGCGGCGTCATACGGGCTCGCGGACCAGGTGGGCGGGTAGCCCCGCGGACAGGGGGTGGGCCAAACCTGCCTTGCAACCCCCGGATAGGAGGCACGGCCCACCTCCTCCGCACACGGGTCGCACCACGTCACACCGGCGGCGCCGCACCCGCCGCACGTGGTCGGGAGTGCCATCTCGAGAGCGGCTCCGAGGGAGCGGCGGGCGATACCGATCAGGGTCATGCGCACGAGCCTGCCAACCACATAGGGGAGACGCACTGTGAGCCAACCGGCCTGTGGATGCTGTGGTCTGCAGCCATGGGGCTGTGGACGAAGCCACCTCGATGTGATCCGTCGCGGCGAATTCTAGAGCGAACGACGTAGCAATCCCTACGTCTGATCCGTGCGTCTGAAGGACAGATAGGACCAATCTCAGCCATACTGAGCGAGTTCCAACACTTGTTGCTAGATAGGCGGCTGCTGTGCGTGAGTTGTGGTCCGTGTCGACGTCCACGCTGCTGAGGTCAGCCATCGTCGCCATCGCCATCGCGTTCGGATCTATCGGCTGGGACGTGCTCACCATCCTGCCCTGGGCGCTCCTGATCCTGACCCTGGACCTGGTGGCCGGCAGCATCCTTTCGGTCGGCTTCGGTCAGCCCAAGACCCGCCGCAGCCAAGCCTTGATCCTGACCGTCCTGGGCGCCGGGATCGCGGGAGCCGCCATCGCCACCAACCAGGCCGCTCCCCTACCGGCGGCGCTGTTGCTGATGATTCCCGCATTCCGCGCCGGCGAGGTGTGGGGGCGTCTGGCCGCGACAGCCGCGGTCACCATGTCGATCATCGTTGCCTTCACCACCGCCCACGTCCGCGGGAACCTCACCGCTGCCTACGTCATCATCAGTCTTCAGTGGGCCGTCCTGGCCATCGCACTGGGCTTCTTGGGCGCATGGACCTCGCAGCTGCAAAAGAAGATCCAGTCCCAGACGCAAGCAGCCAGTCCGGCGGCCCACGAGGCCGCTCGCCTGCTACGACGACTCGACGCGCTCGCTGGCGCGCTGGACGGCGGCTTCGACGCGCCGGCCTCGGCAGAGATGCTGTTGGACGCAGTGAAAGCCAAGATCCCAGGTAGCCGGATGGCGGTCCTCGTTGGCTTTGGCTCCGAGCCTGCCGTCCCCCTCGCGATTCGCGGCATCGATCGCCTGCCATGGCCAGACCCGACGACGGGCGACTCCGTCCTGGGGCGGGTCTGGCGTACCGGGGTCGCCGAAGCGGGGTTCTGGGTTTCAGCGGACCTGAACAGGGCGATCGCAGCCGCGCCCATGCGCGACCCGGATGGCGCCCGCATCGGCGTCGTCGTCGTCGACCGTATGGCGACGGCTCCCTTCAGCGTCGCCGACCTGGGTGCTCTGGTCGCTCTCGCCGAAAGCCACAGTGCCAACGTGGACGTGGCCATGATCTTCACGGCGCTGCGGCAACGTGCGGCGTTCGAGGAACGCGAACGCCTCGCTCGTGAGATGCATGACGGAATCGCACAGGAGCTCGTCGCGCTGGGGTATCGCATCGATGTGACCCGCCGTCACGCCGCCAACGAGGCGCCGAACCTGGTTCAAGCACTTGACGAGGCACGTGGGGACCTGAGCCGGGTGCTCACCGACCTGCGCCTGCGGATCGCCGACCTGCGTCTGGCAGTACGCCCGGACCAGGGCCTGGGGGCAGTCGTGGGGGCCCGCCTCCAGCAGTTCGGAGCGGCGTCGGGGCTCACTGTGGGACTTCGACTGAATGAGTCGACCTATCGACTCCCGGCGCATGTGGAGACCCTGATCTATCGGCTGGTCCTGGCCGTCCTGGCTGACGCCCGCCATGCCCACGGCACCACCGCCGTCGAGCTGCGCCTTGACGTCAATGCCCCGCAAGCCTGGTTGCATATGTCGCACGATGGGATCTCAGGCCTGGGCGTGGACGCTTTTGCTGATCACCCTCTCACGGCCGTGGGCGCCGAGATTGTTGTTCAACCCGGCGAAACCGGTGTCGTCGTGACCCTCGCGCTCAACGCCCGCCGGCCAAGGCACAGCCCTTACCTCGTCCCCGAAAGGATGCGCCTGATCTCATGACTATCCGAGTTGTCATCGTGGATGACCACAACCTCGTTCGTGAAGGCATTGCCCGGTTGATCAGCTCCGAGCCCGATCTCGAGGTCGTCGGCCAGGCTTCCTCGCTGGAGGAGGGACACGCGCTCGTCGCCGAGGGCGGGGCCGATGTGCTGGTCGTGGACGTGTCGATGCCGGACGGCAGCGGACTTGTCCTGGCCAGGTCAGCAAGACTGGCCTTCCCTGCCATGGGCATCGTGGTGCTGACGATGTACAACGACGATGACACCCTGCTCGAGGCCCTCGACGCGGGAGCGTCCGCGCTCGTTCTCAAGAGCTCAACGTCGGATGACGTACTGGAGGCGATCCGGCGCACCGCGACAGCACCTGACGCCTTCACCGCGACCGGGCTGGCTGCCGCCCTGCGACGTCGCAGCACCCTGGCCGCAGCCAAGCCCATCCTGACACCGCGTGAGACCGAGGTGTTGATGCGGCTGGTCGACGGCGACTCCGTGGCCTTGGTCGCGCGCCAGCTGTTCATGAGCGAGTCGACGGTCAAGACCCATGTCGGCAAGGTCTACGAAAAACTGGGAGCGCACAACCGGGCAAGCGCGATCATGGCGGCAGTGCGCCTCGGGTTCGTCAAGTCGAACGTCGACGGATCGCAGTCGAGGCCCTAGATTGTTCGCGCACGACGCTGCCGGCGGGTAGGCCGAGGCGGTCTGCCTGGATCAGCGCGACGACGCCGTTGGGCGATCGGGTGGACCTTCACGACCGCGGCGACGCCACCGATCGTGCCAGAGATGACCGGCTCGCGTGAGCACCACCCATCAGCCGGCCCCGCGCAGGAACATGTCCGGCGGCAGATCGATCCCCAGATCGTGCAGGTGCTCAGTGAACTTGGGCCGCAGACCCGTACTGCGCAGACTGCCCAGGAACCGGCCGTTGTCGTCCCGCCCGGCGGCGTAGTCGAAGGTGAACAGGTCCTGCAAGGTGATGACATCGCTTTCCATCCCCTCCACCTCGGTGATCGCCACAATCCGACGACTGCCATCCTTCAGGCGCGCCTCCTGGACGATCAGGTCCACCGCGCTGGCCACCTGGTCGCGGATCGCCCGCACCGGCAGGTCGATACCGGCCATCAGCACCATCGTCTCCACCCGTGACAGGCTGTCCCGGGGGGTGTTGGCGTGCACCGTGGTCAGCGAGCCGTCGTGGCCGGTGTTCATCGCCTGCAACATGTCCAGGGCCGCACCGTCGCGGATCTCACCGACCACGATCCGGTCGGGGCGCATCCGCAGCGCGTTCTTGACCAGGTCGCGAATGGCGATCTGCCCCTTGCCCTCGGTGTTGGACGGGCGGGCCTCCAGACGCAGCACGTGGCGCTGGCGCAGCTGCAGCTCGGCCGCGTCCTCGATGGTGATGATCCGCTCGTCGTCGGGGATATAGCCGGACAGCACGTTGAGCAGCGTCGTCTTTCCCGAGCCGGTGCCGCCCGAGATGATGACGTTGCGCCGTCCGAGGATGCAGGCCCGCAGGAAGTCGCGCACCTGTGGGGTCATGGTCCCAAAAGCAATGAGGTCGCGGTCGGTGAACGGGTCCGCGGAGAACTTGCGGATCGTCAGGATGCTGCCATCCAGGGCGATCGGTGCAATGACCGCGTTGACCCGGGAGCCGTCAGCCAACCGGGCGTCGACCATCGGCGAGCTCTCGTCGACCCGGCGCCCGACCCGGCCCACGATCTTGTCGATGGTGCGTCGCAGGTGCGCGTCACTGGTGAACCGGGCTTCGACGGGGTAGATCTTGCCTGCCCGCTCCACGTAGATGTCGTTCGGTCCGTTGACCATGATCTCGGTGATCTCACCGTCACGCAGCAACGGCTCCAACGGCCCGTGGCCCAAGATCTCGTCGGCGACCTCCTGGGCGATCCGGGTCCGGTCCGGCGCCGACAACGGGGTGTCCTCGGACTCGATCACCGTCTGCAGCGTCTGACGAACCCGCAGCTCCAGCTCGGCCTGCTCCAGGTGAGGGTCGTACAGCTGCGGACCCAGAGAGTCCAACAACGCCTGGTGGACGCTGGCCTTCACAGCCGCGAACGGGTCACGGACCCGAACTACCGCAGGCTTCACCCCATCCTTGCCGTCGTGCCCATTGGGCGCCTCCGGCTGCGAACGTCGGGCCAGGTCCAAGCGGTCGGCAAGACTCATCACTTCACCCCTCTACGGAACATGCGCATCTCACGCCGCGTTTGTTGCGACGGACGTCGCGAATCTGCCAACGACTCGCCGGAGCCCTGGCCACCCGGCAGGGTCGGCGCCGAGGGCTTGAGGAGGTACTGGTCGGCGAAGGCCCGCAGCGCCAGCGAGACCGGGTGCTTGGGTTCGTCCAACATGATGGGCACCCCCCGGTTCACCGAGGCCGGAACGTGCGCACTGCTTGGGATCATCGCCGCGATCGGCTGCTTGATCGCGGCCATGACGTCCTCGGTGTTCAGGCCGACTTTGGCATCCGAGCGGTTCAGGATCACGATCCACGCCTCACGGGGGTAGCCCAGCAGGTCAAGGGTGTCCAAGGTGAGCCGCAGGTTCTTGACCGCAGGGATGTCCAGGGTGGCCAGCAGGACCGCCATGTCGCAGACGTCGAACGCCGCCAGCACATGCTCGGAGAAGGCCGGCGGGGTGTCGATGATGACGTACTCATAGCAGCGACGGGCAACCCGCAGCATCTCACCCACCAACGGCCCCGAGATCCGGTCCGCCTCACCGGGCTGGCTGGGCGCACAGACAGTGTCCAGCCCGCTCTCGTGCTTGGTCACCACCGAGGCCAGACCCTGCTCGTCGATGTGGCCCGCCATCGCCACCAGATCGCCCATCGAGGCCGCCGGGCGCAGCTGAAGGCTGATCGCGACATCGCCGAATGCCAGGTCAAGGTCGACCAACAGCACCCGCGCACCCGTAGACGCCATGTAGGCACCCAGGTTCGTGGAGATCGTCGTCTTGCCACACCCGCCCTTGGCGTTGAAGACGGTGATGACCTTCCCCTCTTGCACCGGCACGACCCCGGAGATCCCAGCCAGGTGGTG
>DATCNE010000117.1:0-6560 GCA_036565395.1 Dermatophilaceae bacterium
CTGCGACGTCGTCCGCACTGGACAGCGTGCGGCCGTTGACGAGCTGCGGAAGGCCCTGCTCTACGTCCAGACCAAACGCCTCCGCCTCTCGCAGAGCCGCGAGCAGCGGGCCGTAAGCCGCCGACTCCCGCAGACCCTCAACCTGCTGAGACGGGACCCCGGAGCACGATGAGGTGACCAGCTCGTCATACCGATCGCGCTGCGCCACCCCCGCGATCGTGTCGTACTCGGCCCACATCCGGACGATTCCATGCTGCTCGGCCCAGTCTGCAGCGATCGTCTCGGTCGCCGACTGGTCCGCCCCGCGCGCTTCCAGTACCTGCCGAAGCACGTCGCCGGCTTCGCGCTCGGCGGGCAGGCCGTGCTGGGTGTCGGCGTCCGGGTCGTACATCGTGTCGACATACAGCCTGTTCGACTCCCGACCCCGGGTCGCCGCGACGTACAGCACCTCTCGCTGGGTGGTCACGGACACGAACGCGTGCGCGGTGTCGACGGTGCGCCCCTGGGCGCGGTGCGCCGTCGTCGCGTACCCCAGCTCCACCTGCTGGCGCACGTAGTCGGCCGGCAAAACGACCTGGCGACCACCCGGCATACCGGCCCCCCTGGTGCGCGCAACCGTCACCGCGCCGTCAGCAGCCACCTCCTTCACGAGCCAGTGGTCGCCGTTTTTGACCCACCCCCTCCCGCAGGAAAGGAGCCGGTTGTTCTGGCGCGTGACGACCAGGTCGCCGACCCCGATGACCACACCGCTGACCGTCTGAATGCCGTTCTCGCGCACCTCTCCTGCCGCCACCCGGTGGGCCTGGGCGCGCTCGTTGAGGGCAGCGACGGTGTCCTTGTCGGAGGCGATCATCAGGGAACGGTGGCCCGCCGCAACATCGGTGCGCCACGCGTCATACAGCAGGTCGAGCATCGACTCGCGGTCTCCGCCGGCAATCTTGTCGTGCTCCTCGTAGGCATCCACAGCCTCTGAGTGACCGAGGCGAAGGTCGATGGATGCTGCCTTTTCCCATGGGTGAGTGAACCTTCGAACGTCGGCGAGCTCCGGAACGAGGTCACGATCACGCACCAACAGATGGAACGCGCCGCCCGCTTCGACCGGGCTCAGCTGTGCCCAGTCCCCAACCAGGACGACCTTGGCGCCGGCGTTACGCGCCAGCTCGGTGATGGTGTCCAGGGCGAAGGTGCCGGCCAGCGATGCCTCGTCGACGACGACGAGCTGCCCGGATCGCAGGGACCACTTGTCGACCTCCGCGCTTAGTTCGTCGATGTGCCTGCGGAGCATGGAGGCGCGCATGGATGGGCTAGCGCGATTCAGCTGAACACGCAGTTCGTCGATCGCGGCGAGTCGGCCGGACTGCCGGGTCTGCTCGGTCAGCCACTTGCTCGTGTTCTCTGTGGCGACCCCGAACTCCTCGGCGAGGACCTGGGCCGCGGCCGCGGACGGCGCCAACCCGACGACGCTTCCGGTCCCGAACTGACGCTCCCAGACGGTGCGCAGACCGCCCATGGTGGTCGACTTGCCGGTTCCTGCCGGCCCGACGAGGACGTCCAGTAGGCGCCCGGACGTGGCGATCTGTTCGACCGCGAGCCCCTGGTCGCCGGACAGTCCGTGGGCCCGGCCGGGCAGGTTCTCCTCTGCTACGTCCGCAACGGTTCGTATGCCGACCCGCGGGCTTTGGGTGCAGCGGCCGGCATCCAGGAGCCGCGCCTCGGCGTCCAGGAGCGCCTGTGTCGTGTAGACCTCGAAGCCGCGGGCGCGGAACTTGGAGGTGCCGTCGGGGCGGGCGAACCGGGCCGGGGTGTGCGCCAACTCGGGGGCGCTGATGAGCAGGACATCAGCCAGCGCGAGTTGTACGGTGCGCTCGACGACGGCCATCCGGTCGTCCGCGGAGGCGAATCGAACCCCTTGGATCTGTCGCAGCACCTCGGCGAAGACGTTGGCTCGGGAGAAGGTCGAGCGCCTCTCGGCGACCACGTGGACGGCGATGGCACCCACCTCGGTGAGCATCTCGTCGGTGAGGTCGTCGGCCCGCAGCAGCGGCAGGTCGTTGCGGTCTTTCAGGGTCGCGACCCACGGAACGGGGTCAGTGTTGAGCAGCTGCTGGGCGCGCTCGCGCCAGCCTTCGACCTGCTCAGCGAGGGGGTGGACGTGCTTATCCGGCCGCGTCGCCAAGGTGGCTCGTTGTCGCAGCCTGAGCACCTCGGGGCTGTTGGGCAACCGGCCATGGGAAGCCACGAAATCCGGAATCAGCGCGTTCGCTGCGACCTCGATGGCGTGCGACCGAGCTGAGAACGCCTTCTGGAGCTCATCCGGGACACCAGCAACTTCGTACTTCGGGACATGAGAGTGCAGTCGCCTGGTCGACTCCCAACCCCAGCCCAATGCCTGGGTGAGGAAGTCGGACAGGACGCCGTTGTACATCTCGGACAGACCCACGGTGGCGCGAAACATGCCCCGGGAGTCCAGCGTCCGCCATACCCCGTCCTCGCTCTGGGCGCGGTTCATCACGACCACGTGGGTGTGCAGCTGCGGGTCACCAGAGCGTGAGTCCCAGTGGTCGAAGGCCGCACCGACCACCCCGCGGATCTCTTCCTGGACCACGCCGTTCTTGCCCGATCGCGAGGTGAACACACACTGCTCGGCGTAACGCAGGACGTAGGCCAGGGCCTGCTGGTGAGCCTCGTAGATCACCGCCTGAGTGCCCCCGTCGGCCAGCGCCCATGCCACGCTGACGCTCTTGGGTGCGCTAAAGGTGAGGTCGAATCCGGCGACGGCACGGGCGATCTTCGCCTCGGCGGTGCGCTCTCCGCTCTTGATCTTGAGCACTTGGGCTTCCCTCGCATCGCCCTTGAGGCCTACCGTCTCGGCGCTGATACGAGTCCTGACGCGCTCCGAATATGGCGCCTTCTGTGCGCACGGAGGACGGCCGAGCTGTTCTCCGGTGAGGGGGTCCTGGACCATCTCGAGCATCCGGAAGAGATGCTCCTCCGTCACTTGGGTGCCGGGCTCGACGCCCACTCCGTAGCCCAAGCCCGCGAGGCCTTGGCCGATGAATCGACCTGGTGGTGTTCCGGATTCGGCGTAGTACCGAGTCAGCGCGGACGCCTGTCGCGACGCCCCGTCGGACTGCGCGACGGAGCTCATGAGGTACTTGTAGCCGCCGCCCAGAGTCATCCGCCGGATCGATACCGTCATCGTCAGCCGCTCCCACCTCGTCTTTTGACGGGCGCCTTGACGCCGTCAACTGGTCGGGCTACGGACGAGCGGGTACACGATTCGCCGCGATAATGCCCACTTGGCCCCGCCGATGCCAGAGGTGTAAGTCGAGGAGGCTTGTGCTTCGCCTGGGTTAACGGAGGTGAGGCCGAGGGGACGTGCTCGGCGGTGGTGGCGACGGTGCCGTTTCCGTTGTCAGAGCGGAGGTTTCATACGTTGACGCGGAGAAGCCAGTGAGTTCGAAGAGGTAGCGAGCGTCGGTGCTCCTGGTAATCAGCCAGAGCTAGCCCGCAGCCGTTGGCCGACTTCTCAGGTCCGCGGGAACTCGGACCCTGCTTCGAACGGTTTCCACCCCTGGCACAGCCTGAAGCCCTAGAGTTCCTGAGAGCCTGTCACAGCGGTGTCGGCGCTTGGAGTTGTAGCGGTCATCAAGGGTGGAGTTGTCGGCTCGCCGTCCCGACGCGACCATTGAACCGACTTGGTGTTCCACCGATACGAGAGTCGGAACTGATGAACGAGCCCGCCGCCGCGACCACCAAGCGGATGAAGTTGCGATACGCGGGGGTGTGCCGCATTTGTGGCGTCGAAGTCCCGGCTGGCGTCGCCGCCGTTTACGACAAGGTCGCCAAGAACGTCATCTGCATGGGGTGCATCGTCAAGCCCGTGGCCTCGGGGCCGGTGAACGCGGTGGTTCCGGTGATGCTCAATCCGGTGCCGGTAGATGAATTGGAAGTCGTCGTTGGTGTCGCCGGCGCGTCGGCTCGTCGCGAGTACGAGCGACGCAAGACCAACGACGACCGGCACGTGGCCGAGTGGAAGGAGAGAGTCCTCTCCAAGCACCCCGTCCTGGGGGGGTTGATGCTCGCGGTTGCCGACGAACCAACAAACTCTGGGACCCGCGCGTGGGATCTGGGCGCCCACGGGGAGGAAGTGTTCGCCACGTCGCTGGACCGGCTTGCCGATGCGGGTCTGTACTTCCTGCACGACCGCCGCATCCCCCCGACCCGGGCGAACATCGACCACATCGTGATCGCCCCCTCGGGGGTCTAGGTCATCGATGCCAAGAACTACACCGGACGGGCTCAACTGAGCGTTACCGGCGGGATCTTTTCTCCCCGAGTTGAGAAGCTGAAGGTCGGCCGGCGGGACTGCACCAAGCTCGTCGACGGTGTCCACAAACAGGTGGACCGGGTCAGCGAGCTTCTCGCACGGGACGGCATCGGTCAGGACGTTCCTGTGCGTGGGATGCTCTGCTTCGTCGAAGGCGACTGGCCCTTGCTTGGCGGTTCCTTCACTGTCGGCGGCCTGGAGGTGCTCTGGCCAAAAAGGGCCCGAAAGATCATCACGGCGCCAGGGGCGCTAACCGATGATCGGCTCCGCGTTCTGCACCGACACCTTGCTGCCGAGTTCCCACCCGCGTAGAGGCGTCGCCGGGGCGCGACGGCGGTCGGAATAATGAGCCCGCGGTCGGACCAGGCAGGACTCTGACGAGTCCGAACCGAACGTGCGGACGCAGCCGCTGATAGACATCAGTCGAGGCCCTCCAATGGTGTACCTGGCAGCGGGTAGACGATCGAACCGACGCGACGACCGGTTCAATCGGCGAAACGGAAGGAATCGCGATGCCTAAAGCCAGCCGCCGGCCGCTTGATGAACGGGCCCGTGCCAGGTTGCGGGAAGCACAGAGGGGCGAGTCCGACGCAGTCGCCCTTGTGCACGCAGCCGTGATCAACAAAGAGTTGACTAGGGCCAAACTGGACGCGGTCATCGCCAAGCACCAGGGCGCGATCGACGAAGCGGACCGAAGACTCAGCAAGGCTCAAGCGCACCTGGTGTCGGTGTCCGGCATCGCGCGCGCCGCACTGCTCATCGAGCAGCCGGTCGCGACCCTTCGTGCGGCCATGCGTGCGGCTACAGGTGACGCGCGCGCGGAACCCGCGTGACCGGCATACGGATCGATCAATGTCGCTAGATCTCAGGACCCTCAGGTCGCCCACGCGGCGTAGGGACAAACGGACTCCTCGTCTCGTCACCATCGGCGCGATGCTGAGATCCCCGTACCCTGTTCGCATGCCTGCCACGCCACAGCACACAGCCACACAGCTGCTGCGCGACGTGGGCACCCGACTGCCACACTCGGCCAGGGTGGCGAGCCAGGCGAGCAAGGTCAGCGACTTCCTCGAGGATCGTTGGAGCGGCGCCGTCGTCGATGCGGCCTGGCTGCACGACATCGGCTACAGCCCGGCGGTGAGCAGCTCAGGCCTTCATCCACTCGACGGCGCACGATGGTTGCGCGATGAAGGGTTCTGCGAGGACACGTGCTCGTTGGTGGCTTGGCACACGGGGGCGATTCACGAAGCGCGCCAACGAGGACTCGAGGACGAGCTCCGCGCCGAGTTTGCCCCACCGCTGCAGTCTGCCCTCGACGCGTTGACCTGGGCTGACCTGACCTCCTCCCCATCAGGCGACCTCGTCTCGCCCACAGTGCGACTGGACGAGATGAGGGACAGGTACGAGCCGGGATCAGCGGTTCGGCTCGCCATCGCGGCCGGATTGAACGACCTCCAGGAGTCGGCCGAACGCATCGAACAGCTGTTAGGAGCCCGTAGTGGTTGAGTTCAGGACCGGCCTTGGCCACGACATTCACCGATTGGTCCCCGGGAAGGACCTCGTCCTTGGCGGCGTAGCCATCCCGGCCGACGTCGGTTTCGACACCCACTCCGATGGCGACGTGCTCTCCCACGCCTTGATCGACGCTCTAGCTGGTGCCATCGCTGACGGAGACTTGGGGACTCACTTTCCTGAAGATGACCCAGAAGCCGAAGACGCCCGGTCGTTGGACTTCGTTCGCGAGTTCGCCAAACACGTGCGAGGTGCAGGCTTCTCGGTCAGAAACGTTGACGCGTTCGTCGTGCTGGGGCCGATTCGACTCCGCCCGCACCTCGCTCAGATGCGGGCCAATCTGGCTGACGCGCTTGGTCTGGACGAGACAGCAGTATCAGTGAAGGCTCGCTCGAACGACGGCCTCGGTCCCGAAGGCGAAGGAACGGCCTGCTCAGCGTGGGTTAACGTGCTCGTCTATCCCAGTGGCCCAGCCTGAGCCCACACGGCTTCGAAAGTGCGCTCGACATTGGCGGCAATCCCTGCGTTTCGGCGGCGCCGAACGTGCATAACTGGCGAGGCTGCCGCCGGGTTCCCGAAGAGATGGAAGTTCGTCAGCACCTCATCGTCGAACCTGAAGATCGATGCGTACAAGGTCGCCCGGGTCAGTCGCACAGCACCCGGCACGGTTGCGGCGAGAGGCGCCGTGTAGCTGATGGCCAGGTGGCATCGGCCGGCC
>DATCNE010000118.1:0-5361 GCA_036565395.1 Dermatophilaceae bacterium
TCGGGTTGAGGGTCTCAACGGCACTCTTCACTGCGCGGCACTCCAGATCATGGGGGAAAAATGGACTTCGCAAGCCTCGACAACCAGGCCGAGACACCGGTCCATGGTATCGGCTGCGCAGCGGTGGTCAGAACTGCACCGGATCGGCCGACCTCAGGCCGGGCTCTTGCTCGTCAGTCGTGCTGACAATGGTCGTGCTGACAATGGTCGGGCTGACAGGATTTGAACCTGCGACATCTTCGTCCCAAACGAAGCGCGCTACCAAGCTGCGCCACAGCCCGCTACTCCCCGCGTTGAGCTTGTCCGGACGACCATGGTCGGTGGGCCGGATTTCGATACGAAGGACAGCGGGCATTAGGCTAACGCCTCGCAGCACCGGCTTTCACCAGCGGGCGTTGCCTGCGGGCGTAGCTCAATGGTAGAGCCTCAGTTTTCCAAACTGACCACGCGAGTTCGATTCTCGTCGCCCGCTCCAGCCAAAACCGTTGCCCTCAAAGGGGATTCGACCGTTTGGGACGTACCGTGGAAGACCGTGATTTACCCCTACAGACCCCTCTTTAGGTCCTGCTTAGGTCCTGTGGTGGTCCTGCGAAGGTCCTGGGAAGATCCTGTGAAGATCCTGTGAACGATTCTCATGTAACTGTCAGGACCGCCAGCCGAGTCCCCAATGTCCCGCAACATTGGATGGGTGCTGTGCTCAACCGCCGGTCGCGGCCAGGGCCTGCGGACGTCGATTCGTCGGTCCCCTATTGGCGACCCGTTGCACACACGCGGGGCGGGAGCGTTACGGGTGGAGCTTGAGCGCCAGCATGCGGGTGAATACTGCGGTCACAGCCGAGTGATCTCCCGCAAAGTCCGGGGGGCGTCCCATGGAATCCCGTCCCGCCCGAACGTAGCTGACGTCGTCAGGTCGAGGTTTGACAGTGACGAAAGCCGGTAGGCAATAGCGCAGCGCGATGAAGTTTGACCACACGCGGGCTGTGCGCCCGTTGCCGTTGGCGAACGGGTGGAGCCGGATCCATTCGCCGTGGACAGCGGCAGCCAGTTGAACGACTTCCAGGACGGCGCCGGCTGTCGCTGGGCGGATTCCGGGCTGTAGCGCTGGGTCCAGCTGGCCCAACCCCGCATGTACTCGGGCGAGCAGTATGGGTAGTTCCGCGGCAAGTTGCCCGGACCATACGCCGACCTTCTCCGGCAGCCGGTCAGGCTGCCACGGCCCAAGCCCTACCTCGTAGCCGATAAGCTGGGGTATCGCAGGATCGCCGCGGAAGTGGCCTACGTATCCGGGCACGGGGACCGCGCAGCCAGCGTAGAGCTGACGATGCCAGGCAAGGGCCGTGTCGAGGTCCGGTAACGTCCGTCGGTCGGCGGCCTCGGCGAGGCTGGCCACGAGCGTCGCTGCGTTGGTTTGGATCCGGTTGAGGTCACCTGGGGCATCGGCATTCCAGGCGGGTCTGGGCATGCGGATGTCAGCTGGCCGCGTTGAAAGCGGCCATCACTCCAAGATTGTCGGCTGTTTGCCTTCTGTATGCGCGGACGTCCTCGGGGTCCAGTGCGTGCGCCTGCAGAGGCTCTGGTTGCGACTCTCCCTGCGCGAACTCCTGAAGGCTCTTGGCGACAATCTGCTGGTACTGCGCATCGGTCAGCTCGACGAGATACTGAGCTGCCAGCTCCAAGTCGGCGACGATGGTCGCTCCCCGCACCAGGACCTCGTTCGCGAGCGCCTGCTCGATGAGCTCGTTTTGGCTGATGTGGTCATGCTCGGCGACCACACGCGCCAACTCCCGCAGCTGAGAGCTGCGTAGTCGGAGAGGAAAAGCCGAGGCCTTCTTGGTCATGCCAACATCATATTTCGACCACTAGAGTGATGTCAAGAATGCGAAGTGATGTCACCATTGCGCCCGGGTCGCCTGGAACCCGTGGCTCTCGTTTGCTCCACGGACCCCCGGCTGGAGCTGTGCGGTCAGTGGTGCTCGCCGCGATCGTCCGCCGCCAGGTCATCGACCGCGACGCGGCGACCAAGCTGCCCTCCGCAGCATCCGGACTACTTGATGGACAACATCATCCCGTCGACATCCGCGGCAGAGGAGGCCGCGGCGCGCCGCGAACAGCTGCACACCGTTCCACTCAGGCCATCTCGGCCAACATCGCCTACCCCGCAGGGGAAGTTCTGCAGGTAGGCGCGTACGCCGTCATCGTTCCTCAACCACGCTGGTGTGGTGGAGGAACGATCAACGAGATCAACCACAGGAGCCCCCTGCCGGGTGGCAACGCGCGTTCCGTAACGGTTGTTTCTGAGCCGTTCCAAGCCGACTCAGCGGCCGCGTGAGGTTCGAGGGGGCGCCCCCGCCCCCGAGCGAGTAGAGGCTCGGGAAGTATCCGAATCAGGCGCGCACGGCCGCACCGTCTGTGGCCCTGGATGACTAGCCGGATCGTTCTTCTGCGTCCGTCGCACAAACCCCACCCGGCAACCGAGGAGTAACCCCCCTGTTTACAAGTCATAGTGGACGTATTCCGTTGCGTATCGGTGCCTTTCGCCCCTGATGCCTGAGCACAAGATCGGGAACCGTTGCTGTTGCTTGGTATCGGTCAATGTTGGGCAAGCGTAAACACTCTGCGCCCACGGATGCGCCCACACGCACCGGCTCGGTTCGCTCGCCGGTGAGATCGTTCACGTCACGCGGTAGGTGGCTCCCACCGAGGCGAGGGCCGCACCCGGCGAAGGCTGCCCGTTGCTGGTTTCGTGCGCGCGGGGAAGGCAGCGGGAGATGCTGCACCCGACCGGATGAGATCGTGGCCCACCCTTCCCCCGTGGGCGCACACCATCATCCTGACAGCCGGGACTGAAAGCCACTGAGCCCAAGTCTGCAGAGAGGTGGCCGAGGCCGTCTTCGCGTCCTCGGCTCTCGAGCACGCCGAGGAGGTACCTCGACAGCCCAAGCCCATCAGGACGGACGGTCCCTCACCTTTCGGCGACGACGGCGAGGGCGAATTCACACGACCTGTGGTCCTCCACGAGGGCGACACGGCGATCAGTCGCGAAAGCGACCGTGGCCCCAGCTTGAGCCGGTTGACCGCATGCGGGATTGACGCTGTCGTCGTCCTCGCAGTTGTACCAGGTCAGGGTGGGCCGTCCGCCCCAGCGTCGCCGCAGTCGTGAACCGTACCGGCGACGGGCATATCAAATGGACCGTGTTCCCCGTCCATGAATTGGTAACCATGTCGAGACCGGGCCAGATCGCCCACCTGGCCCGCTGCCGATCCACCAAAAGCGCCGCTCAGTCGGCTCCCCCGCCCTGCGGCCTTCCCCCCTTCAACCGGCGCAGACAACGGTCAAGAGATCGAAGTCGGCGTCCCGTAGAGCGCCCCTGTCCCGGTGAACACTGCGGGCGGGGCATACGGCGAGCAGGCCCGGGCAGGTTCCACCTCGGGACCGCAACCCTTGGACTCGCCCGGGGATTCCGCTTTCGACGACATAGGGCTCGGCCGCCGAGGGCTGGTCTCTGGATCGCCGGTTGCCGTTCCTCATGTGGGACGACCGAGCGAGGGTTGGGTGCTCGTCGAGACGGTAGGACCGGTGTGGCGCACAAACGGTCGTTACTGAGCCACCCGCATGGCCTGTTCAGTTCAGGCGGAGTGGCAGAGCTCGTGTTCCACGACGGCGCCGTCCAGAAAACACGAACGAACGGATACAGCCACCGCCGCGAGGTGACCAGGCCAAGCACGGCTACCACCAGCACTGCGGCCAGGGACGGCCGCCGCCGGGCGGTGAAGCTTGGCCTGCATCTCCGATACCCGCCGGCGCTGACCTATAGGCCCATCCTCGGGCAGCGCGCCACCATTCGGCGGTGCATCTTTCGGCATTACAGCCTCCATCCCTTCTCGAAACTGCTACCGCCCTTCCCCATGTGTCCGGCTCCCCCGGACTCGGAGTACTACGGCGGCTACGCCCCGTCCCGGACCGATCGGTCGACGGTGGACCCAGCCCGAGCCGCTGATCCGGCCCGGCCCGCCTCGCCAGGTCCGCCAGGCGACTGGTCACCCACCTACCCAAGGACTGGCCCTGGCAGGACAGCTGGGAAGGCTCCTCAACGCGGCCTGCGGGCCACCAACCCCAGCAACGACCTGACCACCCAGCCCGACAGAGCGCAACCAAAAGACCCCAGTGCAAGATGCGGACAGACCGGCGGCTTCTTCACGCCCCTAACGGCGAAGAGCAGATCAGAGTCGAACTCACCCAGCCGCGAACACTTCGTCGGTGGATAGAGGCTCACCGCGGACCGGTATGAGACTGCTCACGTCGGCACTATGTCGATGTGCACATACGACCCCATTTATGGACACCGCGGACAATTTCTTCGAGCGTTTAGCTTTTGGTTCAACCAAGGGCCTTTCCGTTTTCAGACTGGCCAACACCAATCACCGGCTGGTGGTTTCCTGTTGGTAGCGGCGTTCCTGAGGATGACGGCGCACCGTCGCCACGCAAAAACTCGGGATACCTCGTCGGAAAGCAGGGCCATGAAAAACAAACTTGGATGGCCGATGACAACATTGGCAATCCTTACCTTCTCCGTCGGACAGACGACGGCTTCAGCAGGTCAAACTCTCACATCGACTGGGGCATCGGGCACGGTGACGCCGGCGGCCGCGATGGCCGGCGATCCCGTGTGCGGAGAGGCGCCCACCTCGCCCAAGCCAACGTTCTTCACCGATGAGGTCGGGCAGCCGCCGGTGGCCGTGCCCGACGGCGTGAACCACTACACACTGACCGCGCACATGGGCACGCACTCGTTCAACAGCGGTTGGCCTGCGGTCCCGACTCTGGGCTACAGCACGGCCAACGCGAAGGTGGACTACCTCGGCCCGACAATCGTCACGAAGAAGGGAACACCCATCGACGTGACGATCAAGAACGCCCTTCCGGCGGCGGGTACCCCGATGTTCCCCCAGTTCGATGAGACGACGCACTCCAACGTCACGGTCCTGCACCGACACGGCGGCCTGCAAGCAGCCCTCAGCGACGGCACACCGGACCAGAACGTCGTACCCGGCGGGACTCGCACCAACCACTACCCGAACGACCAGGCTGCCGCGCCGCTGTGGTACCACGACCACGGAGACGGGGTCACCTCATACAACGTCTATGCGGGTCTGGCCGGGTTCATACCCAACACCGACGCGCTCGAGACGGCGTACAACATGCCGACGGGCAACTTCGCCAAGGCCTACGTCTTGCAGGACAAGTCCTTCGACCCTGCTACAAAGGCGCTGTGCTACACCCACGCTTCTCCGGAGTTCTTCGGGGACCTGCCGGTGATCAACGGCACGATCGCGCCCAAGCAGACGGTGCAGCCCCGCCGC
>DATCNE010000119.1:0-2318 GCA_036565395.1 Dermatophilaceae bacterium
GCAACGCACCGGTCGAAGTTGGTGATCTGGGTCAGCAATGCGTCATCGATCATCCCCACATGATCGCGCAAATCCAGGCGAGCGTCCCGCAACGTCCGGAAATGCCTGCGATGGGTGTGCGTGCTTGTCCGTAGACCGATCGGTGACCGGTCACCGTTCGCCTATCGGGACTCACTGTCATGTCGATGTGAGTGCCAGCTGAGTCGGAGATTTCAAAACGCCACGTCGTGAAATCCGGGCTAGGACCCTTGCCTCATCGCGTATGGCCCTCGATGGGGAGACGGGCTGCGACCCACTCGGGGAAGCCGTCCTCGAGGCGTGCTGCATCGAGGCCGTTCCGGGTCATGAGTCGGACTGCGTCGTCGGCGTATACGCAGTACGGTCCGCGGCAGTAGGCCACGACCTCAGTGCCGTCGGGGATCTCGCGCAGACGCGACTTCAGGTCGCTGATCGGGATGGTGATCGCGCCGCGGATGTGGCCGGCGGCGTACTCGGGTTCGGGTCGTACGTCGAGCACGACTATGTCGCGGTCGTGGAGCCGCGCTCGGAGAGCGTCGCGGGTGATGGTGCGGAGCTTGCTCCGGTCACCCAGGTAGTCGTCTGCGAGCCGCTGTAACCCCATGACGTGTTCTTCGGCCGCCTGCTGCATAGTCCGCCACAGCGTGATCACGACCGGGCTGGAAAGCGAGTAGTAGATGCGTGTCCCGTCGCGGCGCGTCTCGACCAGGCCGGACCGCAACAACCGTTGCAGGTGCTGAGACGTGTTTGCCACGGTCAGGCCAACCTCGTTTGCGAGCTCATCGACCGATCGTTCGCCTTGTGCGAGAACGTCGACCAACTCGGCGCGTCGGCCGTTCGCGAGCGCCTTGGCCGACTCCGCCAGTGCGTCGTACAGCGCCGCCTTCGCCGCGTGATCCGCCACGCCGCCACCCCCATCCAAAGTATTCAAGATTTCTCTTGACCACACCCTCATCGTAGGAGCAGTATTCAAGAGAACCATTGAATTGGTTTCAGCGTACACCGGTTCGACCTAGGAGGGTCAAGATGAGCAACAAAGCAGTCATCAGCCTGACGACAGGGCTGGAGGACTCCGAGAAGGTGACGGTTGCGTTTCTGGTCGCGGTGGGCGCGGCCGAGAAGGGTCGTCCGACGTTGATGTTCCTGACCAAGGAGGCGGTCCGGCTCGCGATCCCAGGGTTCGCTCACGCCGTTGCGTGCGATGGCTGCCCGCCGCTCTCCGATCTCATGGACCGGTACGAGAAGGCTGGCGGCCGCTTCCTGGTGTGCCCGATCTGCTTCGACGCGCGCAAGATCGACAAGGGCAACTTGTTGTCCAATGCTGCGATGGGGGGCACCGTCCCGATGTGGGAGTGGATCGGCGACGAGGCTGCAACCAGCTTCAGCTACTGAAGTCGTCTGCAGTCCTCACCACCTCACCGGAACACTAGAACTGCCAGTAGTGGGCACATGTGGACCACATCAGGGCAGTCCACGCGGAGCTGCCGCTACATCGAAGAGGAAGAAGTTGAGTCAAGTGGGAACAGACACCATGTCGCAGATCAACGGATTCAACGTTGCTGGGTGGGAAGCGTTTCGCGACGAGGTACGAGAGGACGCATCGGTGGCCGACAGACGGCCGACGGTCATTGCGCGCTGGGTTGGTGGCTCGCGGTCGCGGGTGGAATTTGAGAAGAAGACCATGCACATCGGCGGCGACGAAGACTTCAACGCCATGCAGACTCTTCTTGCGGCACTGGCGGCGTGCGACGTCGATCTCGTCATGCTTCACGCGGCATTCATCGGGCTCGAGGTGAAGGATCTGCGCGTCGAAGCTACCGGCGACTTCAACGTCCAAGCATATCTGGGCCTTGAGGCGCCGGGTTCCGGCTACACCGGAATCTCCTACACAATCGTCCTGGACGCGCCGGGCGCCGACGACGAACAGATTCGCTACTTACGCGAACGTATCGAACGCTCCTCGCCCGTCGGCGACTCGCTCGGCCGGTCCATCCCACTCACGATCGAGTTCATCACGAACGAGAGTTGACGCGCGGCCGCACTGACTTTGGCCCGCGCGGGATCAGGGTGCCAGCGGCCCAGGGTCATCACAGTCATGTTGTATGACGTGTGGGCGGGATGTGTATCAAGGATCAAACCGAGACAGAACAAAGTTGTCGCGGGTGGCCGCGGGTTGCCGCGTGTGATTTGCCGGATTTGCCTCTATGAAGATCAAGGCGCGCCTTCGGCGCGCTGGCTGTCTGCGGGCGGCGCTGGCGCGCCGTCCTCGCCGCCGACTCAAAGCGGGCACACTCCAAGGG
>DATCNE010000120.1:0-4980 GCA_036565395.1 Dermatophilaceae bacterium
AGCCGGGTGATGTAGCTGCGGATGGCACTGAAGGGCAACGTCTGGTCGTCGACCCAGCTGCGGTGGTGGTGGTAGAAGCCCGCTCCGTAGGAGAAGTAGAACCACGGGTCCATCGTGCTCTCGAGATCGTCAGACCACTTCTTGCCTGCATCGCTCGTCTTCAGCTGGGCAAGCACCTCTTCCGCGCTGCTCCCCGGCCCGAAAGCCTCGTCCACCCCGAGCTCGATCGCGAGCGCGGCCAGGCGCTTCAGCTCGGCGTCGGGCTTAAACAGCATCACGTCGATGCCGGACACCATCTTCGCGACGCTCTGGTCCGAGATGTCCGGGAACTCCTGCTTGCAGAAGCCGTAGAAGGTCAGGTAGGCGGCATAGCCGAGGTTCAGGAACTCGAAGTGGTAGTGCCACATCTTGTACATGTTCTCGATGCAGCGGTCGTAGGCGACCATGAGGTCATAGGCCGGGGTGACCCCGCGCCCCTCGGTGACGACGGCCTCGTCCACCAGGTCCGGCAGGCTCGGCACCTCGATGGCCGCCAGCTCCTTGATCGTGCCAGTCGCCTTGACCTCCCACTTGGCGTAGAGCTCGTCCCAGTTCTCGTAGTAGTACCCCGCCCGAGTCCTGAAGTGACCCACGCGCTCGGCCACGACGTCCGGATCGTCGATCGAGTTTGCACTGATGTACAGGTACCCGTTCAGCACCCGCTGGTCGATCCCGAGGGCGGTCGGGACCGCGAACACCCGCGAGTTGTACTGCCCGAGACCCACCCACCAGCTCTCGCTCGTGATGGTGTCGAAGGGGTAGAGAGGCTCGGAATGATGCATCCCGTCCTGGAACCAGAGCTTGCCCTCTTCGAACTCCCGCCGCTCCTCGCTGAACAGGTAGTAGTAGGGGTACATCTCCTCCCACCCCTCACACCCGGGCGGCGTTACCACATCGAACGGACTCGCGAACCTGCGTGCCCCGTTGTCACCACTCATCGCTATCTCCCTAGGTTCTCTAAGCGCTGGTCAATCCATTCGGGCAGTGCACAAACGTCAGGCAGTACTGCGTCGGGCTGGTAGTGGGCTGGCGTCCGGGCGACATCCGCCAGGCTCGAGGCTCCCGAGAGCACAAGCACCGCTGTCGCCCCCACCGCCTTGCCCATGCGAATGTCCTGGTCGAGGCTGTCGCCGACGACGACCACCTCGGCGGGGTCAAGGTCGAGTGACTCGATCGCCGCCCGCCCCGCCAGGACCGACGGCTTACCCATCACCTTCGGCCGTCGGTTCGTTGCCCAGGCGATCGCGCTCACGAGCGCTCCCGTTCCCGGGACGAAGCCGTCGGCGACAGGCACGCGCCGATCCCGGTTGGTGGCGATGAACGCGGCACCTCCCCAGATGGCGCGGCACGCAGTCTCGAGCTTGCCGTAGCTGAATTCGATGTCGCGCCCGACGACCACCACCTCGGCCGATGCGTCATCGACGAGCTTCAGGCCGGCCTCCTCGAGGGACTCCCGCAGGGCCTTACCGCCGACCGCGAGCACCCTGCCACCGGGGTGGTTGCGGGCGACGTACCGGGCAGCCACGACCGCGGAGGTGAGGACCTCACCTGGCAAGGCGTCGATACCGTGACCATTCAGGCGGCGTGCCATGTCCGCGGGGGTCTTCGACGAGTCGTTCGTGAAGTACCGCACCGCCACCGAGCCCGCCCTGATCCGGGACACGGCCTCAGCGGCGCCCGGGATCGCGTGTGGCCCCTTCACCAGACAGCCGTCGAGGTCGAAGACGACCCCGCGAAACGGCCGTACCGTCACTGCTTCGTCCGGTCTAGCGCATCCTGTTTCGCCGAGGCCCCGGCACCGAGATAGCTGTCCCAGTCGTCCTTGACCTGCTGCTCGAGGGCGTCGTCGAGCATGATCGGGATCGGCTTCTCGTCCCACTCATAGGGGATGCAGGTGTCCATGATCACCCGTGATGTCATGTAGCGATCCCCGACCGGCAGCGACGGGTCGAGCGGGGTGGAACGGCCGCGCTTGAGGATCTGCGTGCCGCGGTCCGGCTGATAGCGGAACGCGAGCGCGTACATGACCTCGTCCATGTTCTCCGGGTCGATGTCCTCGTCCACCAGGATCACGGTCTTCAGCCCGTAGTTGCCGGTGACGCTCGCAAAGGCAGCCAGACCGACCTGGGTGGAGTGGCCGTGATACATCTGCTTGACCTGGATGATGGCAAGCATCCGGCCAGCCGCTGCCGGTGGCCCATAGACGCCCATGATCCCGGGGATCTTCATGTTCTGTAGGTCATTCCACAACGAGGCGGTGCGGTTGATCCCCATGAGCATGTGGGTGTCGGTGACCGGCTTGCCGACAGTGGTGGACCAGAGGATCGGCTTCTCACGGTGCGTAATCGCCGTGACGGTGATGAAGTCGCGCAGCTCCGTCCCCGCCCCAGAGTAGTAACCGGGGTACTCCCCGAAAGGTCCCTCGGGAAGCTTCTCACCGGGCGTGATGTAGCCCTCGATGACGATCTCGGCCCCGGCTGGCACGAGGAGGTCGCTCGTCTCGGCGCGCACCACATCGACCGCCTTGCCGCGCAGTGCTCCGGCCACGTCGTACTCGCTCTCGGTGAGCGGGAACATCGTGCTCGAGCAGAGGAACAGGACCGGATCCGCGCCGATCACGAGAGCAACCGGCATCGGCTCGCCCCGCTCTGCATAACCACGCAGATCGATCTCGGAGTCCTTCCCCTTGATCAGCTGGATGCCGGCGGTGTGCTCGTCGATGACCATCGACCGGTACGTCCCCAGGTTCAGACGGCCCGTGTCGAGGTTGCGACTGACCAGAAAACAAGCTGTGCCGATATAGCGGCCACCGTCGTTCGGGTAGAACCAGGGCGCCGGGAGGGAGTACAGGCTCGCGTCGTCGCCCATTAGCACGTGGTCCTTGCACGGACCAGTGGGAACCTCGACCGGCTCCACCCGGGTGTCGGCAATACGGCTCACCCAGTTGCGCGCGATCTCCAGGAACCTCGTCTCGGGTGGCATCTCGAGCCCGGCTGCCACACGCTCTTTGGTCGTGAACGCGCTGGTGAGCACGGACTGGCCGGGGTAGTCCTTGATGTTCTCGAAAAGGAGTGCAGGGCCTTTGCGCTGCTCGTTAACCTTGGCGACGTGACCAAGCTCAAGGTTCCAGTCCACCTCCTTTGTCACCCGATGAAGCTGACCGTCACTCTCCAGTCGCGCGATGAACTCTCGAAGATCGCTATAAGGCATAACGTGTTCCTCATTCCGTGTTATTTGTCCTTTATGTGACGCCCGATGCGCGGTCGTCCACTCGATGCGGGGATGGGCCTGCGCCGGTAAATCTGAGCGCGGATGAGATCTGCGCGGATGCTTCCAGGAGCCGCGGAAGCACCTTGCTCTCGAGCTCTTGAAGATCCACGCGGGCGGCGAGGGTCGACACGTTGACCGACGCGATCACCTCACCTGAGGAGTCGCGCACTGGCGCGGCCACCGAGCGCACCCCGATCTCGAGCTCCTGATCGGTCATGCAGTAGCCGCGGCTGCGGATCTCCTTGAACGCCACCTCGAGACCGTCGATGTCCGCGATGGTGTTCGGCGTGTGCTTCACCATGTTCACGCCGGCGAGCAGCTCGCGTATCTCTGGAACAGGGCGGAAAGCCAGCAACACCCTGCCCATCGAAGTGCAGTACGCCGGCAGACGTGCACCAACGAAGAGGTTGATCGTGGTGAGGCTACGGTCGGACCGGCGGGCGACATAAACGATGTCCGGACCGTCCAGGACAGCCATGTGGGTCGGACAGCCCGTCTTGAGGAACAGCTCCTCGATATGCGCCTGGGCGCGCGCGGTGAGATCGAGGCTGCTCAAGTAGTCAAAGCCAAGACCGAGGACCTTGACACCCGGCCGATAGCGCTTGGTGACCGGATCCTGGTCGAGATAGCCGAGCTCATGGAGAGTGAAGGTGTACCGGAACCCTGAGCCCTTGGGCCAGCCCATGCGCTCGCAGAGCTCTTTCAAACTTAGCGAGGGAGTGCCGGCACCAAAACAACTAAGCACCTCAAGCCCCTTGGCGAGCGAGGCGATGAAATACCGATTGGTTTCGCTATGCGAATTTCGACTTTGCATGATGAAGTCACCGTACGGAGGGCCAGTATTGATCACAATGCGCCCCTTGGATCAGATCACTGATGCAAACGTGCCTATTCACGTCGAATCGCTCACCAGATGCACGCGTGCTGTCCGCGAGGGAGGCGATGCAGATGCCGATCATCCGAGGCCGGGGTTCGGTCGGCTGAGATCGGTGCACTAGCCAGTCTGGAGCAGAGGATCACGATGTCCGTGATCCCCTGCTGCTTGAGCGAGTCGGCACGCTCACGCCCAGGTAGGACGGGTTCTCGGTCAACGAAGACGACCTCTTGGCCGCAACCGCAGATTCGGCAGCTCCGGTGCTCTCAGGCCGCGGGATAACCTGGGCGTACTGGACGGTATCGGGCGCACTTGGGCACGGCACCCGTCTCGCTGATAACTGTGTACCCAACTGCGCCGATGGAGTAATCAAACAGGTCCCGTCCACCATCGCGCTCTCCCACGCGGTGAACGGCCAGTTCACGAGCCTTGCCGAAACCTTTAACGGGCAGACGCAAACACTCTCTGGATCAACACTGATCGTCGAGGACGCGGGATCGACACCGACAAAGCTTTCGGTGCCAACCTCAACCTCAACCTCAACGACGCCCGGTGCCACGGCTAGCCCTGGCCAGTAAAGTGATGCATCATTTGATAGGTGTTGCGACCACCGCGAGAACCCAGGGAACGGCCTGCGGGCACGCGCGGAGGCCGTTCCGAACCGGCACAAGCATGGTTTTCGTCGTCCGTAGCGGGATCCCTCACCGAACAAGGACGGGCCTGCGTCAGCTCGCGTCTAGGTAGCGGGCCAGCGCTTCGCGCACGAGCACGCTGGTGCGCACGCCGCGAGCCTTGGC
>DATCNE010000121.1:0-14174 GCA_036565395.1 Dermatophilaceae bacterium
GAGTCCGCGGATGACACGTTGCAGGTGTTCTTCCTGTGTGCCCACCCGTCGCTGACCCCAGCGTCCGCGGTGGCCCTCACGCTGCGCGCCGTCGGTGGCTTGACCACCCGGCAGATCGCCCAGGCCTACCTCGTGCCGGAGACGACAATGGCGCAGCGGATCAGCCGGGCCAAACGCACGGTCGGTGACGTGCGGTTCGAGGAGCCCGGCGACCTGGCGACCGTGCTGCGGGTGCTCTACCTGGTCTTCAACGAGGGCTACACCGGCGACGTCGACCTGGCGGCCGAGGCGATCCGGCTCACCCGGCAGTTGGCGTCGAAGACCGATGACGAGGAGATCGCAGGGCTGCTGGCGTTGATGCTGCTGCACCACGCTCGGCGCCCGGCGCGGACCCGGCGCGACGGCAGCCTGGTCCCCCTGACCGAGCAGGACCGATCCCGCTGGAACACGCGGCTCATCGCCGAGGGCGTCGACGTCCTGCAGACAGCGCTGGGTCGTGACCGACTCGGTGAGTTCCAAGCACAGGCCGCTATCGCCGCCCTGCACGCCGACGCGCCGCGCGCCGAAGAGACCGACTGGGTGCAGATCGTCGGCTGGTACGACGAGCTGCTCCGGCTCACCGGCAGCCCGGTCGTGCAGCTCAACCGGGCCGTCGCGATCGGCGAGGCCGAGGGCGCCCCGGCGGGCCTCGCGGCCCTGGCCACCGTGGACCCCGGCCTGCCCCGCCACACCGCCGCCTCGGCGTACCTCCACGAGAAGGCGGGCGACCTGCTGACCGCGGCACGGTTGTACGCCGATGCCGCCCGGTCCGCCCCCAACCTCGCCGAACGTGACCACCTCACCCGACAGGCGGCGCGGATCAATCAAACGCTGCGTGGGTGAGCCTGCTGGTCAACCCGTTCCGCAAGAGGAAGGCGAGTTCAATCGGTCGTCGCAACACCGTTCTGATCTGAGGTGTTGTGGATGTCGTCGAAGAAGGAACTGATCGATAAGCAGGCGCGGTTCTGGGTGTTGATAGCCGGCGGTTCGACGTTGACTGGGGCCTGTGAGGCTGTCGGCGTGAGTCGAGCAACTTGAACCTTCTACCCCTTTCGCGGCGGAAAGACGCACCCATGCGACCGCACGACTCACTCGGGAGGGCCGTTGTCTGGTACCGGCTAGTTGATGTCGAACTCATTCCCTTCGGGATCGACCACCGGGACATCGACGTCTCGGTCGGGTGGGCGGTTCCTTGACAGTTATGTCTCCACGCTGGCCGCCATGGCGATGGGCGTAGACGGCGTGCAGACGATCAGCCTGGCCCAGCCTGATGGCCTCTGATTCGCCAAGCCACACCAGAGACGCTCTGAACCGATCCTTGGGCGCGCCGCTCAGAACCCGGCGTTTGTACTCCTCCTCGTCATACTGCCAGCCGGTTTCGTCGAACCCCTGGCGGTAGAAGAGTCGCACCTCTTCGAGCACTGACTGCTTGATCATCTCGTGCGTGATTTGGTACAGGCCGGCGAAGCTTAGAGACGCTCGAATGCGCTGAGGCTGCAGCTTGGCACCCACGGATGACGACGGGATGCTGATGACCTTCAAGGACGACCTGATCGACGCGCGTGACGCCATCGTCACATGCGACCTGACCCTCGCGGCCACTCGAGTTCGAAGGTGTCATTGACTGCGCCAGCCGCGTCGAAGTCCGCGTCTGCCGCCCATGCCGTCACCAGCTTCCCGCCGTGCTGGCTGACGCTGCCCACGTCGCGGTACACGACCAAGGGCGGTGCTGAGCCCAACTCCTCCTCGAACTCCCGCTTCGCCGCAACGAATGGATCCTCCCCGGACTCGTACTCGTACTCGGTATCGACCAAGCACCATCTTCTTTCTGCGCCCAGAACGCGCCGCCCATGTGCGCAAGCAGCACCTCAAGGACGATCTCGTCGTGTTGCCGCGACGGTAGAGCAGCGGACTGCAAGAGCCCCGGCGTGGGCTTGCAGCGCCTCCCGCTTCTGCCTGACGGGCGCACGTTCGAAGCGACGTCAACCGAGCACCCTGCGGTTGAGCGCGTCACGGGGTGCCAGGTGATGCCGTCCCCCTGCCCACGAGCCAGTGGGTGGTCCACGCCGGGATCCAGTGAGATCCGCGAAACGACCCCCGGTCGCGGGTGTGCACCAGAACTAACAGAGACTCGCGATGGCCCGAAGCGCTGCCCCTTGACCCCACGGAGATGGAGCAACTGGTGGCCGGAGGTATCCGTCTACCTCCCACCGGACGTGTGTGTCTTTGCTCACCCCTTGGTACAACCCTTCGTGGTCGACCGCGTCCTTTACTGCCCGGGCGGCGGACTCTGCTGCCTCTCGCGGGAGATCAAAAGCCACGGCCGAAGGGTGACGTGCCGCTGCCAGATAAAACGCCGCTACAGACGTTTCCGAGTCGGCAGACGGACGCTCCAGCGTAGTAGGCCAGTGCCCGTCGCTCAATTGCACACCGACTAGCCCGCGCATAAGCCCTCGTGTACGACTCCCCAACTGTTCCGCGTGCGAGTTGACCGGACCCAACAGTTCGATTAGATCAAGTAGACCCAACATTGCCCATCCAATTCCACGCGTCCAACACACCTGATTGTTCTCCCGGCGGCCGGCATCGTAAGCTTGGGCCACGGAGCCTCGGCAGGCCAACAGATCCAATGTCGCAATGGCCACACGGGCCGCCTCTTCGACCAGATCTTCTCGATCTAGAGCCTGACCAGCGGCAGCAAGACCGGCTGGTAAATGGTAGAGGCTGTCCACCCAAACCAGAGACCGCCACTCTGGAACATGCGGCCGTAGGAGGGGAACCCCAGATTCGGTCCGTGGACACCGTGCGATGGCGCGAACAAGCCGGTTCAGCGCATCCTTACTCGCCTTCCCCGCCAGTACGAGTCTGGCTATCGCCCTTCCGGGCGCTAGTGCGTCATCCCAAGAATCGGGTGCACTCCCTGCCCATCGATCGACACGCTCCGCCAATTGGTCAGCCCAGCCAACCTCGAGAATTCCGTCTGCTGCCAGAAGTCCATCGTAGGCGATCGCATCACCCCAATACCAGCACCCTTGAGGCCAAGCCAATGTTCGATCACCCAAGCGGTAGAGCGCCTGCCTGTCATCTGGTTCCAGACCGTTATGCATATTGACTCCTCACTTACAAGTGAACCGTGACCATCTGATTGTGGCCCTTCGACTCCCTAGTCCAGGACACTGCGCCTAGCTCTAGCTTCCAGACGCAAGCGCCAACCCACACTCACGCTCGTCGGGCGAATCGTTCACGCACCTGATCAAAACTGATCGCGAGAATCAACAAGGCACCTCGGGCGACATCTTGATAGAAGGCGCTGACACCCAAAAGGACCAGACCATTGTCCAAGACCGCAATCACTAGGAGTCCCACAAACGTTCCTGTGATCGACCCCCGCCCGCCATGAAGACTCGCCCCGCCGAGGATAATGGCCGTCACCA
Organism: Dermatophilaceae bacterium; assembly: GCA_036565395.1. GTDB lineage: Bacteria > Actinomycetota > Actinomycetes > Actinomycetales > Dermatophilaceae > UBA4719. Next base: position 3,474 of record DATCNE010000121.1, read on the forward strand.
CAGAGAGTTCCAAGCCTATGGCCGCATTGGGGTTGGAGCCACCCAGTTGGGAACTCAGGATCATGCCTGCAATTCCGGCACTCAAACCAGAAGCCATAAATGCGATTATCAGCACCCGTCGTGACCTCACCCCTGTCAGGCGAGCGGCCACCGGGTTCGAGCCAACAGCATAAAGCGAACGTCCGAAAACTGTGTAACGCATAATAAGCCCCGCCACAATCATCAGCACCAGGAAAAGGAGGACTGCCACCGGAATCCCAAACAACGGCCTCGCTGTGCCAAGAAACTCAAAGTCGCTGAACGAGATCGTCTGCCCGTCAGCTAGGACTAGAGAAAGCCCACGAAGCACCGCTAGCGTACCCAATGTGGTAATCAAAGCATTTACTCCAACAATGGTCACCAGCGCCCCGTTGACCAAACCAACGAAGAGACCGGCAGTTATGGCTGCCAGCACGGCGACCCAAGTCTCATGACCAGAGAGAAGCGATCCCATAATGACGCCAGTAAAAGCAGTAGCCGAACCGACGGACAGGTCGAACTGGCCAGCGATTAGGAGCATGGTTCCAGGGATCGCAATCATCCCGGTGATTGCAATCGCTTCAAGAATGCTAACCATGTTGCCGAGGGCAAAAAAGTATGGCGAACGAAGCGAAAAGAAGGCGAACAGCAAAATGAGGACAGCAAGGAGTGCCCCGATCTCAGGCACCTTGAAGCGGCGCTGCTCCTTGGATACTGTCAGGTTCATAGCGGGCAATCGCCCAACCTTCTCGTCGGTTCCCGCGGCTTCACTAGCTGGGTGGATCTCAGCCAATTCTCTCAACCTTCCTAGAGTAGGATCAGACATATCATCCACCCGCCGCATCGGTCAGTCGCTCAGTGGATATTTCTGGGCCGCAGAGTTCTGCAGCTACGTTGCCGGAGACCATGACCAAGGCGCGATCAGCCACTTGAACAACCTCCTCGTAATCACTGGTAGCAATAAGGATCGCTGCGCCGCGTGCCGCCTTCTCCCTAATCACCCGATAGATGTCCTGTCTCGACCCGACGTCCACCCCGCGGGTAGGTTCCACTAAGGCCAGAACAGACGATCCACGCTCAAGCCATCGCGCCACGAGGACCTTCTGTTGGTTTCCTCCAGACAAGGTGGCAATCGGTTGTGCCGCGTCCCCGTGTGATGAGATGCGCAGGGGCTTCTTCCAGCGCTCAAATGCTTCCTTTTCAACATTGGAGTTGAGAAATCCGAGTTTGGCGAGTTGAGGCCAAGATGGTGCCGCCAAATTCTCCGCGACTGGGCGAACCATGAAGACACCCTCGCGCTGGCGATCGCTCGGCAGATAAGCCACCCCAGAATCAATCGCAGTCCGGGGGTTAGGAAAGTCGACAATCTTGCCTTCTACCTCCAGAGTCCCCTGGCTCAGACCGCGCAAGCCGAATAGGGAATCCACAACTTCTGCTGTACCGCTACCGATTTTCCCGTATAGAGCCAGAACCTCACCCGCCCGCACCTCGAAAGTCACTCCCTCGAAAGCCGGCGGGCTGGTCGCTCCCCGTAGAGCGAGACGCACTGGTCCCATATCAACTGGGGCAATTGCTTTGGGTCTACCTACGTCCTCAATTTCTCGCCCAACCATTGCAGTGACGATCTCTCGCCGAGATACCCCCGCAACAGGGCCCGACAAGGTGACTTCACCGTTACGAAGTACGACTAGGTCGTCAGCAATCTTTGCCACTTCATCTAGGCGATGAGTGATATAGATGATGGCAACCCCGCTGGCGCGGAGCCGTCGGACGTACTCGAACAGCTGCTCTGACTCAGTCGCCGACAGGGCCGCTGTGGGCTCATCCAGCACCAAGCAACGCGCATCGTCGGCGAGAGCCCTCGCGATCTCACAGATCTGGCGTTCACCGACACGTAGGGAGCCAACCAATGCGTCGGGATCAAGCCCTACTCCAAGACCGTCCAGGATCTGAATCGCTCGGCGGCGGACTTCCCGCCAATCGATAAGTCCCGCGCGGCGCGGCCAGCGACCGAGGCTGATGTTCTCGGCTACGGTCAAAGTGGGAGCGTCCGTGAACTCTTGAAAGATCATGCGGACGCCGGCGGCCCTCGCTTCAATCGGGTCAAACCATCGGTGGATCTCACCATTCACGGCCAAAACGCCGCCATCCGGTCGGTGATCTCCAGCGATCACGCGAACCAGCGTGGATTTGCCCGCACCGTTTTCCCCAAGTAGCGCCAAACTCCGCCCTCCGACTGCCTTTAGGTCCACCCCGTGCAGAACTTCAACTCCGTTGAACGATTTATGGATATTCCGTGCCTCTAAGGTAAAGGTTTTGGGGCCCTCAAGGGCGATGGCAGTCATGGGAGCCTTCCTTTCGTGTGCAATTCCTAGATCCTGGACTGTGATGCCTGCGCTACGCCCTGCCACTTGAGAGGCGGGGCGTAGCGCCGTCGCGGCGTCTCTTACCTTGAGCCGCCGCCGATATTCCGATCGACTGATTCAGCCCCTGTCCGAGATCGGGCTAACGCCGCCGGTAACGTCGACATCAGCATTTGACGTCGGCATAATATTGATCAGCGGTCTTCGGCGTGATGAAATCAATCTTCGCTTTAAGCGTCTTCGGAATCGCGTCCCCATTGATGGCACTAACGATGGCCGGAATGACTACTTCGCCATAGTGCTCGGGAAAATACGCAGTGTCACCAATCCACTGCTTAGGGTACTTCCGCATACCGCAGACACCGCTTGAATCGAGACCCTGAGCTGACACAAACACCTGGTCAAGGCGGTTAGCCGACGTAGCTGCCGAAAGGGCTCCAAGAATGATGGCGTCATTCGCCCCAACTACGACGATTCTTTTTGCGTTCGGAATCGACGTTAGCGTGTCCAACATGTTCTTCCGCGCAATAGCAGCGTCGCTCTTACTGTCGAGACTCCGGAAGTCGTGAATCTTGCCGCACACGGCCTCGAATCCAGCTCGATAACCACCCATCCGATCGATTCCCGTTTTGCCTGTAGCCTTGACCTCAACGGAAACATACGCGTCATACTCGCAATTGAAGTTATCCTTGAAGTATTTTCCAACCCCTTCGCCGGCCATCGTTCCCGCGGCGAGGTTATCGGCACCTGTCCAAGAAACCTCACACGGCTTTTGATGGACCGTAATTGCTATCACGGGAACACCTGGGCCGGCCGCGCAGATTCTTTCAGAGGCCGTGGCATCGCCCTGATAGTTGACGATCCCTTGCACGTTCTGCTGCTTGAAGCGAGTCGCGCATTGCAGGGCCGTCTCAGCGTCGTTTGCTGAATCGCAAATCACAAACTCGACGCCACTAGAAGCAGCGACTTTCGTGAGACTCTGCGTGATGGTGTGCACATACGGGATGCTCTCACCGAACGAGATGTACCCTACCCTCAACGCTTTCTTTGCCCCGACGGTGCCGGCTGGTGAGTTCGAGTTAGTGTCGGCGGACGAGCATGCCGTTGTTAGGAGTGTGAGCACGGCAGCGAGGACTATTACCCGCTTGCCCCACGCAATATTGGGACTCATTTTCAGCCTTTCCGTGTCTTTTTTGGATCGTTCGATGGATTGGAAATTATTTGCCGTTTCAGATTTGCGCTTTCTCCAGGAGCTGACCAGCCACGCTTGCGTTCCTTGAGCGTCGGCTTCAAGTCAATGATGCCTAAACAGAGGGAGTTCTCGGTTGAAGGCTGGGACTAGCCAACTGCCGGATAGGGCCTATAAGGTCCCGGACTTTGGTGATGGTATCTGCGCCAAGTAGGTCCGTGGCGGACTGTTCGATCAATTCTGCTCGGCGAAGATTCTCATGCACAGGCTCTTTTGTTGTTTGAGCCATTATCCTAAACTTATTAATCAGTTCTTGATCAGAAAGACGAGTTTCTTCCAGCCAAGGATCACCGAGGGCGTAGTCAGAAGTTGCGCTAAACAAAGTCCCTCGAGCGTATACATCCACACCGCCAGGCATGGCGCGCCACTGGCCTCCGTCCATGAGTTCAGCGATGTTTGCCGATCTAGGTTCTGGTTCCACGGTAACCCGTGCCCGCAGTGCCCGGATATGTGGAGCAGAAAGAACCTCGGGCGCGTACCAGTCCGCCCCCGGGCTCACACGATAGGCTGCCATCGCCATGGCATGCGGATGACTGAACTCAGCGGTGAGCGCATCCCTGGGCTGCTGTTCTCTGAATATCGGAGTCAGGGCGAATGGATTAGCTCGTACGACGATCCGCTCGATTTCATCAGGTTGGAGGCTATGTTGTCTAAGAAGAGAGGTAAATGCAGTTAGCGGATGGTGGATCCATCGGCAACATGGCCATGGTTTATAAGTGGTATTGAGAATCTGCCAATCGGTTCCCAGTTCGTGGACCAACGCTTCGTCGTCATGACTCGGTGAGCCGTAGAAGCGCCAGAACCCGTTCGCACCGTCAAGGATGTTGAGCATGCCTGTACTTCCAAGGCCTGCGAGCAGGCTCGCCGACACCCCCGCCTGCGCACACCATCCGGCGTCGGCGTATTTGTACATGGATTGGACATCCGCCTCCGCCCATTTCCGGATTGTGGGTTGTGGGGAGTTGGCGCCTGCGATTCCGAATGCGTGGTTGACTTGAAACGGAGTTAGGTTCGATATTCTAGCCGATGCAGCAGCGGCCGCCCATGTAACGGTGGCCGAGGGCCCGCCCAGATCATTCCATCCGACGACTTTCCCGTCTCGGATTGTGAATGGCGTCCCCATCCAGTTACCGATCCGTGCACCTACGTCAAATCCCACAGCGATTGCGGTTACCAAGTCGCGCCCGCTCCGACCGTAATGTTCTGCCAAGGCCAGAGACGAAAACACAGTGGCGTTTCCGAAATGTGTTGTTGTTGGAAACGTATCGTCGGCATCCAGGATATTTGCCATGCGTGCGTTTGCATAAGCAGCGTTCATGGGAGAACTGCTTCGTTCCAGACCCAAGACAGTGGAGCCGGGTGAGCCTCCCATTCCCCGTACATAACTGAGGGCGATTTGGGCGCTTTCAGTGTGAAGTGCCCCCAGTGCGCAACCGACGATGTCCAGGAGGAGGCGTTTGCTTTCATGAATTACTGGCTCGGGGAGGTCTTCGTAGCGGGTTTCGGCTACAAATTCTGATAATTGCTGCGTTAAGCTTCTTACGCCTTGCGACATCGTTCCTGACCTTCTCGATATGTACTAGGTATATTGGGACAACAAAGGGATAAAGGTCACCTAGCGCTCCGAACCGCGGTCTCGTGATGACAACCTGCCTGCGTCTGAGTCCGAATTGGCCATGTCGAGCGCGATATCAACGATCATGTCCTCTTGGCCACCAACGAGGGCACGTCTACCCACCTCAAGCAGAATGCTTCGCACATCCACGCCGTAGCGTGCCGATGCGGTCTCGGCGTGCCGAAGGAACGATGAGTACACCCCCGCGTACCCGAGAATGAGGGTCTCCCTGTCAAGGCGCACCGTACGGTCCCAAAGAGGGCGCACCAGTTCCTCTGCAGCGTCCTGGAGTGAGAAGAGATCGCACCCGTGCTGCCAGCCGTTGATGTTCGCAACAGCCACGAACGGCTCAAGGGGGCAGTTGCCTGCACCCGCGCCATGGCCTGCAAGTGCCACGTCGACGCGGGTGACGCCCTCTTCGACGGCCACCACGCTGTTGGCGACGGAGAGCGAGAGGTTCTCGTGTGCATGGATGCCGATCTGTGTGGTGGGCCTGAGCACTTCTCGGTAGGCGCGCACACGCTCCCGAACCCCTGCCATGGTCAGACGGCCACCTGAATCCGTTATGTAGATGCAGTGCGCGCCGTAAGACTCCATAAGAAGTGCCTGCTTGGCGAGTTCGTCAGCGGTGGCCATGTGGCTCATCATCAGGAACCCGGAGACGTCCATGCCGAGCTCGCGGGCGGTCGTGATGTGCTGAGCTGACACGTCGGCCTCAGTGCAATGGGTGGCGACGCGAACGGAGCGTACGCCCAGGGAATAGGCGTGTTTCAGTTCCTTGATCGTGCCGATCCCTGGGATGAGCAGCGTAGTTAGGCGCGCACGCTTCAGTTTGGAGGCTGCTGCCTCGATCCATTCCCAGTCCGTATTGCTGCCAGGACCATAGTTCAAGCTGCCCCCGGCCAGCCCATCGCCATGGGCGACTTCGATGCCGTCCACCCCGCCAGCGTCAAGGGCTTCAGCGATCTCGGCCACTCGTTCGGGGGTAATTCGGTGACGCAGAGCGTGCATGCCATCGCGCAGGGTCACGTCTTGAATGAAGATCTTCGGAGGCGTCATGCGGTCTGCGCCTCTGCCCTTGGCGCCTGTGCTTGGAGCATGTGCTCTGCAGTTCTCAGCGCGGCGGAAGTCATGATGTCGAGGTTCCCGGCATAAGCCGGTAGGTAGTGCGCGGCTCCTTTGACCTCGAGGTACACCGACACCTTGTGTGTCACCCTGGCGGCGCCTACCGCAACCAAGGTGTGGACAGGCTCGTCCTGATCTACCGGAGTGAACTGGACTGACTGCTTGAGCCGGTAGCCGGGCACATATGTCGCGACCTGTTGGACCATGAAGTCGATGGAGTCTCTGATTCGCTCGTGTACCAAGGGATCCGCATCGCCTATAAGGGCGAGGACTGTGTCGCGCATGATCAGTGGAGGCTCCGCCGGATTGAGAATTATTATCGCCTTGCCGCGCGCTGCGCCTCCGACAGCCTCGATTGCCGCTGCAGTGGTCTCAGTGAACTCGTCGATATTCGCGCGAGTCCCGGGCCCGGCGGACTTCGAGGCGATGGAGGCGACGATCTCGGCATAAGGTACCGGCGTCACTCGAGAGATGGCCGCGACTATCGGGATGGTGGCCTGCCCGCCGCAGGTCACCATGTTGACATTCCGGGCCTCTTGGTGCATTTCAAGGTTGACGGCCGGTACCACATATGGGCCAAGCGCGGCCGGCGTCAGATCGACAAGGAGCTTGCCGTACGGAGTGAGAGCGGCTGCATTCGATTTGTGGGCGGCGGCCGAGGTCGCATCGAAAACAACCTCGATATCGCCGAATCCCTCCATCGCGATCAGGCCTTGCACTCCTTCTGAAGTGACGGGAACACCCAGTCGCCCTGCTCGAGCGAGACCGTCTGACAGCGGATCGATGCCAACCATCGCTCCCATCTCCAATGAGCCCGAGAGTCGGATGATCTTGATCATCAGGTCGGTGCCGATGTTGCCCGAACCGATAACGGCGACCTTGGTCTTGCTCATCTGGGATCCTTGCTCTCCGCATTGTGAAATGGCGGCCGACGGAACCGGATGATCGTCTTCAATCGAGACATTCGGCGGTCATGGCGTGGCAGACTCTGCCCTGACAAATGTCTCCGGGGAAGGGGAATGTTCCGCTCAGTGGAACGGTTGTTGCTGTTCGAGGAGGGCAGAGCGGCGAGCAAGGGTGGCGGCGACGCCGGCGGCAGCCGCCCGAACAAAAGTCGCGTGCGTCTCTGGCCGGAACCGAGCGACGGTTCCTGTCACGCTCAGTGCCGCCACTGGCACGCCCCAGGCGTCAAGGATGGGAGCGGCAACACAGACGATCCCTCTTGCGGACTCCTCGCGCTCAAATGCAATCCCAGTTTCGACCACCGTGCGCAACTGCTGGACGAGCAGACCCGGTGCGGTAATGGTGCGTGGAGTGCGCCGGGCGAGCGGAGAGCTCAGGACGTCCCGTTGGATTTCCACAGGCGCGAAGGCGAGCAGCGCCTTGCCGATCGCTGTGCAATGTAACGGCATCCTTCCTCCGAGTCGGGATGGTGAGGTGGCCTGCTGATGGCCGCCCAGCTTTGCGACGTAGACGACCTCGAGACCTTCGCGGACCCCCAAATGGACGGTCTCGTGCGTGCGCTCGTAAAGGTCCTCCATGAACGGCGTCGCCACCTCCAGCAAGCCGCGCTCGACCGAGGCGAGCATGCCAAGCTGGAATAGATGACCACTAAGTCGGTAGGTCCGGTCCTGGCGGTCCAGGAGGCGCACGGAGATCAACTCGCCGACTAGACGATGAAGGGTTCCTTTCGGCAACCCGGTGCGGCGGGCTAGTTCGGCCAGGCTCAGGCCATGATCCTCCGCGGTGAACGCTTCGAGTATCGTCACGGCCTTCCCGAGGACAGTGTTGAGATCTGGCGTTGATGGCACCGTCATCTGAGCAGGACCTCTCGCTCTTTACGCAGGGTGCCCGACAGTGCCAAGATCATGGTCCTCTCGAGAGAGGAGCGGGGCTTCGGGTTGTGGTCCCAGCAGACGTTGGTCACGGAGGCGTCACCACGCGGACGATGATCGACATGCGGAGTCTTCGGAACCTGAGTGGACGCCAGTGAGCCCTCGCGCTTGGGCCGCTCATAGTGCAGAGGCGCTCTGGTCCACGAGACCCAGGTGAGAACTCTCAAACGGATCGACAGAATCAGTCCAACTACCTTGAAGCGGGCTATGGCGGACCTTTCGTATACAACCGGGCGCAGAGACGCATTCTGTGCCGAACAGCAAAGGAGCGACAGGACACCACAAATGCAGCCAACTCTTGAGGAGATGGTGAGATGGACTGACATCGCCCGGTGGGCTTGGAGGAGGACTGCTGGCAGTCCCATTGTGAGCGCTAAGGAGCTCCGCAACAAGGACCCGAGTTGACTCACCAAAGATGCCTGCGAAACTGCTTCGTTGCCTCATAAAGGAATGCCCGCGTGTCGGCGTGGCTACAGGCTTGACGCGGTGGGGTCGGGACGGCCTCGGAAATGGGACTGACGATGAGCCAGCGCAAGGCGGTCACGCAGGCGACGGCGACCCGGTATCGGTCGGCGTCCAGGGGAGCCAAGGCGTTGATCCTGGACGAGTTGTGCCAACTGACGGGCTGGCATCGTGACCATGCCCGTAAGGCGCTTCGTTGCACTCTGGGCCCACGGCTGGTGGTCACACCTCGAAAGCGTCGAGCACCAACCTACGGCGAGGACGTGATGGTGGCGCTGCGCAGGGTGTGGGCGATGCTGTGCGCGATGTCGGCGGTCACGATCGTCTACCGAGGACCGCGTCACGGACGCCGGCCTTCCTGGAGTACGCATACATGGCACTAGGAGACGAGTTTTTGACGGTCTGGGGATACCTCTCCCAGGCTGGCAGCCGGCGACTTCTGATCAGACCAGCGCGGCACGCAGCGACGCGAGCAGTGCTTGCGGCGCCTCGACCATGGCTGGCCCGTACCAGGTCAGGAACCGGCCGCTGACCAGCGCGCAAGGCATGCCCGGAAACGCCTCCGGGCCGTCCGCCTTGTTGAACTGGTACGGCTCGTCGGGCAACACCACCAGATCCACCTCGGGTAGCTGCCCTAGCGCCAGCTTCGGGTAACGCTCCGGGCCCTCGCCCAGGACGTTGTCCACTCCGAGGCGACCCAACACGTCCCCGGCGTAGGTGTCCCTGCCCAGGTGCATCCACGGGCGACGCCAGATCGGCACCACCGCCCGCAACCGGCGACCCTCCACAACAGCCGGCGTCTGCGCCCACGAGTCCCGCGCCTGGCCCAACCACCTGGTGTCGCCGGCGCCCACGGCCCGCAGCAGTGTTTCGATTGAGTCCAGCGCCTGGTCCACCGTCCGGATATCGGTGACCCACACCGGAATCCCCTGCCGGCGAAGCACATCGAGGTCAACCTGGCGGTTCTCCTCAGCATTCGCAACGACCAGGTCCGGCGCCAGTGCCCGAATCGCCTCCAAGTCCGGGTTCTTCGTCCCGCGTACTCGGGTGACAACCAGGTCAGCGGGATGCGTGCACCAATCCGTCGCAGCCACCAACTTCTCCGGACAGCTCAGCGCCAACGCCTCCGTCAATGACGGCACCAAGCTGACGATCCGCGAGACCTCGCTGGCCAGCGGCACCGCTGCGCCCTCGTCGTCAAAGAACCGGACCATGTGACCACCTTGGCAGACTCGCCATCTATCAGCCCGCTCGGCGCGCAGGCCAAAGCGCTCGGGTGCCGCGTCCGCGCTGTGCACATCCGCCGGGCAGGCGACCCACTGAGAAGAGAGACGAACTGAGCCCGGTGACAACCTTTGGACTCCGCTGACACCCCATTGCAATCGATCACCGCAGAAGGATCCCTCGACCGGACAAGAACACACACCCATCGCAGGTCAGGGCATTTCGCTGCGGCGTTGCAGAGTGAATACGGCGCCAGTCATAGGCGGCGAAGTGACGCGGGTCAGATTTGCCCCTCATGCCTCGAAGCCGCTCTCGGGATGAACGTGCCGGCGGTCGACTTCAATCGGTAATGCGCTGACCCAGCCAGATCGGTCGTGACGGGTCGCACGATTCGAGCGCGATCCACACCCCGTCGCCGACGGCGGGGCCCTCCTGGATTTCGGGCAACGGTAGGCACGCCGCGGCCCACACCGGTTCGTCTCCGCTAACGTCGGGAACCCGAACCAGCAGACGCCGCTGCATGAGCGGGTCTGCATTGTCGAGCACGGTGGCCCGGTAGACCCCGCACGTGGCACGAACCGGCTCCTCGCTCACATCGGTGTCAATGATCACGCGGCCCTGTTGCAGTAGCACCGATGAGTACGCGCCAGCGCCGTGCCTGTAGCGCACCCCGATCGAGTTGTTGGATGGCGGTCGCCGACCATGCACGCCGTCTCCGAACTCGATGACGCTCGCACCATCATCGCGTCG
>DATCNE010000122.1:0-2102 GCA_036565395.1 Dermatophilaceae bacterium
TACGAGACGTCAGAAGCCCGCGTTTCGCAACATGAAGTCACGCTCGGAGTCGCGTCCCATCGTCGGGTCCGGGGGCGGTTCCGTTTCCTGGGCGGCGATCATGTCCTCTGGTCGGATGCGCTCGGGTAGCTTCCGGAATCGTGCGGACGACGGCGTCCTGTCCTGGTCCGCCGTACTCGCTGTCTCAACCATGATCGTCACCTCACTCACAGTGTCCGGCGAACGCAGCCTCGGAACAAGTTGTCGACTACGTAACGCTTCCTATTGCCGCGCCGAGCGCGACCTTGCCGATGACTCGAGGTTGTTGCAGGGCTAGTCCCGTTCGATCGAGGGCGCGCCCGGGCGAACAGTTTGCCGAGGTGGTACGTCACGCGTGTCTGTGACGAGGGCGCCACGAGCACGCGAGGCGGCATCATGTTCGGGTGTGCTTCCTCGGCGTTCGGCGCGGCGCACCGCGATGAGCAGCCGGGTCGCTGCCTGCGAGCGCTTCCGGCTTGTTGTGAGGACACGCTGGGAGGTCATCTCAGCTACTCGGTGCGCAGGTTACCCGGCGCCGAGGCCCGCAGCAGCCGGGGTGCAACGGCGCCTATCGCGATGCGGATCGCCGCCCAGGTCAGGCCAACCGTGAGAGTCACCTGCCCGCACAGGAACAGCAGCCCTGCCAGATTCACTACCGGGTTTGCGGTCGAGTCCGCGGCCGCCACACCGACCGCTCCCGCAACGACGGCTCCGATCAGCACGCCACCGACGGACAGGGGCATTGAGGTGAGCGTCGCCTCCCGCCGCAGCGCGTCCCGCAGGACCGATACCGGGGTTCCGGCAGCGACCAGAGCTGCGAGGACCCTGCGCCGGTCCACGAGGGACTCGGCGGCGTGCACCGCCAGAGTGCTGGCGGTGACGAGCAGGACCAGGATGAGCGCGCCGCCGACCAGTGCGAAGGAGATCACGAAGAACGGGTCTATGAAGCTGCTGTAGAAGAAGACACCCACCTCCATCACGGCTGCTGCGCCGGACACGATGCCGATGGCGCCGACCGCTGCGGCAGCCCGGCCGGCCGGGCGCGGGTCGCTGACGAGGTGGCCGGCGGCGATCAGGGTCGCCGGATCGGAAGTGCGTCGCGCGGCGCGCTGCCCGGAGCGGAACGCGACCCATGGGCCGAGGGCGAGGACCCCCAGCACCACCAGCAGTATGCCGGCCAACGCCACAGCCGGATTGCCGATGAACGCTCCGCTCATATAGGCAGCTAGTGCACTCAGACCCGTACCGACCAGCAGCAGGCCCCACGGGCGAGGTGCGGGCCGTCGTACGCGGCGGCTGACGCCAAGAGGTGAGGCGATCAGGTGCCGGGAGGCCAGGGAGCCAGTCACCACACCGGCTGCGGCGACCAAAGCCACCACGGCCACTGTCTGCCACCACGCCGGGGTCACTGACGTCGGTATCAGCGACAGGCCCGCGTTCGAGAGAGAGTAGGTAGCGACGACGTCGGAAGCCGGCGTCACGGTGAGGTCGAAAACGTGCATCCCCGCTGCTGGGTTGACACGTTGGCCGCCGAAGAGCGTCCGCAGCAGCGCGAACACCAACGGCCCCGCCATCGCGCCGACGGTCACCGGGAAACCGACCTCGACTGCGCCGAGCCGGCGTACCTCTGCCGGTGTTGCCCCGGCGAGCCGCAATGCTGCGAGCCGTCTCTCCCTGGTCGCCGTGCCCAGCCGGACCACCTGGTTGAGCATCAACAGCAGCGGCAGCACCAGCATTGCCGTGGCGAACGCGGTCCCCCAGCGCAGGCCGGGGTCCGCGACGAGGCTGAACAGCGCTTCGACCGCCAGGCTGGGAAGCAGCAGCATGGTCAGGGCGACGAGCAACAGGGCCGTCGCGAGCGCTGTGGTCCCGGCGAGCAGGGCCGCGCGCGGCCAGCCCGCGGATCGCAGAAACGTCCACGCCAGGCGGGTCATGACAGGACGCCTGCCGTGGTGAAGGCGCCGTCGACCAGCACGACCTCGCGGTCGGCGTGCGCGGCGACCCGGTTGTCGTGGGTCACCAGCACGACGCTGGCTCCTCGTTCACGGGTAGCGGACAACAGCACGGCCAGCAAGGCCTCACCA
>DATCNE010000123.1:0-4144 GCA_036565395.1 Dermatophilaceae bacterium
GGACACGTTGGGTGGTCTCGACATCACGGTCCGGCGCAACGCTTTTGGGCGTCAGGTCGACTCCTTCGAGGAGGAGCTCCACATCCCGCGCATCGCCGGGGCGACGACTGCGCCAGAGGGGCACCTGCAGACGTTCAAGGCCGTCTTCATCAGGGCGCCCTGGGTCGACGAGATGGGCGAGAGCGTTGAGGTGCTGGCAACGGTGGAGACTGGGCCGGCACAGGGCCGGGTTGTCGCCGTCCAGCAGGGCAACCTGCTCGCGACGTCTTTCCACCCCGAGGTCACCGGTGACCACCGCATCCACGAGTACTTCATGCAGATGGTTCGCATGGCCCTGCGCTGAGCGCAAGGCACCGATCAGTACGATCGGCAGGATTCTCAAAAGGGTCATCCAGTTCAAAAGGGTCACAGAGTTGCAGGGTCGCAGAGTTGCAGAGTTGCAGAGTTGCAGTTCAGCGGGTTTCGATGACGGTCTGGCAGGCGAGGGAGAAGCGATGAGCGGTCACTCCAAGTGGGCGACGACCAAGCACAAGAAGGCAATTGTTGACGCCAAGCGCGGCAAGCTCTTCGGCAAGATGATCAAGAACATCGAGGTCGCCGCCCGATCTGGCGGCGGTGACGTCGCCGGCAACCCGACTCTCTTCGACGCCATCCAGAAAGCCAAGAAGAACAGCGTCCCGAACGACAACATCACCAACGCCGTCAAGCGGGGCAGCGGTGCAATGGCCGGCGGTTCCGACTGGCAGACAATCACCTACGAGGGCTACGCCCCGAACGGTGTCGCGGTCCTGATCGAGTGCCTGACCGACAACCGCAACCGTGCGGCCGCCGAGGTGCGAACGGCCCTCACCCGCAACGGCGGCCAGTTCGGCGACCCGGGCAGCGTCTCCTACGTCTTCACGCGCAAGGGAGTGGTGATCGTTCCCAAGGGCGACCTGAGCGAGGACGACCTGCTCGAGGTTGTGCTGGACGCGGGCGCAGAAGAGGTCAACGACCTGGGCGAGGCATTCGAGATCGTGAGCGAGCCGACCGACTTCGTGGGCGTTCGCACGGCTCTCCAGGCCGCCGGCATCGACTACGACTCGGCCGAGGCATCGTTCATCCCCACCCTCGAGATCGAGCTCGACCTCGACGGGGCACGAAAGATGTTCCGGGTCATCGAGGCACTGGAGGACAGCGATGACGTCCAGAACGTCTGGACCAACGGCGACGTGAGCGACGAGATCCTCGCCGCGCTGGACGAGGACGAGGACTGAGCAGGCCCGGCATACAGGTCCACACGGCGCGGCGCCCTCGACATGGGGGCGCCGCGTTGTAGGTTTCTATCCGAACAGGTGTTCGGAACAGGTGAGGAGCCATCAACGTGCGTGTCATGGGTGTCGACCCCGGTCTGACCCGTTGTGGTCTGGGTGTCGTCGAGGGCGGGCTGGGCCAGCCGTTGCGGATGATCGCCGTCGGCGTGGTCCGCACTCCGCCGTCGGATGACCCGGCCGAGCGCCTCCTGACTCTGCAGACCGAGATCGACGAGTGGCTGGCGCTCTACGAGCCTGACGCCGTCGCCGTCGAGCGCGTGTTCGCCAAGGCCAATATCAAGGGGATCATGGGCACTGCCCAGGCCTCGGCGGTCCCGATGCTCGCGGCCGCCCGCCTGGGGCTGCCACTGGCGCTCTACACACCTACCGAGGTCAAGGCTTCGGTGACCGGCAACGGTCGGGCCGACAAGACCCAGGTCACCTCGATGGTCACCCGCATCCTGCGACTGGACACCCCACCCAAGCCCGCGGACGCCGCGGACGCACTGGCCCTGGCCATCTGTCATGTATGGCGTGGCAGCGCCCAGAACCGCTTGCAGGTCGCCGTTGATGCCCAAGCCGCTGCTTCCCAAGCCGCTGCTTCCCAACGCGCGAAGGCAGGAAGTCGATGATCGCCTCTGTACGTGGGGTGGTCCTGTCCGCCGGTCTGGATGCCGCGGTGATCGAGGTCGGGGGAGTGGGCCTGTGGCTGCACACCACTGCGGCGACGGCAGCTTCCCTGCGGCCTGGTGTCGAGGCCGTGCTGGCCACCACTCTGATCGTCCGCGAGGAGTCTCTGACGCTCTACGGGTTCGCCGACGAGGACGAGCGGGTGGTTTTTGACCTGGTCCAGACCGTCTCGGGCGTTGGACCCCGAATCGCGTTGGCCATGTTGGCCGTTCACACCCCAGACGGTTTGCGTCGGGCTGTGAGCAGTGGCGATCTGGCTGCGCTGACCAAGGTCCCGGGTATCGGCAAGAAGGGCGCAGAACGCATCGTCCTGGAGCTTCGCGACAAGATCGGCCTGCCGTCGTCCGGCGCCACCTCTGCTGCGGCACCGCGTCGCGTCGAAGCCGAATGGACGGCCCAGGTGCGCGACGCGCTGGTCGGTCTCGGGTGGTCGTCCAAGCAGGCCGAGGAGGCCGTTGTGGCAGTCCAACCTCTGGCTGAGCAGCCAGAAGCCGGCGGGGGGCCGAACGTGTCCGCCCTGCTGCGTGCCGCCCTTCGGGAGCTGGCACGATGACCGAGCGCTTCCCTGAGATTCAGGACGATCGCTATGACGACTCCGCGGCCTACGACGAGTCCTCTACCTACGGCGACTCGTCCGTCGACGCCACCGCTCGCATCGTCGATGCCGGCGGCGATGACGACGAGCGCAGGGTCGAGGCGGCACTACGCCCTCGCAGACTCAGCGGGTTTGCGGGTCAGACCAGGGTGTGTGACCAGCTCGGGCTGGTTCTTGAGGCCGCCAAACGGCGTGGCACGCCGCCTGACCACGTGCTGCTGTCCGGCCCCCCCGGGCTTGGCAAGACCACCCTGGCGCTCATCGTCGCAGCCGAGCTCGAGGCGCCCATCCGCATCACCAGCGGGCCGGCGATCCAGCACGCCGGCGACCTGGCCTCGATCCTGTCCTCGCTGGCTGAGGGAGAGGTGCTCTTCCTGGACGAGATCCACCGGATGGCCCGCCCTGCCGCGGAGATGCTCTACCTGGCGATGGAGGACTTCCGTGTCGATGTGATCGTGGGCAAGGGCCCGGGCGCCACAGCGATTCCACTTGAGCTGCCCGTGTTCACGGTGGTCGGCGCCACCACACGCTCAGGTCTGTTGCCGGCCCCGTTGAGAGATCGGTTCGGCTTCACCGGGCACCTCGACTTCTACGCCGTCGAGGATCTGGTCCAGATCCTCAGACGCTCGTCAGGGCTGCTCAAGATCGAGGCGACCGAGCCAGCCATCACCGAGATAGCCAGGCGATCGCGGGGGACACCGCGCATCGCCAACAGGCTGCTGCGACGGGTCCGCGACTGGGCACAGGTGCACGGCCAGGGCATGGCCGACCTGGATGCAGCACATGCGGCCCTCGCCCTGTTCGACGTCGATGACCGCGGTCTCGACCGACTCGATCGTGCCGTGCTGGAGGCCCTGTGTCGCAGGTTCGCTGGTGGACCGGTTGGCTTGAGCACTCTTGCCGTCGCAGTCGGCGAAGAGTCCGACACCGTCGAGACCGTCGCTGAGCCGTTCCTGGTTCGCGAGGGATTCATCATCCGCACCCCGCGCGGGCGGGCGGCAGCCCCGTTGGCCTGGAGGCATCTGGGTCTGACCCCACCCGCAGCGTCAGCACGAATCCCGGTGCCCGAAGCCTTGCCGCTCGGCAACGGCGACGGACGCTTCGGCGGCTGAGCGCAGGGACACGGCATGACCGGTTGATCACGTTTGGTCTAAAGGGCGAGGTGCGTTCGTGCCACTCGGGTGGCTCACCTAGACTCTCTGCGATGCTCCCTCTTGCGTCGGGGCTCTTGCGTGTCCAGCTCACTTCGCGGATGCGCCTGCCAACTCTTCATGAAGGACTGACTCATGTCTTCGTTTGTCGCGGCAACAACATCGGGCAGCGGGACCAGCACGCTGCTGATCTTCGCCTTGCCGGTGCTGCTGATCGGATACATGTTCATCACTCAGCGGCGTCGGCAGAAGGCAGTTCAGAGCATGCAGGCCAGCCTCGCCGTGGGCGACGAGGTTACGACCACGTCAGGCTTCCTTGGCAGGATCACCGCGCTCGACGACGGGATCGCCACGGTTGAGGTCAGCCCTGGAGTGAACGTGCGCCTTGATCGCCGAGCGATCGCAGGCCCTACGCC
>DATCNE010000124.1:0-21045 GCA_036565395.1 Dermatophilaceae bacterium
TGCGCAGCCGCTCCTTCACCTGATCGTCCGACCCACTTCCTGCACTGCTCGATCAGGCAACAAGAGTGCACAACTGTCACAAATGCCGTATCGATCGGGCCCCATGAGGTCTATGCCCTGTGTGCCCCGCCTACCCGAGACATACCCGCTGAGGGATTACCCCCAAGGCGGGGCGCTCATAAAATTGGCCGTCAGAGGCTGGTCACGCACCAGGAATCGGATCGGTGCAGGTCAGCTGCCGGATGCGGTCGAACCCGAGGTTCGTCCTAGGGAGAGACATGTCCAAGTCCAACAGCAGTCGCCTTCGACGGATCACCGTGCCCTGGCGCAAGGTCTGCGCCGCGCTTCCCGCGGTCGCGTTGCTCGGTGCCGGTATCGCGGTCTCCGCCCCGGCCGCACTCGGGCGCAACATCCATGGTGTCGCCGTCTCGAGCGGATCGCCCGTGGTCGTCGTACCCGACACCGCACTGAACTTGCCCGCTCCTGCGGGGGTCTCCACCGGAGGCCTTCCCCTGGCAGTGCCAGAGGCGCCTGCACCGGTGGCCGGGGTGCCCGCCACCTCGTCAGGTCAGACCCTGGACAGCACCGGGATCCCAGTCCGCGCCCTTGAGAGCTATCGGCGGGCGGCCACATTGGTCGACTCGGCCGACCGCGCCTGCCACATCGACTGGGCGCTGCTGGCCGCCATCGGGCGCGTCGAGAGCGATCACGCGCGCTTCGGCGGCAACCAGCTGGACGCGGCGGACGTGGCCCAACCGGGCATCATCGGCATCCCGCTGGACGGCACGAACGGGACCGCCCGGATCACCGACAGCGATCGCGGCCTCCTGGACCGGGACACCGTGTACGACCGGGCCGTGGGCCCGATGCAGTTCATCCCCAGCACCTGGCAGGTGGTGGGCGTCGACGCCGATCGTGACGGAGTCAGGAACCCGCAGGACATGACCGACGCCGCTTCGGCAGCCGGGATCTACCTCTGCTCCGGTCCGGGAGACCTCAGCAACCCGGGCGAGCTGCATTCGGCGATCATGCGCTACAACGCCTCGGACTCCTACGTGCAGATGGTGACTGCCCTTGCCGCGACGTACCGTCTTGGGGTCAGCGCCCTCCCGAGCACGGAGCCGACCCTCGTGGCCACCCCTTCTGCCACCGTCGCCGGCCCCCCGATCCTGGCCACAACGCTTGGGCAGAAGGCAGCGGCCACCGGTGCACCCATGCCGCCGTCCACGTCAGTGCCCGCTGTGACGATTATTGGCGCACCGGTCACCCCGCCCGTCACGACCGACCCGACTCTGGTCCCCGACCCGGCGGCGACGCTGATCCCCGACCCGACTCCCACGGCCACCGCCACACCAACGCCGACGGCCACGGTCCCGGATCCGACGCCGACGGCCACGGTCCCGGACCCGACGCCGACGGCCACGGTCCCGGACCCGACGCCCACGGCCACCGCCACACCTACGCCAACGACGGACCCGACGGTGGTCCCGGACCCGACGCCGACGGCCACGGTCCCGGTCCCGGACCCGACGCCGACGATCGACCCGACCCTGGTCCCCGACCCCACGCCGACGCCCACCCTCTGAGGTCAGACGCGCGGGGACCCCGACGCTGACCTGGGGCTGGGACGTCTTCCGACACGTGTCGGCATACGTCCCACTTCTGGCTCCGGACCGGGACGTCTTCGGACACGTGCCGGCATACGCACTCGGCCGGCCACCGGGAGCATCTCCCCAGAACCTCGCAGGTTCCCTTGTATCTCACGCGATAGTAGTTACTATCAGTGATATGACTTTCGAGACTGAGATCGCCAAGCGGTCCCAGCGGGCCGATGAGCAGGTTCGCCAGGGCCGCGCCCAGCTCCGCCAGGTAGTCCTCGACGCGCACCGCCGCGGGCTCAGCCAGCGACGCATCGCCGCGCTCACCGGCCGCAGCCAGCCGGAGGTCGGTCGCCTCCTCCGGGAGATCGCCGGGCCGGTGCGTCCGTGGTTGACGGCGCGCGCCGCGGCCGAGGCGATCAAGGGCGAGCTCGAACGCGGCGATGAGGACTTCGCGCTGCGCACGCTCATTGGGGCCATCAACGACTTCCGCGGGTTGCAGGACCTGGGTGAGATTGCGGACTTCCTGCGCCGACCGCGCCCGACCGGTGACCGGCGATGGGACACGCTGCTCGCGGCGTCCGTGGCTCAGGCTTGCCGGCGACGGGGGATCACCGCGCCGAAGTGGACCCGCCGGACGCCGCTGACGTCCTGGTGGTTCCCGGCCGACGGTGGAGGTCTCTTGGCCGCCCGCACCATGTCACGCACACCCATCGATTTTTCGCGTTTCGGTATCTGGCTGGACGCGTCGGCGTTCCAGACGGCGTAGGAGCCACCGATGAGCCAGGGGTTCGACCGCGACGACACGGGATTCGACCGCGACAAGATCGTCGAGCTGCTCACCGAGCTGGGTCGTCGTCTGTCCGCGAAGGGTGTCTCGGGCCGGCTGTATGTCGTGGGAGGAGCCGCGATGGCCCTGGAGCTCGACACTCGTCGAGCTACCCGAGACATCGACGCGATTTTTCACCCACCGACGTCGGTCGCTGATGAGGCCGAATCCATGGCCGCGGACCTTGGCCTCCCGCTGGGCTGGCTGAGCGCCGCCGCTCAAGCGTTCATTCCCCTCCCCGACGAGGACCCGGTCTCCATTGACGTCGAAGGTCTCCAGGTCGCGGTGTCATCCCCCGCCAACCTGCTGGCTCTGAAGATGGCTGCCGGCTGCCCCCAGGACATCCCTGACCTTGTCGTTCTGTTCCGGCACTTGAAGATCAAGAGTCCGGAGCAGGCGGTGGCCATGGCCGAGCGGATGTACGGCGGTGACTCGGTCGTGCTGAGTGAGCCGCGGGAGTCGTTGCTCCTGCTAGCCGAGTCGGTCCTCGCGCGAGCGCGCCGACAAGACGAGTAGGGCCGGACCAGCCGGCATACGACCCATGTCTGGCGCTGAACCGGGACGTCTTCCGACACGTGCCGGCATACGTCGCACCTCGGCTTCTCCAGACCCCCAAGGCTGCCGCGCCTCGTTCGGTCCTCCCTCGCTGCGCTCACTCCGGTCCGCTGCGAGCCTTGCCACCGATCAGTGTTCCCAGCTCTCCTTGGTCGCCCCTGTTCGAGCGATGCGAGCGGGTGCGCCGTCCTGTCCCGATCGCGCGGGGGACGTCCTCGGACACCACCCGGCATACGCACTGGCCACCGGTACGAGTCTGAGCCGATTCTTGTCGGTTTCGAGGAACCGGAACATACTGTCACTTCCGAGAAACCAGTTTATAATCGGAAGCGGAACCACTAGGGAGATGTCATGACCCGCGTCGCGTATGAGAGCAGCCAGGCGTACGACTTGATCGAGCGCATCGAGATACTCGAGCGCGTCGCTGAGACGCTCCCCGATGAAGACGACCGGCGCCTCGCGCTTCTCGGTGTCGTCGAGAAAGAACTGGCGTCGGCGCATCCTTTTCGACCGCGCATCGCGGCCGAGCTGCTCGACCTGTCTGAGAAGACCGTCCGCGCATGGACCCAGGAAGGTGTGCTCAAACGAGCTGAGGGGCCGTCCGCTCGGGTCTTGCTGGACGTCGAGCGGGTGCACGACGTTCTTCGTTTGGTGAAAGACCTTCGCGCAGCCGGCAAGACAGTCGGCCTACTCGACGAGGTTCACCGGCGCCTTGTAGACGCCACATGGCTCGAGCGCGATGACCTGACCGAGTCGCTCCAGCAGATGCGCCGCGGAGAGGGAACCACACGGGTGTCCAAGCCTCCGGCATAGTTGCCGGGTGCCGTACACCGTTAGGTCCACTCTCATAGCCGATCGCCAGATTGCTGGGCTTCGAGCCGCTCGCCGCAAGGCTTACGACCGGTTCGAGGAGGCGCTGGCCCGTCAAGGTTGCGCGGCGCTGGATTATCGGCTTACGGGGGATGCGCCTCTGCCGAGTTTGTGTGTGAAGCATCTGCGCGCCGTTGACCGGGCAGTCGTCACGTTCTCCGGCGACGATGCTTGGGTGCTATTCGTGGGTCCGCACGTCGAGGGCGACGTAGCCGCAGATGTGTATACGGCTCTGTATGAACTAGCCGGTGTGTCGCGCCCGACGCAGCCGCGCGCAAAACCGCAGTGCTGTGACGACGTTCAGGCGCCGCCAACTCTTGACCAGTCTGCGATCGACCAACTCGTCCAGCGAGGTCGGGCGCTCCGCCGCTAGAGCACCTGCCATGACTGCTGATGAAGCCGGCGGGGCAAGACCAACACTGTCGACACCCGACCGTCGGGCCCATCCGGCATCCGGCCCATGTCTGGCTCCGGACCGGGACGTCTTCCGACACGTGCCGGCATACGGTCCACTTCTGGCTCCGGACCGGGACGTCTTCCGACACCACCCGGCATACGATTCCCGTCTGGCCGCCACGTGCGTAATGCTATTAGACTGGCACTTATCAGGGATAGGTGCCATTCTAGTTTCAGGAGGTGACTGGATGGCTGAGATGGCCAGGAGCGGCCGTCCCGTTTATGCCCGTCCGTACTCGAGCCCGGCAAGGGCCGCGGTGCGGCTGCTCGGCACGGAGATCGCACGGGAGCGGAAGCGGCTGCGCGTGACGGCCGCCGACCTGGCCGAACGCGCCCGCATCAGCGTGATGACCCTGCGAAAGGTCGAGCGCGGCGAGCCTTCGGTGGCAATCGGGATCGTGTTCGAGGTCGCCGTCCTGCTCGGCATCGACCTGCTCGGAACTCCCGACGAGGTCCACGCCCGGACTGGCCGCGTCCAGGAGTCGCTGGCTCTTCTGCCCCAGCGAGTGCGGCACCCGCGAGCAGACGCTGCTGATGATGACTTCTGAGTGCGGTAGCTCGTGGTTGCGATGACCACTGCGCACGCGTTCGCCTGGGTATGGCTTCCCGCGGCGACCGAACCGGTCGTCGCGGGACGTCTCGACGTCGTGGGCGACCAGCTCGCCTTCACCTACGGGCGCAGCTACCTGGCCCGCCCGGGCGCGATCTCTCTGTTCACCCCGGAGCTGCCTCTCGGGGTCGGGCGCCGCCTGCCTTCCCCCGACCGGGAGACGTTCGGGAGCATCCGGGATGCGGCCCCTGACGCGTGGGGGCAGCGGGTGATTCTGTCCCGGCTGGCCGGGCGCCTCACGCGCGACAGCGACACCGGGTCCCTGCCGTTGCTGACGTACCTGCTCGAGGCGCAGTCGAACCGGATCGGCGGCCTGGACTTCCACGCCGGCGCAGCGGACTACGTGCCCCGTCAGGCCCCCGCCACCCTCGATGACATGCTTCGGGCCGCGGACCGGCTGCAGGCCGGCGAGGCCCTCCCGGCCGAGCTGGAGCCGGCGCTGCTGCATGGGACGTCGATCGGTGGCGCTCGCCCGAAGGCGACCCTGGTCGACGGGGGTCGTGAGCTGATCGCGAAGTTCTCCTCGACCACGGACGCGTATCCCGTGGTCAAGGCTGAGGCGGCCGCGATTGAGCTGGCCCGCCGGGTCGGCCTGGACGTGCCCTCGTCCGAGCTGGTGCGTGTGCTGGGCCGCGACGTTCTGCTCATCGAGCGGTTCGACCGGACTGCGGTGGCCGGGCAGCGGCGGCTGATGTTGTCGGCGCTGACGGTGCTGGGCCTGACCGAGATGACGGGCCGGTACGCGAGCTATCCGGAGCTGGCGGACAAGCTGCGCCAGTGGGCGCCAGCCGGTGCGGTGCACGACACGCTTCGGGAGCTGTTCTCCCGGGTCGTGTTCAACGTGTGCGTCGGCAACATTGACGACCATGCCCGCAATCACGCCATGTTCTGGGACGGGGAGCATCTGGAGCTCACTCCCGCATACGACCTGAGCCCGCAGCCGCGCAGCGGCGGTCAGGCCGCGCAGGCGATGGCGATCTCCCGTGACGGCGCCCGGGAGAGCCGGCTGTCGGTGTGCCTGGATGCTGCCGTCGAGTACGGCATCAACCGGGACGAGGCCCGCGACATCGTCGAGGACCAGGTGGCGATCATCGACCGGGACTGGGACGAGGTCGCGGGGGTAGTCGGGCTGTCCCGCGCGGAGTCCGACCTGATGCGCCTCGGCCCGGGCGCGCAGATCCTCAACCCGTTCATCCACGGTGCCGGCTAGCTGTACTCAGACTGGCGTTGAGGCCGTGGGGGCATGTTCGGGCGTCCCCAAGGGTGAGCCCCTAGGGGTGAGCCCCCAGGGGTGAGTCCCCAGCTCGAGCTGGGCGAGGGGTGCGCCTTCCGGTCCCCGAACCGCACCCCTATCCGTCCCGCAAGCCCGCCACGCGCCACCCGCCATACCCACCTCGCCAACCCCCGCACCCTCTCCCACCGGGACGTCTTCCGACACGTGGCGGCATACGTCCCATGTCTGGCGCTGAACAGGGACGTCTTCCGACACGTGGCGGCATACGTCCCACCTTTGGCGCGACGTCTCTCACGGACTGGGTGTGTCGGGGGTGGCGGTTACCGTCGGCTGGGTGCCGCAGCCGCCCCTCATACAGTCACCGACGCAGTGATGACAATTGTTGATCGCCCAGAACCTCTTGCTTACACTACTTACTGAAAGTAATGTAAAGACATGAAGCTGAGTGGCAGACCTCTGCTGGACACGCGTCCCGACCATGAGCTCTTCGTCGATCGGGTCGAAGAGATCACGCGGATTCGTGCCTCGCTGGGCCAGGGGCTCAACTGTCTTGTGGTCGGCGAGCGGGGGAGCGGGAAGACCTCGCTGGTGCGGGCCTTGATGTTCGAGGAGCGCCAGGGCGCCGATGCTCAGGATGTGGGTCTGCCGCGGTTGCTCTATGTTCGTGGCTCCGGGGCCGAGAGTGCTTCGGATCTGCTCCGGCGGGCAGTTGAGGCTCTGGCCCAATACCAGGGCGACCAGCTGGCGACCGGGCTGCCGGGCACGTCGAGCGGGCTGATCGCCGAGCTCGGCGAACGCGCAAGGAGGGGCTCCGTGCTCATGGTCCTGGACGACGCTCCCGCGGCTGCGGGCAACGCTCTGTTCGGCGCGCTGCGAGATGAGCTGTGGTCGATCGACCTGAGGTGGCTCGTGACGGTCGCGACAACCGACAGCGCCACCCTGCTGCGGCCGCCGGCTGACGCGTTCTTCGAGTCCCAGGTCACCCTCGACCCACTCCCGGCGGACGCCTCGATGGAGATCCTGCGGCGTCGGATGGGCGAGGCGCCCGAACGGCTGCTGGCGGAGGCGGCCGCGATCGGCGGCGGCAACCCGCGCCGGCTCCTTGACGTCGCCCGAGAGTTCGACGGGGACTACTCGAAATGGTCCGAGTTCGCCTCGGCCGCCGCCGAACGGGAGAGGGCCTTGGCCGCGTTGGGCAGACCGGCACACATGCTCGCGGCCGAGCTCGAGTCGTTGGGTGGGGCGAGCGCCTCCGACGACCGACTGCTCAACGCGATGGGGTGGACACGGCCCAGGGTGGTCCAGGTTCTGGCCGAGATGGAGGCGGCCGGCCTGGTCACGGCAACCAGTCTGAAGAGCGGGCAGGGCAGGCCCAAGAAGGTCTACAAGGTGGTATCGGCGGGGCAGTTCCTCCAGCGGCGCACCCAGGGCCAGACCCAGGCCCAGGCCAAGGGGCCGACGTCATGAGTCGCGAGTCGCTGGCAAAGCTGCAGGAGGCCCACGCGTTCAACCCGGCGCCTTTGCGCGGCGAGCTCCACGAGCTCCATGTCCCGTTCGACGAGATGATCGGCGGTCACGGGTGTGAGCAGTCGCTGACCGACGCGCTGCGCCGTGGACAACGGGCGGCCCTGGTGGGCATCAGCGGATCCGGCAAGTCGAGCATCACCCAGAACGTGCTCGGGCCGCTGGTCGAGGGCCTGGCCCCGCTGCCGATCACCGTGGCGATCGAGCGGCCCGAGATCGCCCAGGATCCGGCCGAGTTCGCCGGGCACCTGGTGCAGCTCGTGGAGCAGTGGGTGGTCAACGCCCTGCCCAAGCAGGCCGGCCGCGGCCGCGAGATCACGACACCGCACGGGTCGCCGGGGCGGGTCAGCAGGCAGCGGTTCAGCATTGCGCCCCAATGGCTTTCGGCAAAGGTGGAGCTGGCCTACGAGCTGCAGCAGGCGAGCGCCCAAACGCCGCTCAGCAGCAGCCAACGGATGGACCAGGCCCGCCAGCTGCTCGACCTGATCCGGTCAGAGGGCCTGCAACCGGTCCTGGTCCTGGACGACACCGACAAGTGGCTCAACACGACGTGGCAGCCGGACGCCGCCACGGTGCGGGCCGCGTTCTTCGGACGGGTGGTCCGGGTCCTGGCCGAGGAGCTGGCGACGGCGGCGGTGCTGGCCGTGCACCCGGCATACCTCGATGACGACGAATACCGTTCTGCCGCAGTGTTTCTCGACACCACGATCCACGTGCCCAAGATCCCCGGAGCCGCCGCGGTCGGGCAGATCCTCGGCCGACGAGCCGGGCTGGCCCTTGACCTCGCGGACGAGCAGTCGGCGTTGGGCCAGGCGATCGACCCCACCGCCCTGGCAGAGCTCTACGAGCACTACTCGAGGCACAAGCCGGATATGCGCAAGCACGTCCTGCTGACCGCGCACGCTGCCCTCGCGATCGCCTGCGACGACAACGCGGACCAGATCCACGCCCGTCACATCACCGTCGCCATCACCGAAGCCAACGAAGGCTGAGACGCGCGGCGACGGCATACGACCCGACCCACCTCGCACGTCCCTCCACCTGCCTCACGCACTCAGACCGGGACGTCTTCCGACACGTGCTGGCATACGTCCCACTTCTCGTGGGGAACCGGGACGTCTTCCGACACGTGTCGGCATACGACCCACCTCGGCCCTCAGCCGGAGCGTGGGTGTCGGAGGTGACGGCTACGGTCGGCTCAGTGCGAAGGAGGTGACGAAATGGTCTTGACCCGTTCGGGCACATGGCGCTTGTTATTCACACTGTGAGTAATTATATTCATTATGTGACTGAACGGCGCCCGGCGCTCCTGCCGCTACTGCGAAGTGAGAACCAGTTGCGGCTGCTCACAGCCCTGCTACTCGCGTCCGAACGCACCTGGACCATCACCGAGCTTGCCCGCGCAACAGGCGTGCCACAACCGTCGGTGTCCAGGGAGGTCGCGCGCCTGCGTGACGCGGGGATCCTGCGAGTGGGGGGCTCGCGCAACAACCGGCAGGTGTCGGCCGACGTCGACTCCGTGATATTTCCGGAGCTGCAAAGTCTGCTGCTCAAAACCGTTGGACCCAAGCCCGTCCTCGAAACGTTGCTCAGTGGACTCGGGGGGATCGAGTCTGCGTTCATCTACGGGTCGTGGGCGCGTCGCTATGAGGGAGAAGCCGGCGCACCTCCGGGGGACATCGATCTCCTGGTCGTGGGAACGCCCGAGGTCGACGCCGTCTACGACGTGGCCGAGAAGGCTTCAGCCCAGTTCGGCCGTGAGGTGAACCCGACCGTGTTGACCAGGCAAGAGTGGGATGCGTCCAACGAAGGGTTCATTGAACAGCTTCACCGGAGCCCGCTGGTCAGCCTGGACCTGAGTCATTCGCACCGATCCGACGCTGGCGAGACAAAGTAGCGGTATTCATGGCTCTTTCGGTTGCGGACCTCCTGGCTGCCGGTCGCCTTGAGCGCATTGCGCCTGACCGGACTGCCGCGCTGGTGCGGATTGCGAAGGCCGAGCAGCACCTTGCCACCGCGCAGACGTTGCTCGGCCACGACAATGAGATGGCGTACGCCGCCGTGTACGACGCTGCCAGAAAGGCTGCAACCGCGCACATGCTAGCCCGGGGTATTCGTGCGTCAACCAACAAGCCGGCAGCGCACGAAGCGGTTGGTATCTACTTGGCCGAGGTGGTGCCGGACCCCAGCGGTAGTGTCGGAAAGTTCCAGCGAATGAGGTCCAAACGCAACGCCACTGAATACCGCGATCTCGTTGTGGGGGATCAGGAAATCGCCAGCGACCTCATCCATGCGACGAACATCGTCGCCGCTGTGAAAGCGGATCTCGGCGTCTGACCCGACGCTGGCGCCGTGCCGGGACGTCTTCCGACACGTGGCGGCATACGTCCCACATCTCGCGCGGAACCGGGACGTCTTCCGACACGTGCAGGCATACGTCCCAGCCTGCCGCCGGCGGAGTTGACCATTACGCTACAGCCAGCCTCCGGCGTGGACATCGGCGGCACGGTCTTCTCTCTCACTCACCTGGCGGGTAGCGAATGAGCACCTTGGACACCCAGCTCCGGATCGGTGCCAGCGGTCCGGCCTCGCCCAGGCTTCGGGTTGTCTGGGCAGCGCTGCTGGCAATGGTCACGGTGGCCTCCTTTGCCGTGCTCCTCACCACACCGTTCAGCGCCGAGGAGGGGGAGTTCATCCACGCCCTGCGCAGCGGCGAGATCACGACGCTTGCGGTCGGCCACTCGGCGGACTTCTACTCCGCATCCGGCTTCAACAACCCTGGCGTCAACACCGTCGGGTTCAACGACCCGAACGACGTCGCGGTCTCCTGGGTGAACCGCTTCGGCTTCCGCCGCGAGGCTGTCCTCCAGCAGCTGGGGGGACTTGCCCAGGGCGCCGAGAGCACGCCACAGACCCCTCCGCTGGATCCCGCGGGCTCGATCGCTCGGACGGCACGCAGTCTCGGAGCGGTTGCTCCCACCGTGGTCCAACCCGGTCAGCTCCGGTTCGACCGGCTCAAGTGGCTGTCTGCGTTGGTCCTGGTCCTCATGATCGGGATCTTGCTCTATGGCCCCCAGCCTCGCCGGATGACCAAGTGGGGTGCGTTCTGGGCCTATCTGATCCCGTTCAACATCGGCATTTTCTACGCGCTGCTTCGGGACTCGCCGTGGAGCCAGAAGATGGCCAGGTTGCCTGAACCGGGGGTGGGGGACCGCGTCGTCGTGGACCCGATGACCAACGAGGTGATCCCTCGCTATGGCGGGTGGGCCATGTTCTTCTGGTCCGCCATCGTCGCTAGCCTCGCGATCACTCTGGTGCTGCTCTTCGTCGCGTGGACCTTCCCGACCTACCTGGATCCGGTCGGGTGGAGTGCTGTGGACGTGGCCGGCAACCCGATGACGCTCCTCGGGATACCGCAACGAAATTAACAGCAACGCCACTCGGCCCCTCCCGGATCTGATCATCGTCGCTGCACGTGCCGGCGTACGACCCACCTCTGGCATCAGGCCGGGACGTCTTCCGACACGTGTCGGCATACGTCCCCAGTCGCCACCACCCAGCCGCCCTGGCTGATTGGGCGTGGGCGCGGGCATTCCACAGCGTCGGGTTTGATGCGGTGCTCGCCGCCCTTCGGTTCAGCCAGGGGCTCGATCGCGGTCTTGCCCTGTTCGGTGACTCGGGCGTTCCGGATCCACCTTGGCCGGTCGCGACGCCACCGACTCCGGTCGCGACGCCACCGACTCCGGTCGCGGACGTCGCCGAGGCCTTGGGCATACCCGTGGTGGATGCCCCTGATCGTGATCAGCTCACGTTCTCGGAGCCGCCCCAACCCGCCGACGCATAGCGGCGTTTCTCCGAGCGACTCGCCAGCCCGGGCCGTCCCACGTCGCCGTCCCACGTCGCCGGCATACGTCCCAGTCATCTGCCGGGGAAGTGTCGCTCCCACTCATGGTTCAACGTCCGTGGCAGACCGCGAGCCCCGCGTACCCGCATCGCGTCGACAATCCGCTCCAGCGTTCGTAGCGGCCGAACATAGATGTCCTTGGACCGTATGACGATCAGGCGCCATTCTTCGACGTCCATCTCCTCGCGCCGCTCGGTGTCGCGCTCCCACTGCCGGTCGCTCTCGGCATGCTGACGACCGTCGTACTCGATGACGAGCTTCAGCTCCGGATAGGAAAGGTCGAACCTCTTCGACACCGCACCCCTGGCGTCAAAGACGATGTGGTTGACCACTGGCTCGGGCAGCCCGGCGAACACCATGAGCAGCCGGAGCCGCGTCTCCATCGGGGAGTCGACCCCGGCCCGAACCAAACGCGCGGCCCGTCGAGCCGCTCGGCATCCCTTGCCCTTCCAGCGCAGGGTGGCCTCGATGAGCTGTCGGGTTGTCGCTCTGCCCTTCCTGACCAGTGAGTCACCCAGCACCACAAGGTCGACGAGGGTGAGCTCGGTGGCAAGGTCGATGAACGTCTGTGCCGGGCTCGAGATCCGGAGCTCGCCGAAGGTGACGACCTCGGACCCGTCGGAGGTCTGGTGACTGCCAACACCCTGACGCGCGGATCGTGTGCCGGCGCGTGGGCTGCTGACATGGGTCAATGGCTGGTCGGGCACGACGCCGTCCCAGATCTGGGCTGCGGTGTGGTGGCTTGCATGCGAGCCGAGGGGGCTGATCCGCAGGGCGGCCGACGCGCGCACAAGTGGCGTTACGGGGACGTCTGCGCTCACGTACGCGTCGTAGAAAAGCCTGCGGAACCGATGCGATACCAAGTGCTTGACCGGTATGCCGGAGCGCCGGGCGTCAGCGCGACTGAAGGGTTCGCGCAGGTCGAGCTCCATCCCGTGTGTCTGAGCGGCCATGCTGATGAGAATGCCCTGACCTCGAGCCGGGGCAGCCGGGTTGTCCACAGGCTCGGCCTGACTCGGCGGACGGTCCCCGCCTCGTGACCGCCTGCCCGATCGCCCGATCGCCCGCCAGACCGGGACGTCTTCCGACACGTGTCGGCATACGACCCAGTTCTCGCGCCAGACCGGGACGTCTTCCGACACGTGTCGGCAGACGTCCCACCGCCACCCTCCCGTCCCACCGCCACCCTCCCGTCCCACCGCCACCCTCCCCAACCACCACCACCCCCACCATCAGGTGTCGGTCCAGCTACTTGGTCGGGAAGCTGGCCATGTTGTCGGTTCTTAGGGCGATCGACAGCAGGGCCATCCGTGAGATGTTCACGACGTCAACCTGCGTGCCCGTCGCGCTCTTCCCGAACCCGGTGACCGGTGCCGTGATCGACCCGATGTCCTTGCTGCCCAGGCCTTTCAGAGCCGAGGCCAGTGATCGCATCTCCTCCGGCACGAACGCGTTGTCCACGGTGAGGTTCGCGGTGGCCGCGTCCGTGAACTCAGCGAACGCGATCCGGTTGTTCAGCGCGTCCTTGCCCAGCGCCTTGACCATGAGCGCCTTGATAAAGGTCAGTTGCCGACGCCCTCGGGTGATGTCGTTCTCGCCGGGCTGGCGTCGCTCGCGGATGAAGCCCAGCGCAGCCGACCCGTCGAGGTGGTTGACGCCCTTGCGCAAGATGGTGAGGCCGGGCCCAGAGCTGTCCTTCCCGACGGTGATGTCGACCCCGCCGAGCCCATCGGTCATGCCCTGGAGACCAGCGAAGTTGATGACGCCGGCATGGTCGATGGGGACGTCAACCAGCTGCTGCAACGTGCGCACGAGCAGCTGCGGCCCGCCATACCGGTAGGCGGAGTTGATCGTGTCCTTGCCATAGCCCGGCACGTCGACGTACATGTCGCGCGGGAAGTTCACGAGATAGACCTGCTTGCGGTCGTCGCTGATATGCGCCAAGACAATGATGTCCGAACGTCCCTGGGCCACCGTGCCGCTGCTGTCCGACCCGACCAGCAGGAAGTTCTCGGCGTCCCCGGCCGCTGGGTCCCTGGTCGGGACCGTCTCGCCCGATCTGAGGGCGATGCCGGGGGCGGGCAGCAGAGCCGCGTGCTTGATGTTGATCCTCGGCGTGTGGTTCAAGAAGGCCTGGTATGCCGCGCCCGTCCCCACCGTGGCCAGCACCAGGAGCGAGAGCAGGCTGCGGAAGACTCGACGAATACGGACCTTCCCCGGGGCGCGCGCGAACGCCGTCACGGTGATGGTCCGCTCGTCGAGCATGATTCAACGTTAGGTTTCGGCCGACCTTGGGGACTCCCACGAATGATGTCTTGGGGAGACCCACAAATGGATGAGAGGCTTGCCGTATGAGCGACCTGGGCGAGTCCCTGAGGGCCAGGGGTATGCGGCTGACCCCTCAGCGGTCGCGGATCATCGATGCCGTCCGGGCGCTCGGGCATGCCACCCCCGACCTTCTCGCCGCGGCCGTCGGCCAGGACGGCGGGCCGACGTTGTCCCTGTCCACGATTTATCGCAACCTCGAGGCGCTCGAGGAGGTGGGCGTGGTCTCCCACACCCACCTCGACCACCGCTCGCCGACCTATCATCTGGCCGACCATGCCGAGCATCTGCACCTCGTCTGTTTGTCGTGCGGGGTAGTGATCGAGAGCCCCGTCGCCACAGCCGATCCGTTCGTCGGGAATCTTTTGACCCGCCACGGCTTTGTGGCGGATGTGAAACATATGGCGATCCACGGATGGTGCAAGGCATGTTCAGCTCAACAAGCACAGGCAGCGCCGGGAGCCCAGGCAGCGCAGGAAGCTCAGTGAGCGCGCCAACTGTTGCGGCAGCCAGTCCGTTGCCGCCGAGTCCGATGTTGAGCCGGCCCCGTGCCGTTGCGGGTGAGGGTGTTGATGCCGAGGTCGCCGCCCACTATGGCGATCCCTTGCGCGAGCAGCGACTCCTGGTCGAGGGCATGGCCGCGGTCGACCTGTCTCACCGCGGGGTCCTGACGATCGCCGGGCCGGACCGCCTGACCTGGCTGCACTCGATCACCACCCAGATGCTGACCGGGCTGGCTCCGCGCACCTCCGCCGAGACGCTGGTCCTCAGCCCTAAGGGGCACATCGAGCATGACCTGCACCTCGTCGATGACGGCGAGACCACCTGGGTCACCGTCGAGCCCGGCACCGCGGTCGCGCTGAAGACCTGGCTCGACTCGATGCGGTTCATGCTGCGCGTCGAGGTCAGCGATGTCACCGCTGATTACGCCGTGATCGGTGAGCCGGTGCGCGCCGAGACCACGGCGTCGGAGCCGCTGGCCTGGAGTGACCCGTGGCCGTTCCTGGTGGGTGACACTGCGGCATACGGCGCGGTGGTTGACCCAGCCCAGCACCCGGGGAACGAGCGTCCCTGGCGCGAGCTGATCGTCCCCCGCGACCAGCTGGAGGCAACGATCGGGGACCGGCCGATGGCGGGTATGTGGGCGGCCGAGGCTTTGCGCGTCGCGGCCTGGCGTCCGCGTCTGGGATTCGAGACCGACAACCGCACGATCGTCCACGAGCTCGACTGGCTGCGCACCGCCGTGCACCTGCACAAAGGCTGCTATCGCGGGCAGGAGACCGTGGCGCGAGTCCACAACCTGGGGCGGCCGCCGCGTCGACTGGTGTTCCTGCACCTCGACGGTTCCGGCCACACCCTTCCCGCGCAGGGGGCTGAGGTCGAGGTCGACGGTCGGGTCGTCGGCCGGGTGACGTCGGTGGCGCGTCACCACGAGCTTGGCCCGATCGCGCTGGCCGTCATCAAGCGCAACACGGCCCTCGACGCCGTGTGTCTGGTCGATGGTCGCAGCGCCAGCCAGGAGGAGATCGTCCCCCGCTGACCTCGCCTACCGCGCTCGCGAAGTGGTACCATATTTCGTACCATTAGGAGGAAGTCATGGCGATCACCGCGTCCGAAGCCCGCAAGAACCTTTTCCCGCTCATCGAACAGGTCAACGATGATCGCACGCCGGTGGAGATCATGTCCCGACGCGGCGACGCCGTCTTGATGTCCCGCATGGACTACGAAGCGCTGGAGGAGACCGCGCATCTTCTGCGGTCCCCGGCCAACGCCCGACGGCTCCTGGAGAGTCTTGCGCAGGCGCACAGCGGTGAGCGTCAGGAGCACCCGCTATCGCGATGAGGATCGTCTTCACTCCCAATGGGTGGGAGGACTACACGCACTGGCTCTCTGCTGACCGGGCAACCCTCAAGCGCATCAACCGGCTCATCGACGACGTCCTCCGGGACCCCTTTGAAGGCATCGGCAAGCCCGAGCCGCTGCGCCACGCCTTCGCCGGCAGCTGGTCCCGACGTATCAGCGAGGAGCACCGGCTGGTCCACCTCGTCGATGGCGACGACATCGTGATTCTTCAAGCTCGCTATCACTACAGCTGACGTGTCGCTCCCAGCCAGCGGCCACCCGGCATACCTGGGACGTCTTCCGACACGTGCCGGCATACGTCCCACTTCTTGCGACGAACCGGGACCTCTTCCGACACGTGTCGGCATACGTCCCACAGAACTGGTCCTACGACTGCCCAGCTCGCTTGAGATCCTTCGCGCGTTTGCGCGGTGACTCGGGCGCGTAGCCGGCACGGTAGTACGAGTAGGCGTCGCCGCCCTTGGTCGGTATCAGGTTCAGGACGGCAGCGTCGGTCACCGGCAGCAGTGGAGGTGCGTCGATGATGACGAGGTCGAATCGTGTCTCCAGATCTCGCAGGGTCGCGCTCATCGCGGCCGAGCCGAGCAGTTCGCTGGGGTTGGGCGGCACCGAACTGGCGCCGACGACGCAGACGCTGGTCTCGCCGAACTGCTGGATCACCTCGGTGAGATCGGCCCGACCGATCAGCACGTTGGTCAGGCCCAGGGCGCCATCCATGCCCATGTACTCCAGGAGCCGCGGGCGACGCAGGTCTCCTTCGACGATGCAGACCCGGGCGCCGCCGGCGGCCATCGTGATCAGCAGGTTCGCCGTCGTCGTCGTCGTCTTACCTTCACGGGGATGGACGAGGTGAAGACGATCGAGAGCGGGTGGTTGGCGGCGTCCACGAACTGCAGGTTGGTGCGCAACGTGCGGAACGCCTCGGCGCGGGGGCTGTGCGGGTTGGCCTGCACGATCAACGGGCGCCCTCGGCCCTGGTATCGGCGAGACCCCGGCGCTGGCAGGATGTCGGCCATGAGCAACACCTTGATCACCGTTGCGCCCACCGGAGCCGAGACCGCCAAGGCCGACTGTCCCCAGCTGCCCACGACGCTGGAGGAGCTGGTCGAGACCGCCGTCAGGTGTGAGGCTGCCGGCGCCTCGCTGATTCACATCCACCGGCGCGACGCCGACCACCAACCCACACTGGATGCCGTCTACTTGCGCGACGCGGTCCAGGCTCTGCGCGAGCAGACCTCGCTGGTCCTCCAGCTCTCCACCGGCGGCAGCGTCCACGACCCGCTCGAGAAACGGCTCACCGTCCTGGACGCCGAGCCGGACTCCTGCAGCCTGACCTGTGGCACCACCAACTTTGGCGACGACGTCTTCCTCAACCCCTATCCGTTCATGGCCCAGCTCTACCAGCTGGCCCAAGAGCGCGAGGTCGTCCCCGAGTTCGAGCTGTTCGACCTGGGGCATGTGGCGGCGCTGCGCCATCTCATCGACGACTTCGGCCTGCCCTTTGGCGGCAAGGTCCACGTCGACTTCGTCACCGGCGTCCCAGGCGCTATGCCGGGCACGCCCGCCGCCCTCATGGCCGGCATACAGGCCCTGCCGCCTGAGGTGACCTCCTGGTCGGCGACCGGCATCGGTCGCACCCACCTCTCGATCGCCGCGGTGGCGCTCGCGTCCGGCGGGCACCTGCGGGTCGGTATGGAGGACAACCTGAACTTCGCCAAGGGGCAGCCGGTGCAGCACAACGTCGAGCTCGTCACGCGGGCCGCGGAGCTGGCTCGGCTGATGCAGCGGCCACCCATGACGACCGACGAGGCGCGCGAGCTGCTGTCCGTCAAGGACCGTCGCCTCCCCTGACCCCCCTCTTCCCGGCTTTTCCCGAGGGGAGGGGAGCTGGGCCATGTGACCGGCGCCATGCTTGCTGGGCTTGCAAAGTGCTAACTGGAGCAAGCATAATTGAGGTATGACCAAGTTCCCTCCGATCTCCGTCCACAACCTGGGCGACTACCTGCGAGAGCAGCGCCACTCGGCCGAGCTCTCGTTGCGGCAGCTGTCCGAGGTGGCGGGCATCAGCAACCCTTACCTCTCCCAGATCGAGCGCGGCCTGAAGAAGCCCAGCGCCGAGATCCTGCAGGCCCTCGCCAAGGCCCTGCGCATCTCCGCGGAGTCCCTCTACGTCCGCGCCGGATTCCTCGAGGAGCGCACCGATTTCGCTGGGGCTGCCCGCGTTGATGTCCAGGCCGCCGTGCTTGCCGACCCCGCGTTGAGCAACCGACAGCGCGCCGTCCTGCTGGACGTCTACGAGTCCTTCGTGGGCGAGTCGGCACCGCGCTCGGCTTCGCGAGCCCGCAGGTCCACGCAGGCCGCGGAGGCCACCCGGCCCATCCGGCCCACCAAACCCCGTCCGGCGAAGACACCGGCACATCACTCACCCGACCCCGCAGTGAATACCACCAAGGAGAACTAGCCATGACTCTCGTCAAGGACATCCGAAAGACCGTTACTGACACCAAGCCCGTCTTCGCCGCCGTCGGCGTGACCGACCTGGCCGTCGAGAAGGTGCGCGCCGCACGCGATCGCGCCCTCGCCGCACGCGCAGACCTCGACGTCAGCGCGCTTCAGGACAAGGCAATGGACAAGGCCGCCAAGCTGCAGGGGAAGGCCATGGACAAGGCAACCCTATTGCAGGACAAGGCAATCAAGCGCGCCGAGAAGCTTGCCGAGCAGGCTCAGCACATGCCTGCGCTGGCCCTGAACCAGACCCTCGAGGCGGCTGGCAAGGCTCAGGAGACCTACGCCGAGCTGGCCGTTCGTGGCCACCAGCTGGTCAAGCGCATCCGCAACCAGAAGTCCACCAAGGACCTGTTGGCCCAGGCTGGCAGCACCGTCTCCCTCGGCAAGGGTGCCGTCACCACCGTCCGCAAGGCCGCGGTTGACGCCGAGCGCGTCGCCAAGGCCACGCTGACCACCGGTCGCCACGAGGCTGAGGTCGTCATCGAGGCCGTCGTCGCTTCGGTCAGCCGCGAGGCCAAGGTCACCACCGGCACCGTGCGCAAGTCCGTCAAGGCCACCCGCATCCCGGTCAAGCGAGCCGCCACGACCGCCAAGAAGAGCACCACCTCGGCGCGGCGCGCGACCAAGTCCGCCGTGACGAGCGCCACCAAGACCGCGGCAGCAGCTGCCGAGGCCGCCAAGGTCGCCACCCCCAAGGTCGGCGACTGATCCAAACCCACCCCCAAACCCACCCTCACCGACTTTGCTCAGTTCAGGCCGCTCGGAGCCCGCGGTTTCGGCCTGGGAACCGGCCTGAACTGAGTAAACCGGTTTGAACTGAGCAAGGCAGCGCGGCCGGTGTCGATCCCTCGACACCGGCCGCGTTGTCGTCGGAGCGTAGGCTCCCAGCCGTGAATATGCAGCGAGTTCTCCCGTGACCGAGCAGCGAGTTCTCCCGTGACCGAGCAGCGAGTTCTCCCGTGACCGAGCAGCGCGTTCCCCTGTATGACGCCCCCGTCGTCGCCCACGTCATCCGCTCCGGCTTCGTCGAGTCCGTGCACCACGGCAGCGTCGTGGCACTGGACGCGGACGGCTCGACGTTGCTGGCGATCGGTGACGTCGCCGGCCCGATCTTCCCGCGTTCGTCGAGCAAGCCCATCCAGGCGTTGGCTATGCTTCGTGCCGGCCTCGACCTGGACGGTGAGCTGCTCGCAATGGCGGCCGCGAGCCACTCG
This sequence comes from Dermatophilaceae bacterium, assembly GCA_036565395.1. Taxonomy (GTDB): domain Bacteria; phylum Actinomycetota; class Actinomycetes; order Actinomycetales; family Dermatophilaceae; genus UBA4719. Next base: position 19,491 of record DATCNE010000124.1, read on the forward strand.
GGGGAGCGGTTCCACCTCAACAACGTCCTGCGGATTCTCGCCGGCGCCGGGCTCACCGAGCAGGACCTGCAGAACACCCCCGACCTGCCGTACGACGAGACGGAACGCACTGAGTGGATAGCTGCCGGGCGCAAAGCTACCTCGCTCGCGCAGAACTGTTCCGGCAAGCACTCGGCCATGCTCGCGACCTGTGTCGCCGCAGGATGGGACACCACGACCTATCGCGACCCGCAGCACCCGCTCCAGCAGCTGATGGAGCAGACCCTGGCCGACGTCAGCGGGGAAAGCGTTGCGGCCACAGGGATTGACGGCTGCGGCGCGCCGGTCATGGCCGTGTCGCTGACCGGACTGGCACGAGCGTTCTCCCGTATTGCCGCTGCCCCCAAAGGCACCAACGAGGCCAAGGTCGCAGATGCCATGCGGGCGTTCCCCCAATGCATCGGTGGGACCCGCCGAGACGTCACAGCCTTGATGCGCGGCGTCCCGGGCCTGATCGCCAAGGACGGCGCCGAGAGCGTCTACGCCGTGGGGCTGGACGACGGGCGGGCCATCGCGCTCAAGATCGCTGACGGTGGTCAGCGCGCGCGACCCATCGTGATGGTGGCAGCGTTGCGGCGCTTGGGCATCGACTCCGACGTCTTCGACAAGATGGCCCACGCCCCGGTGCTCGGCCACGGCCACCTGGTCGGTTCGATCGACGCCGTCGGCATCTGAGCGCGCTCTGCAGACCGACATCTGAACGTAGGTCGGCCACTACGCTTGGGGCATGTCCAACATCTTCAGCAGCATCCAGGATCTCATCTACTTCGTCTTCTGGGTCGCCGTGCTGGTGCTGTCGGTGTTCGGCTTCGTGGATGCCCTGCGGCACCGTCCCGACGCATTCACCGCTGCCGGCAAGGCGACCAAACCCATCTGGCTGGGGATCTTGGGTGTCGCTGTCGCGCTGAGCTTCGTGAGCTACCCCTACCCCTTCCAGATGACTGGGATCCTGGCTGTGGTCGGCGCGGGCGTCTATGCGGCTGACGTGCGCCCGGCGCTGCGCCGGGTCATGGGGCACGGCCGCTGAGGCCGTTGGGCCCAGCCAGGATCCTCGGTCCAGTCAGGATTCTCGTCCAGCCAATCGAAGGGCTGCACTGCTGACCGCGTGACGATGTTGTCGCGCAGAACGGGAACAGTCAGGACCCGCAGGAGTCAGGTCTGCCAGGTGACGTCGTGCGCGGTGAGGCAGCGGTGAGGTCGCGTTGGTGGACAAACGTGTGGGTACCGCCCAGCGGAGCGAGGGGGAGGGTGATAGCCGCACAGCAACGCGAGGTTCAGCAAGCAGGTCGTCCCGCCGTCGATCCAGTGTTTGACGTGGTGCGCGTCGGCCCATTGAGGCGGCCGCCCGCAGCCGGGGAATGTGCAGCCTCTGTCCCTGGCCCAGAGCGCGGCCAGCATTGCTGGGGTGACCAGGCGTTTGGTGCGGCCGACGTCCAGGGGTTGGCCCTGGGAGCCGAGGACCATGGGGATGATGTTGGCGTCGCAGGCGAGCTTGCGGACGCTCTGGGGTGAGAGG
>DATCNE010000125.1:0-5405 GCA_036565395.1 Dermatophilaceae bacterium
GGTGCGGACGCAGTACCGCGTAACGACGCCCCACGGACTCCGCCACCTGCACGCTGTCGGCCATAGCACAACGATATGACCCCCAGACCTGAAAACCTACGTTATTTCGACGCGAGTCCTAAGACGCAGGCGGCCGTCCCCGACGAAAGGCTCGCTCATGCCGATGAGGGCGCGTCTCCTGACTGCCCTAGAGCCTCGTGCATGTGAGGAGTCAACCGCTCTTGCGCTAGCCAGTGACTCGAAAGGGGGTGCCGACACCGTCTTGGCACGAACGACACGGGGGCAGGGCCAGCCGGCGATGACACCGCCTTCGAGGGGACTCATTACCGCCTGGCACGCCCGGTAAACAGCCCAAACTCCATTCAGCGTCCGCATCCGCCAATCCTGATCGGTGGGATGGGCGAGACCAAAACGCTGCCCCTGGTGGCGCGCTACGCCGATGCGTGCAACCTGTTCGACATCCCAGACGGCGGCAAGACAGTGACCCGCATGCTCGCCGTCCTCGCCCGGCACTGCGAGAAGGTGGGACGTGCCTACGAAGACATCGAGAAGACCCTTAGCACGCGGCTGCAACCGGGCGAGTCGCCCGACGCGTTCGCCCGCCGGTGCTCCGACATTGCTGCCCTCGGCATAGAGCACATCGTCGTGATCGTCGCCGGACCGTGCACCGATGACGCCGTGGCGGCCGTCGCCGCGGCCGCCCGACGGTGCTGACTCGGACCGTGGGAAGCACCACCGCTACATCGGGCGAGGCCGGTACACAAGGAGAACGGGCTGCTGGACCGTTGGAGCCCTTGGTGGCCCACCGAAAAGTGGACATCCGAAGCGTCACAAGTGGATCCCTCGCCAGCAGCAAGCAAAGATCCGTTCAACGTTGCCGGCCGGTCCGGGGCCTGGGTGGCAGGTGAAGGATTCGAGCCTTAGATGCTCAGGCGATGGATGCGGCCGGTGAGCAAAGTCTGATCAGTTCTTAGTAACCGCCCCCGCCGCTCCCGTTCTTGCAGCCAGCCAGAATTATGACTAGAGCCAGCAAAGCGAAACTCCAGCTTCGGCGAGCCATGAACTTGACCATTCCTCCACCTCCCGGTACCTAGTACGCCGTCGATGCCATGCTGGCATCGGGCTCAGTGAGCGTCAGACCGGGCAGACCGGCTTAGCTTGTCCCAGGGCGGTCTTGGGCTCCGCGGAAAGGGCGGAACCGGCGCGCTGCATCGCCCGCATGCCGAACTTACCGATGGCTGATCTGGTAGCAGGCGACGTCGTACTGGCTGACCGCTTTGCCCGACTGTGCATGCGCCGATGAGGCTGTGCCGGGGCTGCCGGCGTACACCGCCCCGGCTTTGGCGAAGCCACCGGAGTTGAAACCGTTTGGCGATGACAGTGCTGTAGCCGAGCCGCAGGACTGAGTGGGCTGGCCCGTCCCTGCCGGGTTGGATGCCGCGTTCGCGGCGCCGCCAAGGCTGAGGCTGAGCGCGGAAACTGCGGCGGCCAGGATGATTGTGTTCACGGTGCGTTTCACTGTTTGCCTCCTGGGGCAATGGGGAACACTTACACCGTTATCACGTAGGCCCGCCCGGTTTGGTTCAAACTCGACCGGAGGCGGTCGCACGGGCGGAGATCGTCGGGACACTGTGCCCCGCGAACGTTCAGAGGTTGTTGAAACGACTCTCCGGAGTCCCAGACCTCGAGCACCTGGATTTGGTCGCCATCAGCAACCAACCGTGCCCACAATTCACCTCAGGTCAGTGAACGGAGCAGCGATGCAGGGGATCCCCAACTGGGCAGAGCCTGGGGCAGATCGGGCTGGCGTCGCCCAACGACGTCCGCCAGCTCACCAAGCCGGGCGTGGGACGCTCTGGCTAGGGACGTGTGGTCACCGTGTCCTGAAGGAGCCTCTTCTCGATGGCCTCGATCGGATCGTAGGACTGGAGTTCCGCGCGCAAGTCGGCGACCTTTCGCGCGTAGATGGGGTCGCCGATGAGCCTGCGGACCGCCTTACGAATGGCCGCTGGCTTGGGGCGCTCGGTGCGCAGGTCGATGCCGAGGTTGTTGTAGCCGATCCGGGCGTTGATGTCGTTCTTGCCCTCGCGCTTGCCTGCACCGACGACCGGGACACCATGCAGGAACGCAGTGAGGTTGCTGCCGAAGCCTCCGCTCGTGACGAACACGTCGACGTGAGGGAACAGGTCGTCGTAGTTGATGAAGTCCGCGATGACGACGTTGGGCTGGGGGAAGCGCGCGCGAAGCACGGTTGTCTGTGCCCCCGCGGTGGTGGCCACGACGACGTAACCGGAGTCCCTGAGTGCTTCGATGGTAGGGATGATCAGCTTGGCCGGATCAGTGTTGTCGACTGTGCCTTGTGAGACCGCAACGACTTTCGCAGAGGGGTCGACAACGACGTCCGGCAGCGCGGCAGAGGCACCAAGGGCCCAGCGGGCCGGAACGAGGGGTCCGACGTACTCGGCGTTGGCGAGGGGTTGGTATCCCGGGAACTCCAGCCCAGGGGAACCGTTGAGGAAGACCCGACGCGTCCTGAGCATCGGTTCCTGTGGGAACCCGTCAGAGCGGATCGCCGCGACGCCGTGTCTGGCGAGGATCTCGTTGTAGTGCGTGGTGCCGGCCCTCATGCCGCTGGCCAGCATCTTGCGCACGACTGCATGCCGTAAGCGGCCTAGGGGCGTGCGCGCGGGGCTCAGTCCGAAGAACGGCGGGGGTCCCTGTGCATCAGGCATCACCATCGTGAGACCGACGGCGAATACCGGTACGTGCAGCGATTCGGCGACGAGCAGTTCTGCGTAAAGAGCGCCGTCGCACACCAGCGCATCGAACGGCCACTCGTGTCTGATGGCGGCCATGTCCTCGTAGTGATTCTCGACCTGGCTCACGAAGAACTTGTCCAGCTCGAACGAGATCAGCTTGGGACCTTTGAGCGTGGCGCGCTCCGGGAACAGCTCGTTGAGGTTGCTGGCCATCACCTCGGTGGCCCGTTCGTAGGCGAACCACGGCATGCCCAGTCGGTCGAGCCTGGCGCCGTACGTCGGCCCGGCGTACCACCGCACATCATGACCTCGCCCCGTCAGTTGGACCGCGATCCCGGTCAACGGGTTGAAGTGGCCATCTGCGGGCATAGACGCGAACAGGATCTTCATCGGCCGTCGCCTCTCACTAGAGTATGACTATAGTGAGTTAGTATCGATCCGATGTCTACAACTCCTTCGACGCGGACCGACAGAGCGCTCGTCACTCGACGCCGAATGGTTCGGGCCGCATACGACCTGTTCTCCGTTCACGGGTACTTCGGCACCACCATCTCCGCGATAGCCAAGGAGGCTGGTGTCGCGGTCCCCACCATCTATTACACGTTCGGAACCAAGGCCGCGCTACTCAACGAATCGTTGGGGGCTGCCATCGTCGGCTTCGACCGGTGGCGCAAACCGCCCCCCCATGCGCAGATTGACGAGCTCTTGCCCTGGCACGGGTGGTGGCGCGAATTCGAATCGTCCCCCACCTCGCACGCCGCCTTCGATATCTTCTTCACCCATGGCGTCGGAATCCTCGAGCGCGTGGCGCCGCTCGTGGCCACACTGCACGGTGCGGCCGGGGACGCGGAAGCAGCAGAGGTGATGATGATCAGCGAGCAACGACGAGTTGAGTCGTACCGAGAGTCTGTGCGGGTCATTGGCGGTAGGCCCGGCGGCTTGCGACCCGGACTCACGTCGAAGAAGGCAACGGACATCCTCGTCGTGCTCTTCAGCGCTGAGTTCTACCGATCGATCCGCGCGGGCCGAGGGTGGTCGGCCCGACGCACCGCAGCGTTCCTACGAGAATTGCTCTCGGCCCAGCTGCTCCCGGACTGAGGCGAGGAGAGGTTGTGTCCGGTCCTGACTCCGCCAAACGGTCGGTTCGCGAACAGTTCGCGCCAGCCGACTAGCCGTGGGATCGCCTCGGTCAGGGTGAACACCGCGAGCGTTTGTGCCCGAAGCACGCCAAACACGCTCAGGCGGCTCATCAAGGCGAACGGCTGGGTGCGTCTTTCCGCCGCGTGCAGGGCTGCGCTGGTGGCCTTACCCAATGCGCCACCTGGCCGATCTTGGTCGTGTGGGTGGCCTTTCGTCCTGAGCCGCCACTACCTTGTGGCGGAGAGCAACTCCCCTCACACCAGACGGAGCGAAAAGCATGACTGAACCTCGGGAGAAGTTGTCCGCGACGCAGGTACGCGACGCCAGTCTCGCGGACTGGCGGCAGATCCTTGGACGCATCAAGGCTCGGTTTCGCACCGGCGACTTCCGAACCGGCCTCGAGCTGGTCAACAAGATCGGTGCCGCGGCCGAGGCCGCCAACCACCACCCCGACATTCAACTCACGTACTCCGACGTGATTGTCACGCTCGCCAGCCACGACGTCCGCGGTATCACCAGCCGCGACCTCGACCTCGCACGCCAGATCAGCAGCCACGCAGCAGAGCTCGGCATCGACTCCGACGCCAGCGGCCTGACCCAGCTGGAGCTCGGGCTCGATACCGCGCTCGGGTCACAGCTCGCGCCGTTCTATGCAGCCTTGCTCGGCGGCAAGGTGGAAGACGGCGAGCCGGTCGACCCCAGCGGCCAAGTGCCCACGGTGTGGTGGCAGGAACCGGACGGCGACGACGAGACGTGGGCGCTCCCGGAGCAGCCGTTCGAACAACGCTGGCACTTCGACGTGTGGGTTGCCGACGACGAGGGCGAACGACGCTTGCAGGCAGTCTTGGACGCAGGGGGGCGCCTCGTCAGCGACCGCGCGGCGCCGGCGTACTGGGTCGTCGAGGACGCCGACGGCAACCGTTCATGCATCTGCACACCCGCCGGCCGCTGAGCGGCACGGGACCACGAGGCGCGAGTCCGGCCCGTACCGAGGATCCGGATCCGCTTCTCATGCACGGACTCTCCAGGTGAGTCATTCCAGCCGCGAGCGGACCCGCATGTGGGTGATCCCCGGGCGACGGCGCAGGTAGTCGTCCCGGTTGATCTAGCCCGTGCCACGGGGCAAGGTTGGTTCTGCGGCGCCCCCGGAAATATCCTCTCAGGGTGCACGCAACCGAGGAGGAACGAATGAACCCCACCGACAAGCCCCCCAAGCTCGTGCGCTGGACCCTGCGGCTCGAGGATGCCACGGCGCTGGACATACCGGTGCATGCACTGGAGCCGTCGGTCCGGGCATTGTTCGGGACCGGGACACGAGCCTCGGTGTTGCGCGGCGACTGGCTCGGCCACGCGGTCCACCCGCTGCTGACCGACGTCGTGATCGGCACCTGGACTTCCGCCACCCTGCTTGACCTGTTCGGAGGGCGCGACTCTTCCGCCGCGGCCCAGAGGCTCATCGGCACCGGTCTGCTCGCCGCCGGCCCGACAGCCTGGACCGGATGGGCT
>DATCNE010000126.1:0-8918 GCA_036565395.1 Dermatophilaceae bacterium
TCGACCGGAGAGCCCGGGCTGCCGCGAAACCCGCGGGATGCTGAAGAGTAACGTCAGAGTAGTGATATTTGGCAGGTTCTAGGGCCATGTGTTGCAGTGTCGTTATGCGACAGGTCTGCGTGGTCCCTCCCTCCTCGTAGAGTGAGGCTGTGGCCGACCCGTCGTCATACCGCCCTCGACCGGGGGAGATCCCTCTGGACGCCGGCGTCTACCGCTTCCGCGACGCCGATGGCCGGGTCATCTACGTCGGCAAGGCCAAGTCGCTGCGCTCGCGTCTGTCGTCCTACTTCCAGGACATCTCGGCGCTTCACCCTCGTACCCGATCGATGGTCACGACCGGTGCCAGCGTCGAGTGGACAGTCGTGTCCAACGAGGTCGAGGCCTTGCAGCTGGAGTACTCCTGGATCAAGGAGTTCGACCCGCGCTTCAACGTCAAGTACCGCGACGACAAGTCCTACCCGTACCTCGCCGTCACCATGGGTGAGGAGTTCCCCCGCGCTCAGGTGATGCGGGGAGCCAAGCGCAAGGGGACGCGATACTTCGGTCCCTATGCCCAGGCGTGGGCGATCCGCGAGACGCTCGATCAGCTGCTGCGAGTCTTCCCCCTGCGCACCTGCAGCAGTGGTGTCTTCAAACGTGCCGCGCAGGTCGGCCGACCGTGTCTGCTCGGCTACATCGACAAGTGCTCCGCTCCTTGCGTCGGCCGGGTCAGCGCGGAGGAGCACCGGGTGATCGCCGAGGACTTCTGCGACTTCATGGCCGGCAACACCGGCAGGTTCGTCAAGCGTCTTGAAGCCCGTATGACGGCCGCCGCTGCCGAGCTCGACTACGAGCAGGCGGCCCGGATGCGGGACGATATCGGGGCCTTGACCAGGGTGCTGGAGAAGTCGGCCGTGGTGCTGGCCGATGCGACCGATGCCGACGTGTTTGCCCTTGCCGACGACGAGCTCGAGGCTGCGGTTCAGGTGTTCCACGTCCGCGGCGGACGGGTTCGAGGTCAGCGCGGCTGGGTGGTCGAGCGTGGGTCCGAGGACGCGGAAGACCTGTCCTCGGTGGTCGAGCACCTCCTGCAACAGGTCTACGGCGGCGAGTCGCCCGAGGGGGTCCCGCGAGAGGTGCTGGTCCCCGTGCTGCCGCCAGATCCGGTGCACATGCGCGAGTGGCTCACGAGGCTGCGGGGCGCCCAGGTCGACCTGAGGGTGCCTCGGCGCGGCGACAAGCGGGCGCTGATGGAGACGGTCAGGCGCAACGCTGCGCAGTCCCTGGTTCGACACAAGGTGACCCGTGCCGGTGACCTTACGGCGCGAAGCGTGGCGCTGCAGGAGCTCCAGGAAGGGCTCGACCTGGTCAGCGCACCGCTGCGGATCGAGTGCTTCGACGTCAGCCACGTGCAGGGCACCAATGTCGTGGCGTCCATGGTCGTCTTCGAGGATGGACTGCCACGGAAGGCCGAGTACCGCCGATTCATCGTCAGGGGAGCGGTGGGTCAGCCGGGCGAGGGCAACCCGCAGATAGACGACACGGCAGCCATGCACGAGGTGCTGACCCGGCGGTTCAAGCGCTATCTCGACGACCGGGCCGAAGCCAGCGACATCGAGGGTGTGGAGGACGATCGCGTGGCGTACGAGGTTGCGGGGGAGCCGGGGCCGAGCCGGATCGATCCCGACACGGGCAAGCCGCGGCGATTCGCCTACCCGCCGAACCTCGTGGTGGTCGACGGTGGCCTGCCCCAGGTCAATGCCGCCCGTTCTGCGTTGGCCGAGCTCGGGATCGATGACGTCGCCCTGGTCGGGCTGGCCAAGCGACTGGAGGAGGTGTGGCTCCCCGGGCAGTCGTTCCCTGTCATCCTTCCGCGCACCAGCGAAGGCCTCTACCTCCTGCAGAGGGTGAGGGATGAGGCGCACCGGTTCGCTATCACGTTCCACCGTGAACGGCGGTCGAAGGCCATGACGACGAGTGTGCTCGACGGCATCCCCGGCCTTGGCGATGGCCGTCGCAAGGCGCTGCTGCGACACTTCGGCTCGGTCAAGAAGCTCAAAGAGGCCTCAATTGACCAGATTCGCGAAGTTCCGGGCATAGGGACCGTTCTTGCTGACACCATTCAGGTGCATCTGCACGATCCGGCGACCCAGACCGCCTCGGCTGTCGACATGACGACGGGCGAGGTGCTGACATGACAGTGACTTCTTGCGTGACAGGCCATGCTTGACCATCGAATGCCGACGAGACAACGAGGACAGCGATGACGTCTGGTACATCTGGCCCCGATGGAGCCGAGCTGGTCATCCTCACCGGCATGAGCGGCGCGGGTCGCAGCACGGCGGCCAACGTTCTGGAGGATCTTGGCTGGTACGTCGTCGACAACCTCCCACCCCAGATGATGCTGCCCATGGCGACGCTGACCGCGGCGCACTCCGAAGAAGGCATCATCAAGCTCGCGGCCGTGATCGATGTCCGCAGCCGTAGGTTCTTCACTGCCTTCCGTGAGTCGATGGAGTCCCTGCGAGAGGTGGGCTGGGAGCCGCGAGTGATCTTCGTCGACGCCACCGACGAGGCCCTGGTCAGGCGGTTCGAGAGCGTGCGCCGACCCCACCCGCTGCAAGGGACGGGACGGATGCTGGACGGCATCATCCACGAGCGCGAGATGCTGGGCGACCTGCGTGCCGAGGCCGACGTCCTGATCGACACCTCCGGCCTCAACGTCCACCAGCTCTCGGCCAAGGTGTCCCAGATCTTCGCCGGCTCTGGCGGCCCACGGCTGCGCCTCGCCGTGATGTCCTTCGGCTTCAAGTACGGGATTCCGCTCGATGCCGACCTCGTCTTCGACATGCGCTTTCTGCCCAACCCGTTCTGGATCCCTGAGCTGCGGCCCCTGAACGGCACCGAGCCGGCAGTGTCCAAGTACGTCATGAGCAGGCGCGGTGCCAAGGAGTTCGTCGACCGCGCGGTCGAGCTGATGGCGCCGATGACCGACGGCTACCAACGCGAGGGACGGCGTTATGTGACCCTTGCCGTGGGCTGTACCGGTGGCAAGCACCGCTCCGTCGCCGTCGCCGAAGAGCTCGCGGCCAGGCTGAACGGCGACGACGTGGGCACGATCCTGGTTCACCGCGATCTGGGGCGCGAGTGACCCGACCTGCCGTCGTCGCCCTCGGGGGCGGCCACGGGCTTGCAGCGTCGCTCGAGGCGTTGCGACTGGTCACCGACCGGATCACGGCGGTGGTGACGGTCGCCGACGACGGCGGCTCCAGCGGACGGCTGCGTGACGAGTTCGACGTCCTCCCACCGGGAGACCTGCGGATGGCACTGGCGGCGCTGTGCGATGACACCGAGTGGGGTCATCAGTGGCGCGACGTCCTCCAACACCGGTTTGCCGGCGACGGTCAGCTCGCCGGGCACGCCGTCGGCAACCTGCTGATCGTCTCGCTGTGGGACCTCCTCGGGGACGCCGTCGGCGGCCTTGACCTGGTCGGCCGGTTGCTGAACGCCCGGGGTCGGGTGCTGCCGATGGCCGCTGTGCCGCTCAACATCGAAGCAAGCGTGATGGGCGCTGACCCCACCCAGCCGCTCGAGATCACGACGGTCCGCGGTCAGGTGGAGGTCGCCACGACCAGGGGTCGCGTCATGGCGGTGAAGCTCAACCCCGAGGAGCCGCCCGCGTGTGACGAAGCGGTCTCGGCCATTCGAGCCGCCGACTGGGTGATCCTTGGACCTGGCTCCTGGTTCACGTCGGTCATGCCGCACCTGCTGGTTCCCGGCGTCCGCGACGCTCTCATGGATACGCCGGCCAAGCGCATCCTGACGCTCAACCTCGTCATGCACACCCTTGAGACCGCGGGCCTCTCGGCCGCGAACCACCTCGAGGTGCTGGCCGCACACGCCCCCGACCTCCATCTGGACGTCGTCCTCGCCGACTCCGACGTCGTCGAGGACGAGCCGTTGCTTCGACGCGTTGCCGAGGGGATGGGGGCAGAGCTGGTCCTGGCCCGCGTGAGCGACAATGCGCAGCAGGGCCACCATGACTCCCTGCGGCTTGCTGCGGCATACCGCGACATCATCGGCTGACGGACGTTCCACCTACCTGACTGGAGGTATCACCGTGCGCGTCGCGTTGCTGTCGTATCGCAGCAAGTCTCACTGCGGTGGTCAAGGCGTCTATGTCCGCCACCTCAGCCGCGAGCTCGTCGCGCTCGGCCACACCGTCGAGGTCTTCTCCGGACAGCCGTATCCCGACCTCGATCCGGGCGTGGTACTGACCAAGGTCCCAAGCCTCGACCTGTATCGCGAGCCGGACCCGTTCCGCACTCCGGCCCGACGCGAGTTCCGCGACGCCATCGACGTGCTCGAGGTGGCAACGATGTACACCGCAGGGTTCCCCGAGCCGCTGACCTTCAGCCTTCGTGTGGCGCGGTTGCTCAGGAGTCGAGCCGCTGACTTCGATGTCGTCCACGACAACCAGACCCTGGGCTATGGCTTGCTGCGGTTGCGTGCAGGCGGGCTACCTCTGGTGTCCACGATCCACCACCCGATCGCCATCGACCGCCGCACCGATCTTGCGGCCGCGGATGGCTGGAAGCGTCGGCTCAGCCTGCGGCGGTGGTACGGCTTCCTGACCATGCAGGGCAGGGTTGCCCGCAGGTTGCCGAGCATCCTGACCGTCTCGCATTCCTCGGCGCGCGACATCGTGACCGAGTTCGGTGTCGACCCCGGGCGGGTCGAGGTGATTCCGCTGGGCGTGGACCCAGAGGTGTTCCGGCTTCCAACCCTGCCCCGAGTGCCCGGACGCGTGGTGGCCATGGCCAGCGCCGACACTCCGATGAAAGGCATCTCCACCTTGTTGGAGGCCTTTGCCAAGCTCGCCACGGAACGAGATCTCGAGCTCGTTCTGGTCACCAAGCCGATCCCGGGCGGCGTGACCGAGACCCTGGTTGAGGACCTGGTCATCACCGACTCCGTCCGTTTCGTCAACGGCATCAGCGATACTGAGCTGGCTGAGCTGATCGGTTCCGCCGAGATCGCGTGTGTTCCGTCGCTCTACGAAGGCTTTTCGCTGCCGGCCGTCGAGGCAATGGCCTGCGGTACGCCCTTGGTGGTCAGTCGAGGAGGCGCGATCCCTGAGGTCGTCGGTGAGGACGGTCTCTGTGCAGACCTCGTGACTCCCGGTGATGTTGGCGAGCTGACCAAAGCGCTCAGCGCACTGCTCCAGGATCCCGCGCGACGAGAGGCGATGAGTCGTGCCGGACGACGTCGGGCGCTCGAGCGGTACAGCTGGCATTCCGTCGCGGTGGCGACCGCGATCGCCTACGAACGTGTCATGGTCAACGCACGCATCGATACAGGCGCACGCATAGATACAGGCGCGCGCACCGATACCCGAAGGGATACCACCCTTGCTCACCGTTGACTTTGACCGAATGGGTGTACAACCCGGCGACCGGGTGCTGGATCTCGGCTGTGGCGCCGGGCGTCACGCGTTCGAGCTCTATCGCCGTGGCACACAGGTGGTTGCCCTTGACCAGGACGAGACGGAGCTATCTGCCGTCGCCGCGATGTTCCAAGCCATGCGGGAGGCGGGGGAGGCCGGCGAGTCGGGCGCGGGAGGCAGCGCGGAGTCCGTGCCCGGTGATGCGTTACAGCTGCCGTTCCCGGATGGTCACTTCGATCGCGTGCTGGCCGCCGAGATTCTGGAGCACATCCCCGATGATGAGCTGGCGATGGCCGAGCTGGCACGGGTTCTGCGGCCGGGGGGCACTGCGGCGGTGACGGTGCCGCGATACCTCCCGGAGAAGATCTGCTGGGCGCTGTCCGATGCCTACCACGAGGTCGAAGGCGGCCACGTGCGCATCTATACCGGGCATGAGCTCGTCGACAAGCTCGCGAGGGCAGGCCTGGTGGCGGTCGGTACGGACCACGTTCACGGGCTGCACGCGCCGTACTGGTGGCTGAAATGCGCTGTCGGCGTTGACAATCAGGACCACCCGTTGCCAAACCTGTACCACCGGATGCTGGTGTGGGACATCGTGTCCAAGCCGTGGCTGACCCGCACTGCCGACCGGCTGCTCAATCCCCTCATCGGCAAGAGTCTCGTGGTCTACCTACGCAAGCCTGAGCGCGCCAGTGCCGTTGCCTGATGTGCCGTCGCTGGCAGGGGTGCTGACCAGCGACCAGGTCGCGTGCACCGCGTCGGCGATCGCTGCGGTTCAGGAACCGAACGGCGCCATCCCGTGGTTCGCGGGCGGACATACGGACGTGTGGGACCACGTCGAGTCTGCGATGGCGCTGACGGCGGCTGGTCGCCGGATCGAGGCCGATCGGGCATACGGCTGGATGCTGAACACCCAGCGTCCCGACGGCTCCTGGCCTATCCGCATCGACCAGGGGACGGTGACCGACCCTGGGTCTGACACCAACTTCTGTGCCTATCTGGCCACCGGCGTCTGGCATCGCTGGCTGGTGACGGCCGACTACCGCGCGACGGCCCAGGCGTGGCCGGCGGTCAAGGCTGCGCTGGGGTTCGTCGTGGCGCTGCAGTGCCCGCGCGGCGAGATCGTGTGGGCTCGTGGCGCTGGGGGCGTGGCGGTCGCGACCGCGCTCCTGGCCGGTTCCTCGAGCATCTACCTGAGCCTGCGTTGCGGGCTGGCACTGGCCGAGCTGATGGGCGAGTCGCAACCGGACTGGGAGCTTGCCGCGGGGCTGCTGCGTCACGCTTTGCGGCTCCATCCCGAAGCATTCGAGCGCAAGGACTGCTTCTCGATGGACTGGTACTACCCCGTTCTCGCAGGACCATTCGAAGGCGGCAGAGCCATGGCGCGGCTGGACCAGCGCTGGGAAGACTTCGTGGTGCCCGGCCTGGGCGCTCGCTGCGTCGATGACCACCCGTGGGTCACCGGGGCGGAGACCGCCGAGCTCGCACTCGCGCTCGACGTCGTGGGCGACATGGACCGCGCTGTCGCGATGGTGTCCTCGATGCAACACCTGCGCGAGGACGACGGTGCCTACTGGACCGGATATGTCTATGCCGATGGCGCTCGCTGGCCCGTCGAGCAGAGCAGCTGGACGGCGGGCGCAGTGATCCTGGCCGTCGACGCCCTCAGCAACGCCACTGGCGGAGCAGGTCTCTTCCGAGGCGAGGGTCTGCCACAGATCCAGGACATCGTCGGAGATGACTGCGGTTGCCGTGATGCAGCGCCATCAGCCGACCGGGTCGCCAGCATTGCCACGTACACGCTCGAGAACACGAAGTGACCCCACGACCCCTCGTTCCTCGAAGGCGCCGCTGTCCAGCGCCCGTCTGAAGATCCGGTATGGCGCCTGGCCGCCGTCCGCTGGATCGGGGAACACGTCGTGGATAAGTAGCCGACCACCGGCCCGGACCCACCGTGCCCATCCGATGTAGTCGTTCTGAGCCGCCTCGTCGGAATGCCCGCCGTCGATGAAAAGCATTGCCAATGCAGTGTTCCAGAGTGCTGCGACGGTGGTTGAACTCCCGACGATCGCGACGACATACTCCTCCAGCCCGGCACCTGCCAGCGTCTCCCGGAAGCGACCAAGAGTGTCGAACCGGTTGAACCGGGGGTCGACCAACGTGGCGTCGTGGTACTCCCAGCCGGGCTGGTGCTCCTCGGAGCCGAGGTGATGATCGACCGTGAGGACGGTGCCGCCGACGAGTGAGGCCGCAGCGCCCAGATAGATCGCCGACTTGCCGCAGTAGGTGCCGATCTCCAGGGCCGGGCCGTGGAGCAACGCAACGCAGGCCTGGTTGAACAGCTCGGTTCCCTCGTCGGAAGGCATGAATCCGGTTGCCTCGTCGGCGGCTCTCCGGAGCGAGGTAGGCATCGTGAAGCTGGAGGTCATGGCATCTGTCCTGACGTCGGTGGGCCAGTTCACGGCATATCGTATCCATCGGTGTGAAGCGATCCATCGGTGTGAAGCGCGTTTCATCTCATCCAAGTGAGTGGCTGACTGAGCGGCGGGCGAGTGGCAGGATGGCGCGCATGGCGATGACGGCGAAGGTCAAGGACGAGCTGAGTCGGCTCACGGTAACGAAGCCTTGCTGTCGCAAGGCCGAGGTGGCGGCAACGTTGCGGTTCGCCGGGGGGCTGCACATCGTCGGGGGGCGGATCGTGGTCGAGGCAGAGCTGGACACTGCGTCGGCCGCCCGCAGGCTGCGCAAGGACATCGCCGACATCTACGGCCACCGCAGTGAGATCCTCGTCCTGGCGGCCGGCGGACTTCGTCGCGGCAGTCGTTATGTCGTCCGCGTCGTTCAGGACGGTGAGGCACTGGCTCGACAGACAGGGCTGATAGACGGCCGCGGGCGTCCGGTGCGTGGCCTGCCGCCACGGGTGGTCAGCGGATCGGTCTGCGACGCCGAGTCCGCTTGGCGCGGTGCGTTTCTCGCACACGGATCCCTGACCGAGCCCGGACGGTCCTCAGCCCTCGAGATCACCTGCCCCGGCCCCGAAGCCGCACTCGCGCTGGTGGGCGCTGCACGGCGAATGGGCACTCAGGCCAAGGCCCGCGAGGTGCGCGGGGTGGACCGCGTCGTCATCCGCGATGGAGACGCGATCGGCGCCATGTTGACCAGACTCGGCGCCCACGACGCGGTGATGGCGTGGGAGGAGCGTCGCATGAGGCGCGAGGTGCGGGCGACCGCCAACCGGCTGGCAAACTTCGACGACGCCAACCTGCGCCGTTCCGCGAGGGCGGCAGTCGCAGCCGGTTCTCGGGTCGAGCGTGCGCTGGAGATTCTGGGCGATGGCGTCCCGGACCACCTGCTCGAAGCCGGCCGACTCCGCCTGAAGCACAAGGAGGCCAGCCTCGAAGAGCTCGGCCAGCTCGCTGAGCCTCAGATGACCAAGGACGCCGTGGCCGGCCGAATCCGTCGCCTGCTTGCCATGGCCGACAAGCGGGCGAGC